>CABHPA010000125.1 GCA_902168245.1 Candidatus Melainabacteria bacterium
TAAATACCGCCACTGCTTGTCGCTTAAGTCACTGGTATATCGCTTTTGAGTGTCCATTGTGCTTCCCTCCCAACTTTACAGGGAAAGACGACCTAAACACTCAATTTGTTGCACTTCTCAGATAGCCACTAAGATGCGCACCAAAGCTGCTCATGCTTCTGTTTGGCAGCCAAGATTTTGGTATACATGGCCTTGCCCAGTTCGGCAGGCTCAAAACGAAGGCCAGGCGTAAAAGTATACTCCCCAAACTTGATGCCTTGCTCCGTCAAATAAAGATCCACCCGTATAAACTCAAAACAGGCGCCTATTTTCTCAGCCAGTTCCTTCATATGTTCCAAAGCATCGCCCACGTTCAGATAGTAAGGTGAATTCCCAAATCCCATCTGAATATCCAGCTTGTTCCAATCCGGATCGTAAAAGTCGCTGGAACGGTCTGCAAATCGACCGTAATCAACCTGGATTAACTGGCATTTCCCATTCACCACAAAAAACTTGAAATCCGGAGGAACCTTGCCATTTTCACCCACAAACGGCTCAATAATAATTTTGGGTTCCAAAAAACGATAATTATACTGTCGAGTTCGCGCAAAATAACTATATTTAAGCCATTTCCCACATTGCTGAAGCTCCTGGGGCGTCAGACGCCCTCCATCCTTGAAAAGAACTTTCTGGGACATATGGGTTGGCTTTACCACGTAGGCAGTCGGATAATCGAAACTGGACAAAGCGGCAACATCCCTAAAGACACCCAGGGTCGGAATAATATAACGCTCCCCAAAAACGGACGCGACAAAGGACTTTACCGTTTCCTTATCGATAAAGAAACCATAGCTGGCGCTATACGGGGAATTTTTTATGCTGAAGATATAATCGTTAATATCGCTCAGGCGGCCTCTCACCATAAACCGTCCGTGAAGCCTGAAATGGTTCAATTGATTGATCAGGTGGTTCATCACCCTGCTATCGGGAATCAGTTGCAACAGAAACAAAGCAATATTTTTGGTAAAAGCCATATCAATCACCCTTCCTGTCTTTGTGTATCTATAAGACCAAACAATTTCAAACAGCGTGACCAGACTGCAAAGTTTTCAGGCAAAACCCAAAAAGGCAAAGCAAGCCGAACAGACTCCAATCTCAGGAACCATACAGGTTACGCTCATGCGAGGATGGTACTCCGCTTGTTGTCAGCGCCCGTTTTCCATCGCATGACTTATGGAATATTGTGTTGAAACTGTTGAAGTAAACCTTCGATTTATACTGAATCAAGTATTACTCATGCAGCTCCAGCCTCTTCTCATCTCCAGGCTGAGGCGGAACTACTCACATCCAAGCTATTTGACATCCAAGCCGATGCATTTTTGAATCATTACACCTCCTCTATTTTCAAATAGTTTTTGCATAAAATTCAAAAAATGGAAAGGCATTTTTGAGAGTCAAAATCCCGGCTTTTTATTGTCGAGTTGCTGCTTACATCCCTTTTCGGAATGGAGCCAACCCAAAACAATCCGGTAGAGTGCAGAAAAGCAACCGTAACGGATTGAGGCCAATCTAACTTTTGGACGGCAACCTGATAGCCTGGTGAAGCTCATCCACCGTGCTTTCATAGGCATTCAACTTTTGCTCGATCTGTTGAAGGATCTCGCGGTCATACCGGCTGATGCCCCGCAACGCCCAGCTTAAGCCGCTGCCATTTTGCTGCTGATAGGTCTGAAACTCCTGCAACGTATTGCGGGTATGCCTGATAAAATGCCGCAGGCTGGGAATGCGCGCCCTGAGTTCAGCCGCTTCCTTGCTATTCACAAGCTCAGCGTTAGTGGTTTTGGCAGTCTCGCCAAGCCCTGAAACTGCGGCAATCAGGTTCTTATCGGCCTCCGCCGCATGATACGTCATCCGATACCGCTGCGTGGTATTCATCAGGTCAGTCGCCTTGTCTCCCAGAGATCTTGGCAGGCGCCCCTCGCGCTCATAAAGCCGCTGGATTTGCCAACTCAGTTCTCCCTGGGTCGTTTCGTACTGGTGATAGAAGTTGGTCCAGTCCGGTATGCCTATTTGGGGTTTTGGGCTGGGGAGCGTTTGCACCGCCTGTTCCTTAACAACGGGCTTAACCGGCGCATCAGTCTGAATACCGGCGCTAACCTGCGACTTTTTGGGGGGAGAAACAACCGGCTTGGGGGCTTCGGGCTTGGCGACAGCCGGTTTGGCCTTTAACGCAGACTCCAGGCTTCCCGTTTTTTGCTTAAGAGCCTTTAATTCCGCCTGAAACGCCTTGCCGCCGAAATGACGGCCCAAGCCCGCCGAAGCCGCTATCACGGCTGCGGAATACAGCAATCCCTTCAGGGTAAACAACTGGCCCAGGAAACCGTCCTGCTTTTGAGGCGGCCTGTTGGAAGGCGCCATCGGCAAAACCGGAACCACATCGGGCGCGGGGGGCCAGCCCGAAGGAGGCGGTATGATGTAATTCGGCGGTGGGGGATATACGCCCTCCCCAAAAGCGATCTGCCCGTGTACTGCCTGGGCGGGCCTGGCCTTGCGGGATGAATGTCCCTGCGCGGCGTAGGAAGCGTTCGCTATGGATGGTGCAATGAAATAATCTGAAGGCATACACGTACATCTCGCTTGGTTCATCCCAGGCATGGGACTTGAATTGGAAATGATTTGGTATCTAAGCAAAACCACTCAACCCGATTTTGTGCGCGAACCCCATGGTTTGAGTGATTTCGCCAGGCAAAAAAGCCGTCAGACTTCACAAAACTTTTCAAAACCTAAAGCTTTGCCTGATGCCAGTCGATACCAGTCCATAAGAACCCAAAAGGCAGCCCTGGGAAATGATCTGCTGATGATTGACGAGTTTGCGAAACATCCAACAAACAAAAGGCGTCAGGCAGGCAACACGATTTTTGAATACCTGCTGCCAGCCGGACTGATCCTGGGCATCAGCATAGGCGCCCTGACCCTCTTCGGTTCAGGGCTGAACGGGCAGTTCGGCGCGCTCGACAACCATATGAAATCGAAAGTCAGCAACACCCAACAGCAAGTGCAATTACAACAAATCAAAAAAGACGCCTTTGCCGCTGCCGCAACCACCCCGAAACCCGGAGCCAAAGGGGGTGGGGGGAGCGGAGCGGGCAGCCTGCCCAGCGGTGTCAGCCTCACGGATATTTCCAGCACCATTCAAACCGCCGGGGCCAATGGGGGAACGGAAGTCCTTGCCTCCGCGCTACAGAACTACATTCAGAAACTGAAAGCAGAAGGCAACCTGACCCCGGACCAGGTCAACCTGCTAACCCAGTTGGCCAACGCCGGACACAACCTGGCGGGTGCCGAAAAAGCGCTGGATGACGCCGTAAAAGGAGGGCAAGGCAGCGTCACTTACAACGGGCAAACCTATTCCGTCGCCGATTTCCAGGCGCAATTCGGGTTCAACAACAATGTCGGCATCGACGCCTCCAAAACAATGGATGCTGGCAGCGCAATGCCGCAATTGGCCCCCTTCATGAATTTATACCAGCAGGCGCAAGCCAGCGGCGCCCTTAGCGATCCTGCCGTTGAAGGCCAGGTGACGTATTTGTCCAAGCAAATAGCGGCATTAAGCGATTTGGCAAAGTGGAACACCACCAGCAGCGCCACCGATCTTTCCTACGGCTATGTCACCGCCATGCAGCAGGTGGGCATTCCCAACGCCCCACCCAGTATTTCCGACGCCACCCATACGGATTCATCCGGCATCTGCGGCAGTGGCGGCTCCGGCACGGATAGCGGAACAGCCTGCAACTAACAGAAGCTGGCCAGGGGTAGAGCTTAGCGCGCGCCGCTAGGAGTAAGACCTGCTTGCTTCATCCGACATGGCAGTCCGCTTGGTCACGTCTTTCCAGCCCTGTTTGAGTTCAGCCAACGCCTGCTTCAAGATTTTCTGGGTCAGCTGTAATTTAAACGCCTTCCTCGCTTCGGGATCCTGGTTCAGGCGTTCCTTCTCCTCCCTGGGGATGCTGTTAATCAGGTTCATCTTGGCCAGCTTCATCAGGTTCCTCAGGTCGCGCCCTTGCAGCCCTGCGGTTTGCCGCACGATCTCGTCCAGATTCACGGTCTCATCCGGCATCAGCATTTTTTGCGTCATCTGTTTTTGCAGAATTTCTTTGCGCTGCCCCGAATCGGGTTTGGTCACGCTGATTTTATGGTGGAACCGGCTCAACAGGGCATCGTCCAGTTCATCCGGCAAGTTGGTGGCCGCAATCAGCAACAGTTTTCTGCCAGATGATTCCAGCCCCTCGGTCATGGTCAACAGCTCACCCAGAGTCTTATGATCTTCGTGGCTTCCACCTTGCTGCAACTCCCGCTTCCCGCAAAGGCTGTCAATCTCATCTATAAACAATACCGCTAGTTCATTCTTTGGCAAGGCGTTGATTTCCGCCTCCAACTGACGCACGTTATTAGCCCCCATGCCCACATACGTGTTCACAAACTTAGAGCCGGTGCTGCCAATAAAGGTTCCCTTGCCCAGCGCCGCAATCGCCTTAGCCAGCATGGTCTTCCCGTTGCCGGGTTCTCCCATCAACAACACATAATTGTTGGTGGCGTCTTCATCGTTCTGGTTCCAATGCTCGTACAACGCCGGAAACTCAACCATTTCCAGCACCATCGCCAGCACTTTCTTGGCCTGCTCGTGGCCCACCACGTCATCCATGCTGGTTGTTATGCTTCCGGGCTTGATAATTTTGTAAGGTTTCTGGGAGAACGGATCGGCTGAAATGACTGCGGGCGGTTTTGGCGGTGGGCCGAGCGGTGGGCCGAAACGGCCGCAATATTGCGTCACCAATTCTTCGGTGATTTCACGTCCTTGCTCGCCTTGCTGCGACCGCGCAAAACTGGCCAGGGAATCCAGTTCCGCCAGGATCAACTCCCGCTCCAGCGCTTTCATCCTGGTCTCCTGCAACCGATTTACAAACAGCTCTAACGGTTTGTTCGGCAAGGCAAAATCGTAATGCTTCAAAATATCCTGCGCCTGCTTGTCTTTTTGCAGGACGCGAATCCACTGCGCAACACTCAAGTCACTCACCCACTCAGTCTGAAACTGGGCCGACGGTTTGGAGTTCCCCATGGGCGGCCTTCCCCACCGATGGCCAGGAAAGCTTGAATCATATCCCGGTTTTGGCTGGGTAATCAAAAAACGAAAATTAGGGTTTTTCGCCTTGATTTTTTGAATCGCCTCTTGTGTCTGAAGCGTGTCAGCATCGGTAGAACTGAGATTTTCCACAACCAGTAAAACCGGCTTATTGCGGGGCAACAGCAAGGTATCCGCACTTTCCGAGAAAAAATACATCAACGGGCGCTGGCTATTATAATACCGCTCCAGGCCCAGCAGGTTTGTATCGGCACAATCGACCGTAACCATTTGCTGGTCTTTCAGTTTTCGCTTGAGGACGGATAAAATGCTCGCCTTCATTTCATCGTCATTGCCCTGCAAAACCGCATTGTTACGATAATACCGGGACACCACCTCAGCCAGTCGATTCGCATACGGCTCCGCAATATCCCGGTAATGCTCCAGGGCGTCTTCGGTTTCCCGAAAGGGTCTCATGTTTCGGCTAACCATCTCGCTCACCGGCAACTGCGGCGAAGCCGATCGACTCATTCGACCGTGAGTGGTTCTATGAGGAACATCCATGTAAATGCGCGGCGCAGCGGGAGTAGAAGAATCATTCGCCGAGCCTTTATCCGGCCCACCCGAGAAATGCACGGAATCTTTTTCAGTAGCCCGAAATAACAAGCTTCCAGGCGGGCTTGCGCCATGTATCGGATTCTTCTCCGGTCGCACAGTCTTTGGCAGCGGTAACACTCCTGCGCCGAAAAAGGAATTTAACGCCTGCATTTAAGTTCTCCTGTGACTGGTGGCAAGAAAGCGGTTAAACGGGCTGTAAACACTTTACACACAAACTAATGCAACCCACGATTAAGCCATGAATTTTACCATACATTGCATTCAGAACAAGTGCCCTTTCAGGCCGCCCGCACTTATGCAATTGGCTGTTCCGCCTCCCCGTCAGGATAGAGCAAAACCTTCAGAACTCAAGCAATTGGATGCGGGGCAAAACGGGCTTTCAACTTCAGGAGAACCCATTGCCTGCACTCCTGCAGGATTTCCGGAAACAGCAATTTGGAAGCCAGCAGGTAAACCGCGATAAACACGCTGCCCAGCAAGGGCATCAACAAGGCTTCAGACGCACCCCAACCCAACAGGGCCGATTGAAGCGGCAGAATAACAGCGCAGGGAAAGGCCAACAAGGCCAGATGTTTCAGAACATGGCCTGCCTGCAAATAAACCGGCCAGCCAAACTGTGCGCGAACCCGGAACATCAACAGCCCGACAGACAGACTGTGAGACAACAACGCAGCCAACGTCAGACCTTGCAACCCTCCCCAAAAAGCGCCCAGCGCAAACAAGATTAACGTATGGGGCGTCACCCACACAAAATGCCAGAACGCTTGCCGGGTTTTCCCGGTGGCATTCAGCAACGTCAGGGAAACATCGTAAATCACTTTAAGCAGGCAAAACCCCAGAATCGCCTGGAACGTCGCAATCGAATTTTCCCACTGACGTCCATACACCAGCAGCAACCCATCCCGCGCAAAGAAAATGCCCAGGGCAAACAGCGGGAATAGGGCAAACATCAGGTAGGAACTGAATTTAAAATACTGTTTTTTTAATTCCTCAGGCTGATTTTGCGCCGCTGAAAAAATGGGGAAAAACACCTGATCGGTCATGCCGCGAATCAGCAATGCGGCCAGGAAAGCCTTTTCAAAACCAAAATAGTAATACCCCAACAGGGCGGAAGTCAGGAACAGCCCGCCCACCACATAATCCGCCTGGTACAGAAAATCACACAGTAGGGTTTGGGGCATAAAGCCCTTGCTGTAACTCAAAACCTGGGAAACCACCCGGCGATCCAGATCCAGACGGAACGGTTGGCGAGCGCGCCAAAACAGCAATGCCGCACAAATCGCCTGGGCCACCATCATCGGGATGACATAACTCAAATATTGAAACCCCAGCCCGGCCATCACCAGAATCAATACCAGGTTCAAGAAATTGACGCCGGTATCGATCATCGCCAGTTGGTCTTGCTTCATGGCCTTAATCAGAAAAGCCCTTGGGATTCGCCCGATGGAATTCACAAAAAAAGCCAGCCCCGAATAAAACAGGATATCCCGCAATTCCGGCTTGCCGGACACGGCGGCCACCACTACGCCAGCCAGCATTACCACGCCAGAAAACAATCCACAAAGCACCGCATGGAGCGTGAACGACGTGTTCACTTCCCGCTCGTTCAGGTTCTGCCGAAAAATCAGGTAACTGTCGATCCCGGTGGCGCTGGCGGTATTAATCAGCATAGACAAGGTGCCTGCAATGCCAATCAGGCCAAAGTCATGCGGGGTCAGAGTACGGGCCGTGACAACGCTGGAAACCAGGAAAAACACCCGTACCAGCACTATGGCCACCGAAGTCCAGGCAGCCGCCTTGACAATATTTTGCCGAGGGGCGGCTCCCGCTACGCTGACAGACATAAGGGCAGTACTATCATCAGGGTTAACGCGGGGACTTGAAAATTGCGCCCATCAAGTTAACCGTATGCGCATCGCAAAGTGTGCGGGCTGCTTTCAGGTCATCTTTGCAGGTTTCAACCCCGCAAAGCGCAATGAAGCCATCCAGGGCGCGGGCCGTCATCAGGGGTTCAGGGCCGCCCAGAATCGAGTCCATATCCACCAGCACAAAATCGAATTCCTCTTTTAGGCTTTCCAACAGGCTGGCCAAGGCTTTACCGCTTGCCATCTCGTAAGGGGCGGAATGCGGGTGTCGACTGCTCATGACATACAACGCCCTTTCATCCGGCACTTTTTCAATATAGGAATGCAGACTTTCCAGCGTTGCGCTGGCCGCTTTCGCATAGGCCACCAGCGATTTGGATTCCACCCGCTCCGCAGGAGTTGGGCGGTTAATCAGCAACTCGGTAAAATCGCCAATTGCTTGACGATCCATGCCAAATTCCCGCAGGACGCTGCCATTGCGAAAATCCGCATCCACCACTAAAACCGAGTGATCGCAGTTGGCCAGCAAGCGGGCCAAGGTCGCCACCAGAGCGGAACGCCTGCCCTGACTGGACAAACTGGTAAAGCCGATTAAATTCAGCCCTTCATCTTCCTGTCGAATCCGCAGCGCCGTCGCGATGGTTTCATACGCCATGGCTTGCGCCCGATCATCCGGCAAACGGCTGAAGCTCGTACGGTATAACCCATCCGGCAGCCAGGCCAGATTGCCCAGCACCGGCGCATTCAACAATTGCGACACCACCTCGGCGCTGTCCAGTTGATTACGAAGCAAACGCCGTCCCACCACATTGAGAGCACCCAGCAAAGAGCCGGTCAGCGTCATAATCAGCACCACTTGCCAACCCGTCGGGAATGCGGGATCCACCGGAAACGTGGGCGCCTGGATAATATTGACGTTGCTCACGATTTCGGACTCGCGCACACTGGCTTCCACCAGCTTGGAATGCAAAGTCCCCACAATGGAAACCAGATTCATCTCCTGCTCCTGCAAACCGGATAAGGTCAGTTGCCGATCGGGGATTTGCTGCTGATGGGATTTCAACGCCTGCAAGGTACTTTGCAGGGATTGCTTCTGCGCGCGAATCGACATCAACTCGGACTGGTTATCGATTAAATCGCTCAGCACCTTGGTTCGAACCGAATCCTTAATCAGCATCCGATCAGACGCGTCCATGTTTCTACCAACCGTACTGGCCATCTGGCCCCGTATCTGTTTTTTAATGGCGTTGATATTTTCCCGAAAAACCTGCATTTTCTTGGTGCTTTCCGGGTAACGCACCTGCATGGCCGCGTATTTCTGCTCAGCCTCGTTCAACTGGGCGTTCAGATTAATCAGGCTCTCATTCTGGCCCAGCGCCACGGAGTCCATAATCCTTTTCACGTTGCCGGGCCGCACTTGCAGCTTATTGGCGTATTCCGACACTTTCCCGCGATGGTAATTCATTTGCCCTTGCAGGCTGGAAATGGAATTCTCCAGATCGGAAACCTGCTTCACGATGTTGCTGGCCTCCATACCCAAGTCCACGCTGGAACTGGATTTCCGGAAGTCGCGAATCCGTTGGCGGGTATGCGCCAATTCACGCTCGGAATCGGCTAATTGCTGCTGAATGTATTTTTTGGCCTGCGCGATGGATTGCCGGTTTAAATTGACATTGTACCCGTAGTATTCATCCACGAACGCCTGCGCGATCCGGTGGGCATCGGGGGCGGTGTGGGCCTTTACGGCAAGATTAATAATATCGGTGGCGGGCGGGGTTTTCAGGCTGATGGCCTTTTGAAGCTTGAGAATTTCCTTTTCCCGCCGCTCGGCAAGCTGCTCTAAAGAGGCATCCTCAGACTGCGCTTCCGGGTGCAGCGCACGATAAACCCGCTGGGCCATATCGTAGGAGGACAGAATTTCCATCTGGGTGAGAATCGGGTTTTTCTCGTAGCTGTTGGTTTCCAGCTTTTTATCCCGGCCCAAGTCCGCCACAAAAGTGGTAGGGGAGACTTCCTCAATCAGGATTTTGGATTGGGAAACAAACGTCGGCTGGAACAGAAAGACGCAATACAGCAACGACAGCGCGCAAAATCCGGCAGAAAATGCCAGGATGGTTTTCCAGCCTTTTTTCAGGGTTGCGAGGTATTCTTCAAAAGTAATCAGGTCCATAGCAATTTTCCGTCTGTTGAACAAGGAATGGGACAGGGAAACAGGTCATTTACTTGAAATTGGAAATCCACCAGAACGGCGCGGCCATGCGGGCCACCGTTTCCGCCCCGCGAATCACCTTGGCGGACTGGGCGTCCCGAATTTCCACCACGTCGTTAGGGCGCAGCATCAAATCCACTTTTTCGGGATCCACCACCAGTTTGGCCACCTGCTCGTCGCGGCTCTTGCGGTGAATCACCACGGCGCGGGTCACGGCGTTGCGCTTGTAGCCGGACGCCAGGGCAATGGCCGTATTGATATAAGGCGTATCGGAAGATACATAAAACAGGCCGGGATTTCCAACTTCGCCCAGCACCCGAATCGGGAATTTTTCCGGGTAAATGCCGGACGCGCATAGCAACTTGAACTCGTTATCGCCGTAAGGCATACCGTTCAAGCGCGGCACCTGAATGGAATCGCCCTCCTCCAACACCGGATCCTGGGTCAGGTCGCCTTCAATCAGCAGGGAGAAAAGGTTCACGTTCCGCTTGGTTCCATCCACCTTTAGCACCTGAAGGTTGCTCAAGTCCGCATCATAATTCAGCCCGCCGGAACGGATAATCAGGTTGGACACCGTCCAATCCGTATTGGGGAACAGGCGTCCCTGCCGGGCATGGTTATCGTAAGCGTCGGTCGGCTTATGCAAATCCGGCTGAAACGCGCCTGGGTGGGCCACAGCACCAAGCAGATAGATTTTTGGGGTATGAAACTCCTGAACGTTCAGGAATACCTGGGGATCGTTGATGTAATTATCCAAGCTGTTTTCCAGGTGGCGGGTGAGTTGCTGAATATCCATGCCCGCCACGAACACCTGCCCGATGGGGCGAATGGTGGCGTACCCGTCCGGCCGAACGATAATGCCGGACTGATCATAATCCGGCTCTTCCTGAATAGAGAAAGACAGCACATCGCCGGGCGCCACCTTGTACATGGGCGTTAAACGGTTACTGGTGGAAATGCCGCCCTGGATCAACTGCCCTGATTGAAGTCCTATTTTAGGCCCGTGGTTTTCACCCAGCGCCAAGGCGCTTTGCATGCCTGAAAGGGCTAAAATAACGCCCAGCAAGACGAGCGATTTCATGCCTTTGAGAAGGCGACTTGAGACATCGTTGGAAAATTGCATCATCTCCAGAATTCCATCGTTTCAGACTGCCAATGTGTTTGGGACGAGACACTGAAAAACAGTTTTAAGTAAGCCCTTATTATTCCGCAAAAGCGCCTGGGATTCATGTATCTCTCTTGTAAAAGACGTTGTTTAAATACTGGAAAAATCAAGACCTGTAAGCCTTCTAAACTCTTAAAATTCGCTTGGATAATTTGCATAAATTCATATTGATATATATGACAGCGCCCTCATGGGAACGTAGCGGCCTCATCCTGCCCAGGCTGCTCAGGCAGACGGTAGAAAAACGTCAGCATCAGCCAAGCGTAACTCATGGGCGTCCTCAGGAAAACCGAGTTATCGCTGCCCATATTGATCCAGATGGCGGCCAGAATCAGCAACGGCATCATCCAGCGCAACCGCAGGGCGGGCTTGGCCCTGAGAAACCGGCGCACAAACACCCAGGTTGGCTGCCAAAACGCAGCAATGTATAGCAACCCGCTGAGGCCGTAATCGAACAGCAATTGCAAATAGGCGTTATGCACATAGTCCGACCCGCGCGAATCAATCATGTGAATCAGCGTCCTCGCGGAATGAACCCCATGTCCCAGCAAAAGCCCCTGGATGCCAATGGAATCAAGCAAATGACCCCATATTTTAAAGCGCCAAACCATCGAATCCGAGTTATTCAGGCGCTCATTAAACTGATCGATAAAACCTAAATGCAGCAAGGCGTCCGCGCCCAGGAAAACCGCGACCACCACTACTACGGACACCCCCACCCGCAGCTTGAGCCGGTTCGGCAAAAACAGGAACAGGCACATCAGTTGCAGCACCCAGGTGAAAATCACGTTTTTGCAGAGAGTCAATAGCAGGGCCGCTGCGCTAATGCCAACGCCTGCCAGCCAAAACCACCGATCTTTGCGGTTAGTGGCCTGCATTGCCCGGTAAATCCCAAACGGCAGATACAGCACATTGACAAAGGCCAGGCAATTGGGGTGTCCCACCAAGCCGCCAACCCGGGGCAGCCCTTCAATCAAGGTCATGCCAATACCGCTAACGCGCTGAAAAACCGCAATCAGGCTGTTGGCGATCATAAACAGGTTCACGCCCCTGAACAGCCCTTCGCCGCGACCGGCCTGCATTTCCCGCAAGCCGCACAGCACAATGAAGATTTCAATGGTCAGCTTCAGCCCTTCCAGCAGAATGCCCTGCTCCGCCTCAGGCCGGAACAGGTTGATAAACACCACCAGGTTAAAGGCCAGCAGCCAGCCCAAATAAGGAAGCGCCTTGGCAGCACGGGGCAAATCCCGCGCCAACAGCAGCAGCGCGAACGGCAGGGTCAGCCCCGTCACCAGAAACACCACCGGGTTGGCGCCCGCCACCAAAAAGGCCCGCATATTATCGAACGCTGGGGAAATAAACAGCCACAGAAACAGGAAGAACCGGAACCGATCCATCAAAAGCGGGGTGATTAGCAGCATACCCGCCAGCACGGCCACCGCCGCCACGCCCAGCAGCCCGGCTTTTACCAGCAACAAAACGCAAACGCCGCACAAGGCCAGCATAAGCCCTTGCCAGTAATCAATGCGCGTTTGTGAATGGTGCAAATTCTGTGGGTGGGTCATCCGTATCTCGTGTCAAAACAAAATGGGAATGGTTATCGCAGCATCGCAAGCCTGAAATTACGATGCCATGATTGAAGCATAAAGCCTCGTCAAATGGGCCATGTGAATATCCGAGTGATATGTAGTCAGGGCAACCTGGCGGGCTTGACGCCCCAAATCGGCCATTTGTGCGGGCTGGGCAAGCGTCTGACGCACCAAAGCGACTAACGCCTCCGCATCGCCCGGCGGGAATAAAAAGCCGCACCCGTCCGAGACCATTTCCGGAATCCCGCCAATGCGGCTGGCAATCACGGGACGGGCATGCGCGAACGCTTCAATAATGGACATCGGCTGGTTCTCGTACCATTCGGACGGCAAAATGACGGACAACGCCCCTTGAATCAGGCGAGAAACCCCGTCGCGATCCACATGGCCTTCAAACTGGACATTGCTCATGCCATTCTGCTCGCAAAAGCCGGTCAATTCAGCTTTCAAAGGCCCATCGCCCACGATGACCAACCGGGCATGAGGCACCTGGACAAAGGCTTTCAGCAGCGTCATCAGCCCTTTTTCGTATGAG
>CABHPA010000126.1 GCA_902168245.1 Candidatus Melainabacteria bacterium
TTTTTTTTTTCAAGCAGAAGACGGCATACGAGATTCGCCTTAGTCTCGTGGGCTCGGAGATGTGTATAAGAGACAGGCCTTTGAGCATGCCAGGCAAGAAGCCTTTTTTCAGGGTCAGCGCCATGCTTTTGAGTTCTGGAGTGGCGTTCCTGGTACGGTCACTTACGACAACCTGAAATCAGCGGTGCAAAAGATGTTAGAAGGTAAGAATCGGGAAGAGAATGAACGGTTTGTGGCCTTTCGCAGTGCTTATCTCTTTGACAGCCGATTCTGTATCCATATCCGTAAGCCTTTCAGGCTACGGCTTTGGACAGCTCGGGGCAATGAAAAGGGCCGAGTAGAGAATATGGTGAAATTCGTGGAGCGGAACTTCTTTACGCCCATTCCCCAGGTTGAGAGTCTGACAGAACTCAACGCCTTACTGCGGAAGCGGTGTGAAGCGTATCTAAACCATACCCAGGCCAGGCATTCAGAAACCGTCCAGGAGCGCTTACAGGCCGAGCAGGGCCATTTCATTCCCCTGCCCAAATTCCCGCCGGAATGCTGCCGGGTAATTCCACTTAAAGTAAGCAAGACGTCCCTCGTACAATTTGAGACCAACCGCTATTCGTTGCCCAGTGAATATGCTTACCAAACGGTCTGGCTGAAAGCCTTTGTAGACCGAGTAGAAATCACCACCCGTGAAAAGACAGTGGCCATTCACGCTCGGCTCAGCGGCAAATATGAAGAATCCATCCGCTTTGAACATTACGCCAGAGTCCTGGAGCGCAAACCCGGTGGCTACCAGCACCTGAAGACTAGCGACAAACAGCCCCTGCCTCCCAGAGCGCCAAAATCCGAGTCGTCGCCATTTCCACACGTCCATGTCCAACCGCCCAACCTCACTCAATACTCAAAACTACTCAGGAGCATCCAATATGACCCAGCCACAGGCACTTTTACTGGAAACCCATCTCAAGAAACTGCGTTTGCCCAATATTCTCAGACAGTACCGTAAACTCGCTTCCCAGGCAGCGGAAGGTAATCTGACCCATGAGCAGTTCCTGCAACTGCTGATTGAACAGGAAGTCCTGACTCGGGAACAGAATGCGCTCAAGCAGCGCATTCGACAGGCCCGCTTCCCTGGCGAGAAAGCTCTCAGCGACTTTGACTTCACCGCTATCCCCAAGCTCAATAAGCCACTGATTCTTAAACTCGCCCAGAGTGAGTATCTGGAGAAAGCTCAAAATATTGTACTGCTGGGCAATTCTGGCACCGGCAAGACCCATTTGGCCACCGCCTTGGGCCTGGAAGCATGTCGACAGGGCAAGAAAGTCGCCTTTTATACCGCCGCTGACTTGGTTAATAGCTTGCTGGAAGCCCAGTCTCAATACCAGCTCAGTCGCCTGGAAGCCCGACTGAAAAAACTGGATCTGCTCATTATTGACGAACTGGGCTACCTGGCCCTGGATGACAGCGGGGCTAAGCTACTGTTCTCAGTCTTTGCCAGCCGCTACGAGAGAAAATCCCTCATTGTCACCACCAACCTGCCATTTGAAGAGTGGCACACAGTCTTCAAGGACGCCGCCATGACTGCCGCCCTGGTGGATCGACTCACCCACCATTGCCACTTGCTGGAAATGAACGGCGATAGTTACCGCTTTCGCCAAGGCTTGAAAAACAGGGAAGCCGCTAGCTAGCCGAAAGCCGCCCACCAATCCCCTGGCAGAATGCCCTGGACTTTAAATCCACGACATTCTGCCAGGGGATTGGTGTTTCAAGGAAAGTGTCGATTGTTGCGACGAGTGGTACACTTTTACTCCGCCACTCTGGTACATTTTTAGCTTGCCAAATACACCAATATGCTCACAGTGGCGATCTTTCTGACGATTAACCAAATGGATGCTCACACGAGAGCTGAAAAAATGAAGTGCCCTATGGAACAATGCCAGGCACAGATGATGAATTTACTTGGGAAAGCGGATAAATACTATGATTTACGGTTTATAAACGCCATGATTCCGCATCATGAGGGTGCCGTTAAAATGGGCAAAGATGCTCTTCAGAAAGCTCAGCATAAAGAGATAAAGACACTGGCTGAAAGTATCATCAGCAGCCAGGAAAAGGAGATTGCTCAGATGAGGGCCTGGCGCAAGAATTGGTATAACAAGTAGTGCGAGAGCCTAAAGTGATTCAATGTCCAACTGGCTTGAATTCATAGTTGGCAAACCAATGGATTTGTCTTCAAGGGCAGGATGAAGGGCAAAAAGTAGGAACTCAGGGTAATAAGTTCAAGGTAAAACACCCTAAAGGTGGCCTCATTGGCTCATTAGGTGTTGTTTATGTGAGTATTAAGGCTCTGCAAACTGGTTTTAAAATACTTTACCGGAGGCTCTCAGTAACTTTGCCTTGGCCGATTCATAGTTATAGTAGGCATTGACCTGGTTCAAGCTGGCTTCCCGCCATTTTAAAGCAGCATCCTGAACCTCTACCTGGATGGAACGGCCCACATCGGCCCGCCGTTGGATTAAGCGAAAATCTTCTTGTGCCTGAGTTATAGCGGCTTCTGCTAGCGTAATGTTGTCTTTGGAGAATTGGAGCTCGTTCCAGGCTTGGGCGACCTGCTTTGCGACTGAAAGTTGTTGCTCTTTTAATTGCTGTTGGGCTTTTTTGAGTCTGGCATTGGCTTCAGTAATCGCAGAGAGCTTATTTTTATCCAGAACAGGCATCGAGGCGTTCAGCATGCCAATGACGCCATTCCCCATCATGGGCGTTTGGGTGGGAAACCGCAAGTTTCCGGTCACTTGGCCGTACACTTGGGGTAATAGCGCTGCTCTGGTAATACGGACTTGGGCTTCTGCTGCTTTAATATTGGCTTCTACCTTAATGATTTCAGGATGTTGCCTGAGAGAAGCCTGAATCAGCTCAGATAAACTCGCTCCAGACCAGAGGGTATAGCGTAACGGATCGTGAATGGTGATATTGGAACCCAGATCTATTCCAATGGCCGCTTTTAAATCAAAAAGCTGGTCATTGAGGCTTCTGTGCTCGTCATTGAGCATGCGTTGAGCATCGGCCAACTCGGTTTTGATCCGCAATACATCGGCTTTTAAACCTCGGCCCACCTGGAACCGATGCTCCGCATTGCTCAACAGATCCTGCTGGACGGTAATATGTTGTTGATGAACCTGGTGTTCCGCTTCAGTCAGCTGAGCCTTTAAATAGGTTTCCCGGATTTGATAGGCCATCTCGACAGTGGCTTGTTCCGTTTCTGCTTCAGCAGCATTGACTGCGGAACGAGAGGCTTTGACCCCGGCGATCAGTGCTCCGCCGGTAAAGAGAGGCAATTTGGCGGTGGCATTCAAATCCTGAAACACGGTAGAATTGACCGTGTTCATCATCATATCCGGGGTCATCAAGGTCTGGCTGTTGCCGCCTCGGATAAACGTAAGTGCGCCCACACTCAATACTGGCCAGCGTTTGGCTTGGGCTCGTGATAGTAAAGCACGTTGAATCGTGGTTTCCGCTTGAGCGATGCCTAACTGCACGTTGTTTTGAAGCCCTAATTCGATGGCTTCCTGCATCGATAAAGGCCGATCCACGACCGGAAATCCCGACAGAAGCCCTTTGGGTAGGGTCAGTTCCACATGCTCTAGCGGTTCAGAACCAAGTTGGCCGTGATTATGGACTTGTGCTCGCGAAACGGGCAACTGGAATGCCAGGAGAATAAGGCCGCTGGTCAGTGCTATGCGCTGATAGGCTCTCATGATGGGCCTCCTTCTGAAAGAGCGGGCGCTGTTTTTTTACGAAACCGCTCTGAAGCTTCATCAATGAGGCTATGGGTAACTGGAATCACCAGTAAACTCAGGAAGGTTCCAGCAATTAACCCCCAGATAATCACGGTTCCCAAAGGGGAATAGGCATCAATGCCGGTTCTGGGGGCCAGGGAGACAGGCAGCATGACCACAATCGTAATGATAGAGGTCATCAGGATGGGACGAAGCCTTTCGACAGCCCCACGTTTAATGGATTCTGGTTCAGACATACCCTCTTTGCGGTGCTGATTCATTAAATCAATCATCAAGATGGACGTGGTAATGTCCATGCCGGTTAGAATAATCACGGCCATAATCGATACCGTGGAGAAGGATTGCCCCATCACGGCGAGTCCAATTAACACCCCCGTCAGTTCCAAGGGCAAGGATAAAACCATTTGGAAGGGTTGTAAAACACCTCGAAATTGAGCCACCAGAACCAGTAGAATCATCAAAATGGCTAAGCCCAAACCGTTCAGCAGACGGTTAAAACTATCGGTCATTTGGGTCATATCACCCCGAACTTCAATGGTGTATCCGGGCGGCCAGTTGAGTTCAGAAACGGCTTTCTGCAAGACATTCATAGTCAAATCCATGCTGGGCGGTCCTCCCGGTCGGTAAAAGCCCAGCACACTGATGGCCCGGCGCATGCCATCGTGATTGATGACGGTGGCTAACGGCTGATCCACCACACGAGCAATCGATTTCACCGGAATGGATTGCCCTTGTGCGTTGGTGATATAGGCCTGTTCCAAATCCTGCTCATTATTTCGGCGTTGATCGCCAGCATAGCGCAGGAGAATGGTTTTTTGTCTTAGGTTGGGCAAACGGTAATACTCATTGGTAAAGCCACCCCGTAAGGCATAATAAAGCTGATCCGAAATCATTTGCGGACTGAGCCCGAAAGCTTGTGCCTTTTTCTCATCGATTTCCAGCTCTTTAGAGAGTAAGCCGATGGTCCAGTCTGTGGATACCTGCACTAATCCCGGCGTTTTTCGGGCAATATCTGCCACTTGCTTGCCTAATAAATCCAGGATGGTTAAATCTGGGCCGGTAATCACCAGAGAAATAGGTGCTTGGGAAGAAGCCATGACATCGGAGCCCATCTCCTTGATTTGAAAGCGTCGAATCTCAGTGGGAAAACGGCGCATGGCCTCTTGTTGAACCTGATCGATGACCTGCCAAATACTGCGGTGTCTTTCACCCTTATCGGTTAGGGTAATCATCAGTGAGGCGCCATTGGTCTGGTTCATAGAATAACCGGTATAGTAGACGGCACCCGTACTGATAAAGGCGGGTCCAGACTCAGCACCCAGTTCCGTAGAAACTTTCAGCACTTCTGGTTGTTTGGCTAGTAACTTTTCAACTTCTGTTGCGATTTGCTCGGTACGGACAAAGCTGGTGCCGGGCTTTGTTTCCAGAATGCCATAGGCTTGCCCCACGTCGGCCAAAGGCATCATTTCGCTACCAATAAAATTATAGAAGCCAAAGCCAATAATAATAGCCGCTACAGCAACGGCAATCACCGTGAACCGGTTATCCAAGACCCAGCCCACGATATTGCCATATTGATGCTCTGTTTTATCCAGAAACCGCTGAAACGGATCCACAATGGTGCGGTATATCCAGGGCCGCTGCTGGGTAGTAGTTTCAACATGGGGCTTTAGAAAATGAGCCGCTAATAAGGCGGTTAGGGTCAAAGAGACCAGAAAGGAGGAAAGTAAGCCAAGAATAATGGGCCAGACCAGTCCCACAAACATTTGCTGAACAATGCCACCGGTAAACAGCAACGGCGTCAGGGCCAGAATTAACATGAGGGTGGACGCAGCTACCGCTAAGCGTACCTCAGTGATTCCATCTACCGTGGCGGTAATGGCGTCTTTACCCAGGCGCAGGTGCTTTTCCACTGCGTGAATATCAATAATGGAATCATCGACCAAACGCCCAATGGAGAGCAATAAGCCAATCAAGGTGCTACTGTTCAGGGTTAAGCCCAAGGCCATCATGCCCAATACGGCCATTGCTAGGGAAATGGGGATAGTGATCAGGGAAATTAAAGTAGCTTGCCAGTTTCCTAGAAACAAAAATACCGCAAGGCCGGTTAATAGAATGGCCACCAGTAACTCTTCCACCATATTGTCCATTAAAATTTTGACAAAGTGGGCGTTATCATAGGCTGTTTCAAAATGGATACCAGGATATTGTTGCTCTAATTGGCTCAGTATGGCCTCGGTATCCCGGATGACTTTAGGAGAGCTGGCATCCGGGTTTTGCAAGATGTTTATGGCAATCGCTTCTTGGACTTTGCCTTGGTTGACATAGTGATAAGCACTCCGGGGTTCAGAAACTGTATCCAGCACTTGCCCTATATCCTGGAGGGTGACAATTTGCCCATCTGGAGTGGCTTTTACCGGGATTTTCAAAAGGTCATTTTCTTGTGAAGCTAGCTTTTTAACCCGAATAACGGATTCCTGATCCCCACTGGTGAGTGTTCCAGCGGGCCGAGTTACGTTATACTCGTCCAGTGCTTTTCGGACATCCAGAATGGATAAACCATAAGCAGCAAGCTTGTTTCGATCAACGATCACTTGCATCTGGCGCTTCGCGCCACCATAAGTGCTGACGGTGTAGACGTTAGGCACCGTTTTGAGGCGGTTGAGAATCTGATTATCCGCCAGCTCTCTTAATCGCTCTTTATCCCACCGCTGATCTCCAGTTAAACTGATGGTCAGAACGGGGATGTTTAATGGGTCAATCGGTAATACCCAAGAGGGCTTCAGGTTGGCTCCTGTAACCGGCAAATCGGCTTGCACCACATTGGTGAGGGTTTGGACATCCACCAGGGCTTTTTGCATATTGGTTCCGTAAGGAAATTCCAAAGACACAATGGAGAAGCCCTCTTGAGAAGTGGAGCGAATGAACCGGACATTGCGAATGGCGGTCATCCGCTCTTCAACAGGTTTTGAGATATAGGTTTCCATCTCTTCAGCCGATAAGCCGGGCATCATCGAGACAATGCCTATCATGGGGCTTTCCACATAAGGCATCATCCGACGAGGCGTATATTCCTTGATGGACATCACGCTCAGAATTAGCATGGCGGCAAAAAAGGCCACAATGACATAGGGATGATTGATTGCCCATTGGGAAATGTTGAAGCGAGAGCTAGGACGAGCGTTCATCAGTCGTTAACCTCGACTTCCAGAGGCACCACACCCACGGTCTGATTGCCGTCTTTCACCGTAAGGCCGACTTGCCATAAGCCACTCATAATCCAGTTAAAATGGACTGTAAACTGGCCATCTCCGGTTCTTTGAACGGTCGGCTTGGGGACAGGCATTTCAGCCATGGAGGGCATCACGTTGGTTGCTTCCAGGTGAAGGTTATCAGTGGGCATACTCATACCGGGGCCGGAAATGATGCTAATAATCAGGGTATTATCGCCAGCTCTCGGTGGTTTGCGTTGTAGGCTGATTGTAGCGATATACATGCCCATCGACTTTTGCAGTCGGTACTGGTTCTCCGGGGAAAGCCGATGGGTGCTGACTGGTTTGGGCAAGGCTTTTAATCCTTCAGGCCCGTAACTGGCTTGAGTAATCAGGCTGCCTTCCGTTAAGTTTTGTTGGCCTTGAACGATCACCTTATCTCTAGCCTGAAGGCCTTGAGTAATAGCGGTTCTCATACCATTGCTGTCACCCGTGGTGACGTATTGCAGATGGGCTTTGTTATCCCGAACGACCCAGACGGCTTGCTGTTGATTTCGCTGAACTAGAGTACTGTTGGAAACAGTTAGGGTTTCGTGAGATTGACTGGTTTGTATGCTCATATTGGTAAAGTCACCCGGCAGAAATTGTTGCTGCTCATTGGGAATCACGACTTCCACAATGGTGGTCCGGGTTTGAAGATCGGCTCTAGGAAAAATGGCACTGATTTTCCCTTGAATTGGGGTTTTGAATTTTTGGCTCCAGATCAACACGGTTGCACCGCGCTGAATGCGATTGACATCACTTTCGGCCACATTGGCCTGAATGCGGATGGGATTAATTTGCGCAATTTGCAGAATCGACATGCCGGGGCTGACCAAAGTGCCTGGGCTAATCAATCGCTGGGTCACAAAACCAGATTGAGGGGATCGAATTTGGGTATAGCCTTGAATGATGGCCTGCGTTTGCGCAGTGGCTTTGGCTTGAGCGGCTTGCGCATGTTGGGCTTTGCTTTGAAATTGGCTAGCACTGGCTCCTCGTTGAGCAGCTTTTAGCTCTGCCACAGCCTGCTGGTATTCTGATTGAGCAGTACGGTAATCTGATTCATCTTTTTGAGCCTCTTCTGGGGTAATCACCGCCTCTTGAACCAAGGTTCGGGATCTTCGCACTTGTTCAGAACGATATTTTAAATTGGCTTTTGCGGTTTCAATAGCCGCTTTGGCCCGCTGCATTTGAGCCGAAGCTTGGCCTTGCTGACGAAGAGCGGCATAATACTGCTGAGTAGCTGCCTGTTGGCCGTATTGGGCTTCCTGGACCCGAGAGGTCAACTCCTGGGAATCCAGTTGCGCCAGTAATTGCCCCGCCGTCACCCGGTCACCCGGATAAACCGGCATGGCCACAATGCGGCCAGTTACACGGGAGTAGATGGCAATGTCATTAAACGCAACAGCACTGCCCGTATAAGTAACTTGACCGCTAAAACTCTCCGTTTGAACCGTTTCCACATCAACTGGCATAGCCCCTGCCGGTGGTTGGACGGCCATGTTCATACTTTGTGATTCAATAACCCCCATATGGCTAGGCTTCTGGTAGGTTTTAACAACCCATTGCACCAGTAAAAACAAGAATACCAGGGCAAAAACGCTCATTAACGGCTTTTGCCAAGCCTTGCCTCGATTTTTATGAGACTCAGAGCGCATATTGGATTCCCTCACGCATTGGTTTGGAAGCCAACAGGATAATGGCAGTCAAGACCATAGACAATTCTCCAGTTAAACACAAAAACAATAACCGCTCAAGCAAGGCAGTAACTGGGTTTTGGCTTAGAGGAGCCAGCTATTTTTCTGAAGATAGAGTTTCGATCGATCTGGTTGAAATTGCCAGTACAACCAGATTGGCGTATCTCCATCTTTGGGCTGCAGGCATTGCATGGGAGAAGACTGATAAGCGGTTACCCAAGGCGTTTTTAATTCTGGGGTATCATGTGCAGTCTGAACTGGGTTAACAGGGGCAGGGCTATTACAGAAGCAATACTCATTTGCATTTTCAGAATGAACACGGGTCTTTATATGATGAACACAGCAATTGGCAATCCTAATTGCTGAAGTTTCTTGACAGCACTGCATATTAGCCCTGGAAGGCTGCATAAAGCCTTGGCTAAGCACCATACAGAGTGCTAGAAGCGCCGTCATGAAAAGCCGTAAGAACTGGTTCATATCTCCATTCTATACCACACCTGTTGATGTTTGGTTCAATCAAAAACGTGAGAAGAGGCAATTCCTACGAATTAGCTGTTTTTATTGTATTAGGTAGAGAAGTTAAAGAGAAGGTGTGTGAGTATGGTGGCGCTGATTCAGGCCTATAGTAAGCTTTGACATCGAAATTTGGTAAAGCCCAATATGCATATTTTTACCAAAGCACGCCGAGTATAGAGTATACAGGATTGAGATTAATGACCAGTATACTTAATAAGTAGTACTATTGGGCACAATGTTTGCCGTTATCGGTCGCTTTACCAGATTGACAAATCCCCATAGAGTCATAATTGGATATATCTGAAGCCAAGCTTTTGTTTAAAGGTGTTGAAGATAAGCCTACTGACAAACGAGTCACATTATCTTCTACAGATTCGCTTAAATTTGCAATCTCAGTGACTAATGTATCTGTTTGCTTTTGAACATCGGGATCTTGGAGAGCGCCGCTACGCTGAAGATCATTGAGGGCCGTGGCGAATGAACTGAGTTCTTTTGATAAATCAGGGGTCTGGGGAGAAAATGAATTTTGAAAACCGGAGTTTGCCCAGCCAATTGTAGCGGCAAGCTCGCTAAGATGGTAAGTTTGTCCCTCAAAACTCACAGTCTGCTGAGCATATTGTTCTTTTGTAGTGCAGTTTGGACAAGCACTTTCCAGCAATTGTTCAATGCGGGCAATCCGATGACCTTGGTTCGCTAGAACCTGAAAAAGACCGGCCTGTTCGGGCGTGATTTTACCAGCACTCAAAAGCTGACTTGCCAGAACTTCGAGTTGTTTTGCCAAGAGCTTCGTGACCCCATTGGCGCCGCTGGTAATAATGGCCAACCTCAAGTCTTTTGCAATATCTGAGTTTTGTTCCCGGCTTTTCATTTCAGATAACTGCAGTTGCGTATAGGGAGAGAGAGCCGATGTTTTGTCTATTATTGGGGATGAGCTTCTTTCAGATTTGCTGAGCATATGGGTAACAAGAGCTGATAGCTTATCTCCTAAAAAAAATAAGCCACTCAAACTCACCCCAATAATAACCAAGGAACAAAAAAAATACTCGGTTACACTCAATCCATAACTTAAATATTTTGGCTTGTTACTCATATTTCCTACCAGCTTTATTGTATATATCGTACACATATCAAAAAACATAAGATTTTTTTACATGTGTTAATATTTAAATCCTGATCTGCGCCCCAAATTGAGGACTATGTAAAACTGGAACCGGTATCGTAATGGTCTTGACCCAAGAAGCGTACCAATTCAAGTGAGAAAAAGGGGAGTTAAATAGCCTGGCGCGCCAAGCTATTTGCGGCGGCGAAGGAATGAGGGGTAATGTCTCCTAAAGCATTGTGTGGGCTCACCTCATTGTAGTCTTTCCACCACGCTTTTATTTTGGCCTGAGCATCCTCTAAAGACAAGAACCAATGTTGATTTAAACATTCCTGCCTAAACTGACTGTTAAAGCTCGCACCCTGAAGGGTATCCATGTCCCTAAGCGCTAAAGCGCAAGGGCTCTGGACAATGAACGAGTTATCCATGGGTTTACCAGGCCGGGAGAAATCCAGCTGCACCCCTCTGGCGTATGCCCAGAGATCCAATTCTCTGGAAATAAACTCAGGTCTATTATCCACCCGGATGCATTCTGGTTTGCCATACCGTTCTACTGCCAGATTGAGGGTGTCAATCACATTGCAGGCCGTATAGCGGAATCCCACGTTAATCGCTGGGCAGATACGGGTATGATTATCCACAATGGTCAGGCAACGCAATTTCTGGCCGTTATACAGGCTGTCAGACACAAAGTCCATGCTCCAGCACTGGTTTTGCCTGGAGGCAGTTACCCTGACTTGCCTCAACTGAGGGCTAACTCTTCTCTTGGGTACCTTTTTCCTCATTTGAAGCCCTTCTTCCCTGTAAATTCGATACACGCCCTTGGTATTAACCATTAAACCTTCTCGCCGAATGAGAATGGCAATTCGTCGATACCCATAACTGGGTTTTTCAGAGGCAATTTCCTTATTCCGCTTTCTCAAATAAGCCTGCTCAGGCCGTTTGGACTTGTTAAACCGCATGAGGCGGCAGGCTCGGCGGACACTGACTTTGTAACAGGTCTTCAACCAACTCACCAAATCCTTCTTCTGGGCAGGCTTTAAAGCTTTTTTGAAACGAGCTCTTGCAGCAAATGCTTATCCAGGCTGAGTTCTGCCACCAGTTGCTTTAATCGGGCATTCTCTTCTTTCAGCAGCCTCAATTCCTTGACTTCCATGACGCTGCTGAAATACCCAGTTTTCGGGTAATCACATCCACCTCATCTAATCCTCAGCCATTATAAGACGGGTTATCGCGAGGACTCAGGTCTAGCAGCTCGTCCAGCGTTCCAGCGGGCATGGTATGCTGGGTGTCGGCTGTGGGTCTCAATCACCAATATATTCACTACTCACGTGAGCTGGACTGAGATCTCCATTCAATGCATTTTCAAGATCTTTGTAACTGGTTTGTCCATCATCCCCACCAATAGAGTTCCAAAGTGTTTGACCATTATTCTGTTTAACATTCAATGCATATTTAATCATTGCTTTTTCTTTAGCGCTGTAGCCTGAGTCTGCCAATGCGGCTAAAAGATTAGTACGTTCTATACGTTTATGGCCACTTGTTCCACAATTTTTAATTGTATCAAATTTGTCTTTAAGCCATTGCAATACTGTCCGATTCGCATCCGTTGATGTAGTCTTAAATCCGAAATCCAAATCAGTTCCATCCACAGCAGCCTGGTTAATGACTTCTATCAGCACAGAGCCATCTGCGGTATCATCTGATGAATCAAACTGATCCAATATGTTAAACTCCTCTGGATGATCTTTTAGATACTGTACAGCGGCCTTCACAGCATCATATTTAGGATCTGCACTATTTAGCGCTTTCATAAAATCGGTGCGGGAAACAGATTTTCTGGATGAGTCACCACCTGTGAAAATATCAATGTTTGCACTGATGATAGCCATTGCTGACTTTAAGTTCGTTGGGCCATTTGCCTGTAAGCTGAGGGTATTATAGTCAGTTGCCCAGCTATTCAGAGTATCCTTGCTGATAAAGCCATCATTGGACTCATTGACATTTGAAGTGGCAGAATCATCTTTTTCTGATTTATCCAACTTGCCAATGGTGGAATTGTCTTTCATGAACTTGGCTGCTTTCTTGATATCATCCGTAATATTTTTGTCATGGCTGTTGATAATAGCATCCAAATCTTCAGCACTCAGTTTGTTATCACCTTTACCATTACGATTCTTATTCTTGGGATCATCCAGCCCATCAAACTTACCGAAGTTTGTATTCAGCGTCTTGATCGCCTGCTCTTCCGTCACCCCGGACGTATCAATCTCAGCAGCAGGCGTACCGCCAGGCTGCCCCGTACCCTGGGTAATATCCGGATCCTGATAAGCCGCTGTAATATTTTCCATTGAAACGCCATCCGTGGTATCCAGCTCATCCAACTGCGTAAACAAGCCGGACTTCCGCAAGTACTTGGCCAGATTTTTCACTGAGGGGTCTGCGTCTTCGCTGGAAGCGGCACGGCTAAGTTCGGCCATCGTTAAATGTCCATCCACTTTGCCACCGTGCCCATCGGCACCAGCCTGTTCAATTTCATCAAACTTATCAGACAATTGATCGAGGGCGGTAATATTATCTGTAATTTCCACGTCGTTACCATCGCCGCCGGTCAGCGTATCGTTGCCATTGCCACCGTTCACACTATCGGTGGAGGCATCGCCCTGCACAATCGAGGTAGTTTGCAACGCCTTGCCCAAGTCATCTTCGGTAAACACCCCATCGCCAGGACGAGCCAGTTTTTCCAGTTGCTTAAACAGCGCCGGGTTTTCCTTGGTAATATATTCGGCTGCCGCTTTCACGTCCGCATTTTTGGAGGTGCGAGCCGCGCGCGATAAATCCAGGAAACTGATGTTGCCATCGGCACCGCCAATATCCTTAAAGTTTTTGGAATCGGCAATAATATCCAGCGCCGTGGCGTTATCAGCTACCTCGCCACCGGTCGCCGAACCATCAGTCGCAGGATCTCCTGCGGCAGGATCCACCGGAGGCTCATTTGCGCCCGGATTCAGGAATTGCTGGAACAGCTTCATTTGAATCAGCATCATAAGCATCTGCTTAATTGGATTTTGAGGCTGCTGTTGTTGTTGCGGTTGCGCAGGCGCATAGAAACCACCACTTGGCGGCATAGGCTCGCCCATGGGATTACCTCCCATCACCATCCCGCCAAACGGGTCTATACCCATCAGCGCCATTGGTGGGGGCATAACGCCAGGAGGAGCAAATCCACCGCATTGCATCCCACCAAACGGATCCAGCCCTATCGGCATGCCGGTCATCGGGTCAATACCGGTCGGCATTCCGGTTGAACCTGCCATCAAGGGCATACCCGTCATTGGGTCAATTCCCATTGGCATACTTCCACCTAGAGGCATACCTGTCATCGGATCAATTCCCATTGGAGGCATGACTGTGGAAAAGGGATCAAGCCCCATTCCACCCATTCCCATGGAATTCATACCGGGGAGCAGACCTGGCACACCCATCGCCAGGGGCGGCTGAGTACCAAACGCACCGGGAATCCCGGACATATCAACCGACATAAAGGGGTTCGGCACTGGGCTTGTTGGATATCCCGAGTAACTTACTGGAAAAGCCATCTTTCTCACTCCTACCTACTCATTGTTCCTATAAAGACATGCAGCCATTTCAAAAAAAAGAACCTGGCAAAGCCAGGAATAAGAAAACATTGTAGACTTTGTACATTTAAATAAAAATAAATTAATACAGTTAAATTGTTATAGTATCTCAAGGGAACTAAGATTCTTGGAATAAATCCTCAAGCTTTAAGTTGGCTTATCTATAGGGTGCATATAGAGATTGCTCCGTAAATTTAACCTTAATGGTATTAATATGATAGTGCTTAAATCTTTCGATATTTCAGGGCGGGGAAATAGGTTATAATAATGGGGCAGATCTTTCAGCAAAAGTTGTATTTCAAGCGAATTAGTGCTACAGTCATGAGTTAGACTTGAATAACGTTTCCAGGGTTAAGCGGACATCTTCTGACCGTAAACGCCGCTCCACCCGAATGCACAAGCTTTCCCTCGTAAATTCTCCAGCACGGTCAGCAGCCGAATCCCGGTGCCTTTGCTGAGTCGATCCTGCACGAAATCCAGCGTCCAGACATGATTTGGCGCAGTGGCTTTCTCTGGCACCGGTCGGTTTCCTTTTTTGCGTTTTCGTCTTGTGTTCTTTTTGACTTGCAGGCCTTCCTCGGCTCGGATACGTCACACCCGCCTGACACTCACCGTATGACCGGTACCAGGCCGCAGTGCATGGATTCGTCGATAACCAAAGCGGGGATGTTTGTATGACAACCGCCGGATTTCTGATCTAAATGCCGCCTCTTGAACCTGGTAAGGCGCATTCAAACGACTTCGGCTTAAACCCACCAAACGACAGCTTCGGCAGATAGACAAGCCCCAGTCCTTCACCAGGGCTTGTTGTAACATCCGACGCCGGGAAGGCCCTAAACCTTTTTTAACACATCGTTTCAGGCATCCAATTCCAACGTGCGTTCAGATAAAAGCCTCTTTAGCCGGGCATTCTCCGATTCCAATATCCGTAATCGCTTGGCTTCTGAAGCCGTCATCCCGCCATACTTCTTTTTCAATTTGTCTACAGCCGTTGCCCGTCAGGGCTTACGGAAGTGGATGCCCGTTAGGGTAAACCCGGATTCAGAAGCTGGATCTCTTGATTGTGGATGAACTGGGTTATCTGTCTCTCAGTGAAGCGGGAGTCAAACTCCTGTTTTCCCTCTTCTCTAACCGTCATGAACGCAAATCCACCCTGATTACCACCAACCTGCCCTTTGAAGAGTGGGACACCGTCTTTAAAGATCCGGCCATGACCGTAGCCCTGGTCGACCGGCTGGCGCACCACTGCCATCTGGTCCAGATGAATGGGGACAGTTACCGGTTCTTCGCGAAGCGTACCGGAGGTAAAGCAAAGCCTGAAAGCCCAGGAGACTACCGCAAGCTAAATATTCCCTTTTCCCCAAACGGGATTATACGCTCCAAGCCAGGACCCTCAAGGAATCCACTAGATCTGTGCCAGTACAAGCTGGATGGGTCTATCCTTGACCGTCCTGGCTTTCCGCTACACGGCTTTTTAGGGAAAAAGGGGAAAGAAATGGATGGGATGAGGGTGGCTCAAAATTTGGCTGCCGCACTGGCTCAAATTTTACTTGCCGTTTGCATCCGAGCGAGCTTTGGAGCTAGACGCGCTCCAAGATGTCTTATCCGCAGCCGTAGCTTGTTAAAGCGTACGGATGTGGAGCCCCTTGGGGCAAAAAGTATGAGGGCCTTCCCGCCGCCGAATCATCCAGCAAGCCCTGGTCCGAGACTGGGGCTTGTCAATTCGGTCCAGTTGCCGTTTGGCAGGCATGAGCCGCAGTCATTTGAATCAGCCTCGGTTGATTGCAGAAGATTCATTAAAAGCTGAAATCCGTCGATTGGTATACAAACATCCTCGCTTGGATTATCGCCGTATTCACGCCCTCCTGAAGGGGCTGGGCTGGCAATTGAATGTGAAGCGGGTACGTCGGATTTGGCGAGAAGAAGGCCTTCAAGTCAAAAAGAAACGTAGAAGACGACGAAAAGATAAATGTTCGTTTTTACATTTTACTGAAGTGGTTTGGCTTCAATACTAGTTTGCATTCTTTAGCCGTGCACTAACCAATTGAAACTCTTCCCCAGAAAGCTTGCGCTTGATTGTCTCAAGGGCAAAGGGTAAGCCAGTTTTATAATTCGTTTGATCAATTGCTGGATTCCTTAACGCTATGGAATACCAGTAGTAAGCCTCAGGCAAGTCTATGGCGGTTCCAGTACCTTGAGCATAGGATCTCGCTAGGTTCACCTGAGCCCAACCACTATCTTGTTCAGCAGCTTTCTTTAGCCAATAAACCGCCTTCTGTGAATCTCTTTGAACACCATCACCTTCTTCATAGCGATAAGCTATTTGCGCTTGGGCATCAACATTACCCATTTCTGCGCTTTTGAGATACCACTTAGATGCCGCCTGGGGTTCTCCTGCAAACTCTGAAATATAACCGCCCGTGTAGGAAAGCCGATCGGTTATAGGCTTCTTGTGGTCTAGGTCGTAGGGAATTTTCACAAAGGCAAGAAGTAAGAAGATAGTCCAGGACAGCCCTACCAATGAAAATATTTTTTTGGGAGTAATAGGCTCTGACTGCTTGAGACTCATTCCCAGGAATAGGCTTAGACCAATCAAAAACCCTAAAAGGTGAAACCAAATAGATTCTCGCAAAAAGAAAAAATCATAGGCACACTGAGCGGCTGCTGCTAAAAACATTGCTATCGATATTTTTCTGGCTACAGGCAATCCGTTTCCTTGCCAAGCTTGGAAAGAAATCCCAGCCAAACAACCAATAACCCCTGAGATTGCTCCTGAGGCTCCCAAAACGATGGTTGGATAGTCAACAAGATGAAACATGTCTATCAGCAGAAAGCCTAATAAAAATGCCCCTATCCCAGAAATCAGATAGACAAGAGCAAATCGGATATGGCCTAAAGTCTTTTCTACAAAAGGGAAATAAATAAAAACCAATATGTTCACTAACAAATGATCCCAGTTCATATGCACAAAGCAAGCTGTGAAAAAACGCCACCATTCACCATGCATTAAGCTATAAGGGTATGCCAGGGCACCATACTCAAAGTGATTCTGTAGAATAGGCGACTTTGAAGTGGCAATCAATAAATAAACTGAAATATTGGCGAAGAGTAGTAAAACAGTGACTAATGGAAATTGCTTTCTTTCAGTTTTAGTGAAGTTCTGATAATTACTAAAATATGCTTCCAGAGAGGCTAATTGTGCTCGGCCATTCTCGGTTAATGGTTCAGCACTGTACCCTATTTTGGCCTGGGTAGCCCTATAACTCAAACTCTTTTGATATAGTGAAGGTACTATCTGCGAAAAGCGCTCCAAAGCTTCAAGATAAGCCTGTTTGTCACCACTGGTTACATAGTGGAAAGTTGCCTCCCAAAAATCTTTAGCATAGGCTGTCTGACTCTTTAACGCCTTCGGGCTGAAGATCTTCCATAAAATATTGCTTCCACAATAAGCTGCAAGGGCCGTCATGGCCTGATTTTGATCTAATATGCCTTGTGGCGACAGCTTTTCTTTATGAAGAAACCCTTCATTTACAAGAGACTCAAGTTGTCCCTTTTCTCCCAAAGCTTTAATTTTGTATTGTAGAATCTGAGGGTACTTTTTAATGTCTTCTGGGGTAACTTTCTGAATTATCCAGTCATAATCACAGTTAATGTTGTGAAACGATATCTCTGCAAGTCTCGAAAAAGGTTTTTGGGCTGCAATGACTTCCTGTAGTAAAGTATTCCCTTGTTCCCAATTACCATCTTGTATCAGTTGGATACTTTTATAGTACTTGACGGTTGTCTTAGAATCATTCAAGGGAAGCAGCAAGCCTAATACTGCAGTCATATATGCCGCCTTTTTGTATTGCCCCTGGTAAACAAGCTTATTGCTAGCCTGTATCAATAATGCTGGGATAACCGAAAATAGTATCAGCAGCCCAAAAGCCAGCTGAAGTCCAGTCTCACTTGGGAAAGCCCACCAGATAAATAAAACCGAGATTATTAGCAATAAATATTGTATCCAAGACAGAGATTGTATCCTAAAACTTCGGATACAGGCACCTAAAAACGAAGCAAGCGCCAGTATAAAGACAATATCTTTTAACAATTAAAAATCCTTATATCTCTAGTTTATGACCTTTGAATCTCTCATTACAGGGCTTTCTTCTAACAAGACGACTCAGAAATAAAGCATATCAAAACAATATATAAAAACAGGTAAGACCGCTTTATTCACTTGTAATAACTTGTATTTGATAGATAGATTATGCCTCATTAGATGAGCTTAGAAAACAGGATAAGCATTTTACAACCTCCAGCAGGATACAGAGCAGTTGGAGCCACTGTCGTATCATAGATGCTTAAATGCCTTAACCAGAGAAACACATATGGATTATATCAAACTCTCCCGAGAAGATTTATATGAGCTCGTTTGGAGCAAGCCTATGAGTCATATTGCACCTAAGTTGGGCATATCAGACAGAGGCCTTGGGAAAACCTGTACCAGATTGGACATTCCAGTACCAGGAAGAGGCTACTGGCAAAAGCTAAAAAAAGGATTACAAGTTGAGAAAGAGGACTTGCCATCCTGTCCAGAAGGAAGCCGGCCATATGCTTCTTTCCCAGGCCCTTATGAAAAGCCAGAACCTATTGTTTTGCCTGAAGCTGGTATTGAGAAGAAAGCCCAAGAGTACGAATCAAGAGAAAACAATCGTATTATCGTTCCAAATGAAATACACCGCTATCATCCGTTAGTAAAAGGCACCCTTGATTCACTTCTGGAATCAATATGGCAAAAGCAAGGCATTTATGAGGCTCATGGGGGAAAGGTTCTCGATTTGAGTTGTACAAAAGAATGTGCTCCTAGAGCTGCAAGGATTTATCAAACTTTGATACAGAATTTGATGAAAAGAGGTTTTACGATACGAGTTGATTCAGGTCGTTCTGGTGTGGAGATGGCAGAATAAAAACGTACCATTTTTGAGCAAAATGGCGATGTAAAAGTGTACCACCTCCGCCAAAATCTGCTTGACTGAAAGAATCAGTCTGGACGGGATTGGAGCTGTCTCTTATACACATCTGACGCTGCCGACGAATAGAGAGGTGTAGA
>CABHPA010000127.1 GCA_902168245.1 Candidatus Melainabacteria bacterium
TTGTCAGTGAGCGGGGCGAGCGAATGCGGGCTAGCTCCATTGTGGGTTGGTTCCAGCGCTTATATACCAACCTCGGCTTTGATGGCTGTTCCTCTCATTCAGGACGGCGTACCTTTATTACCAATGCCGCTCGAAAAGTCTCTTTGGTGGGTGCCAGCCTGCGGGATGTCCAGCAACTGGCGGGTCATGCTTCTCTCAATACCACTCAGCGATATGTGGAAGGGGATTCTGAAGCAAAGCGGAAATTGATTGGCCTGATCTGAAAAGCTTTTCTATGTCTTTGGTATCGAGAAGTCTTGTGGGCTGTGCTTTTAGGGTGGGTTCCACATGCAAATGCCTTGATGGGCGATCTGGAACGGGGTTGGTGGCTAGCAGGCTTTTTAAGGCTTTAAAAAAGCGCAGAGGATGTTGAGATACCTGAACTGGTATTTAAACGCCTTTACGGGCTTCTGGCTAAAAATCCGCTTGGGGATCGTCCATTCGGGATCTTCCGGGTTTTACTCAGTCTCTTGAAAGCAGATTGTCCCGGTTTTTGTGGTGTGCCTCCTATTCTCCTACTGGTCCGATGGGACTGGCCGGGACGGCCAACTTATGGCCATAGACCCCGGCCTTAAGGTTTTTAAAGAAATAGCCTCTAGGCTTATCCACATCGGGTCTATTAGCGACATCGCGTAAGCCCTTTAAAACCACATGAGCCCCATAGTCTTTGCATGCATTGGTTAGCTCTCTATTGAAAATCCCCCATCCGCCTTCGGGGAGAGGTTTGCATGCCTGGACAAAAACAGGATGGTTATCCACAATGCCCATGATGTCCCCATATTGGGCATGTAAAGCCCCCAATTCAGCATCTTTCCAGGCTATGGCTTTGGTACCAGTTTGTTGTACTGTTTGCACTTTAGGTATTGGCTCAAAAATACGAGGGCGCCCATGAGCCAGCAGGACCTGAATGGGCTTACCAGTCATCTCTGACAAGATTTTTTCCAGTAATGGTACGGCCTTCTTTCTTTCCAGCATTTCCAGAATGGGATGTGATTTGACGCCCACAATAGCCATACCTCGCTCCAAGCTGTCTAGGTAGGCTTTGTCCTGAAGTAGGAAGCCTAAATTCTCGTTTTCTTCCTGGACTTGATAACAGACTTTTTGCCATAACTTCGGCTTATTGGGAATGTCGGTCTTCAAGAGCATTATCTAGCCTCCAGTCCTTTGCGAATGGCATGTGTGAAAACAGCGCCACGACTATCGGCTCCCTGGTATTCTTTGGCTTGTTTTGCGGCCCAAAGAACCCGTTCCAGCGTGTATTCCTTGGCAAAGTAGATCAAACCAGCCAGATCCGTGCCCCATCCGCCCTCATCCACGGGCAGTTGGATGCGCTTAAAAAACGGATGGTTCTTCATGACCCCGCGAATGTCGCCGTAACGCTCTAGCAGTAGCGCCACTTGCGGGTTATTGGTAGGGTTTTGGAATTGTGCCAGGGGATATTTTGGCTTCTCAGCTGATGAGGCCCTCTTGGGTTGGAGATCGGGAATTTGGCTGGGTTGCGGCTGTTCCTGTTCGGGAATGGCCTGGTAGCGTAACCGAATGGGCTGTCCCAACACCTGTGCAAAAGCCCGCTTGATGGCCGGACCATAGCGGCGATCGATGATACTGACGCTGAACTCGGTACCCGTAACGAGCGTAACGACCTGATTCTCCAGGGAAAGCATACGACAAGGGGCAATCCAGGTTTCGTACCCTGGCCTGCTCAGTTCAGAGTGGAGAATCTGCTGAACCGCTTGCCAAATCGCATCGTCCGAGCCAGATTCCGTAGCGCTTTCTGGGGAAATTTCAGTTTTTTGCGCCTTATAGGAACTCATAGAAGTAACGGCTTGAGTAGAGCAAACAAAATTCTCCAATCTCTCAATCTTCCAATCTTCGATCGATTTGCCTTCGGCAAATCTAGCTTGTAGACCAAGATCTTGCTCAGTTGAGTTCCTATCTTCGCGGACATGCGCGTTGGATAGGCCCAGTGAGACACTGCCCAGCTTGGACTGGCCTTCATTAGAAGCAGTATTAAACTGCTCGACTGGTTGTCGAGTACTCATTTCTCTTCTATCCTTCTATCCTCATAGCCAAGCTTGCCTGTTCTAGAACCAGGCGGTATAATGGCTACAAAGAATTTTTAAATACAAATTTTTCCCCGTTCTGTTAGCGCAGGCGGGGATTTTTCTTGCCTCCAGTTAAGGATGACTTGGATCGATCTTAGCGGGTGTTTCGACTATGTCAAGGATATACTTCTAACCCGGTTTCATTGGGGCTATGGTATCCTTTTCATAGATTCAAACTACTATTCACAGACCCTTGTAAGTACTATTAAAAGGGGTGTGAAGAAATAGATCAATGGGTAACGTTACCCTGTTAAGTGTAAATCAAAACGCATTGAGAAGGTATTATATGCTTTTAAAACCCGGTAAATACCGCTTTGCTGAACTGGCTGAGATATGTGGAACCTCCAGAACAACCGCAGAGAAGTTTCCAGACCGATATCAGTTGGAGGAGACCCAAGTCTTATATAATGGGCGGGAGGTTTCTGGCGTTATTTTGGATCATGACAAAATTGATCGGATTGCACAGGATTATCCAAGGGTATTAAAAGGGATGCAAGACCAAAACATCCCATCTTATGTTACCCCTCCTCAAGCTATATCAAATAGTAATGATGTACTTTTGGATGAGTTACGAGAGCGTATTAAATCACTCGAAGGTGAGAAAACACAAATAAAAGATAATGAAACTGATTTAAAAGTTGAAAATGCGGGTCTAAAAAGCGAAGTTGAAGGGCTAAAAAACCAAATTGAAACTCTTAAGACGGCCCTTTCTGAAGCGCAAAAAAGAGCGGATGCCGAGAGTACTAGGGCAAGTGGTTTAAACAATCAGCTTGGTAATGCACACACAAAACTACAGAAACTGCCTGATACGAGACAAATTGAAGATTTCATGACGAATATGAAATCTGCTTTCGAAAAGCATATAGAAGCGGTAGAGGAGCGGCTAAAACTTCAGCAAAAAGAGACTGTGATAAAGGTTGAACAACCCGAACAAGAGTCTATTGAAACCTCAAAGAAGGGTTTTAAAATCCCTTTCACTAATTTTTGGATACAAGCTGAATAGTTTAACTATCTGGCTTTTAGGGCTATATCATACTCGCCAGTAATAAACTTACCCCTTGTAAAACATGGAAGGCTCGACCTAACTCCTGATCCCTATGAGGGATGGAATTGGTTTATCAAATCTACAAGGCTAATGGCTTCAAAGCCGTCTCCCAGAGGGTATTGTTCTGCCCCTGCATACACGAGGAGTTTTTTATCAGCCTGAATGTCTTCACAGGCAATCCGAAATCCTTTACTGGGCGAGGGTTTTAGTGTTCGTTTAACCTCAATGGCCCATCGCTGGCGTTTAAAGTCTTCTATAACAAGATCTATCTCTGCTCCAGCGCTGCTTCGGTAGAAGCTGGACTGTCCATTGTCTCCCACCACGTTTAAGAGGTTCTCAATAACAAAGCCTTCCCAACTGGAACCCACAATGGGATGACCTAGTAGCTCCTCTTGGGAACGAAGAGCGAGAAGCGCATGGGTTAAGCCGGAATCCCGCACATAGACTTTCGGTGATTTGATGAGTCTTTTACCTGCATTGCTATGCCAGGGCGGTAGGCGCCGTACCAGGAGTAAATCCACCATGAGATCCAAGTAATTGGCGACGGTCTTGCCATCCACGCCCAGTCCGCCTGCCAGCTTGGCGGCATTCAACAGCCCCCCTTGATTGTGGGCCAGCATCGTCCAAAAACGTTTCAGGGTTTCGGCGGGTATACGAGGTCCCAACAGGGGAATATCCCGCTCCAGGTATGTCTTAATAAAGTTTAGGCGCCACTGGAAACTTTGACTGTCTGTGAGGGCCATAGTACTGTCAGGAAATCCACCTTTGAGCCACAACTGATTGATGTCCCGGTTCTGAAACTCAAATGCATCAAAGGGGGCTAATTCCAGATAAGCGATCCGACCTGCCAGACTTTCGCCCGATTGCCTAAGAAGATCAATAGAGGCTGAACCCAGTAATAAAAAGCGGTTAGCCCTTCGCCCTCGGCGTTTCCCCTGATCAATCAAGCCACGGAGGGCTTGAAATAGGTTGGGCAAACGCTGTACTTCATCTAAAATGACCAGTTTGTCTTCATGCTGGGTGAGATAGAGTTCAGGATCGGCTAACTTGGCCCGGTCGGCGTCTGATTCCAAATCCAGGTAAATGGATGGATATTGGGCCTCCATCTCAAGTGCGAGCGTGGTTTTTCCCACTTGCCGGGGACCCAGTAAGGCTACGGCCGGAAATTGGTTGAGGCAATTTGTGAGTTGAGTGTGCAATCGTCGTTCAATCATCCTTGTAATTATGGAGTATTATTCCAGATTTGCAAGGACGTTTGGTGAATTTTTAACCTGAAGCGGGTCATGACAGAAAATGGAAAAAATTGCTCTTTAAGCTTCTTGCCATCGCTATTACATACTTGTTGTCCCAGAAAATTGATAGTCGGTTGCAGGCTTTTTGAAATCAGTTGTTGTGCTTGGAGCGCTTGCAACTTGAAGAATCCCCAGGGCTTCGCCCTCGCCACCACAAGGGTAAAGGCTCTGCCCGCTCCTGCGTCGCGCCCTTGCATTGTCTCACCCCCGTAAACGCCGGGAGGAGTGAGTCATTTGCAAGGAGCGTTACCCTCATGGAATCCACCAAAACCTTCATTCAAAAGCTGAGCAGTTTGGAAACCAGCAAAAGCCCGCAGGAGAAGTTTCGAGACTTTTGCGAACTGGCCTATTGCGCCTATGCCAAGCCTGTTGCCCAGGTGGCGGATCAAGAAACCTTGGAAGACCGTTATATGCAGATTGTCAGTACCTACCGGGATAAAGATGCTGTCCGGGCTTACCCGGATCTGGTGGCTATGGTGTATCACGGGGTCCAGTCTGGCGATTTTCTGGGTAGCATTGCCGCTGAAATTGGGGCACTCAATGATGCCCAAGGCCAATTTTTCACCCCGTTTGAAGTGTCCCGCCTCATGGCGGAGATGAGCCTGAGTGAAAACGAGCCGTTGATCCAAGAAAAGGGCTACCTGACCGTTCAAGAGCCCGCTGCCGGAGCCGGAGGCATGATTCTGGCTTTTGCTCAAGCCATGCGACGGCGCGGCTATAACCCCAACCGCCACCTGTTTGTGAGCGCCATTGATATTAGCCCCCTTGCTACTGGATGTGTTACTTGCAGCTCACCCTAGCCGGAATCCCCGCCCAGGTCATCCGGGGCAATTCCCTCTCCCTGGAGATTTTTGAAAGCGCCTGGACCGCATCCGCCATTCCCTTTTTAGGCCAACATGGCGACATTTTTAGCCAGCCCCACCCCGATCCGCCTCCCCTATCCTTGCCAACCGCTCCTATCTTCACGGAAATTACTCAACTGGCCTTGTTCTAGCCCCTTTCCTCGCTAACACCCTAGACAGGCTGCCCAACAGCCTGTCTTTTTTGTGCAATGGCTCTGAAAATTTCCTGAAGCACCTGGCTCCCTAATGGCTGAAATGCAGTGATAGCTTGAAACAAGGTTGCGGCGCACATGATCAAAAGGCCGGATATGGATAGACCGAGAGCGTGTTTTCAGCGTTAGTCCTTTGAAAACGTTAAACCGGTTGAAGGGGGCTTTGCCCCCGGCCCTGTCAAGGGTGAAGGCTTCGCCCGCTGGCTGAGGCCAGCGCCCTTGTCAGGTCCTCCCCCATCTGAACGCCAGGGAGGGAACGGTCGATGAGCCGCGATTAGGCAAATAAGGAGAAAGTTTCAATGAGCATCAACACCAACATGAACCCGGTTGCCGTCCTGAATGACCGGCTTCGCACCACCTTTCTGGGCGGGCAAGTGCTGCTAACTGAAGGGATGCAGGCATTAAGCGAAGCTGATAAAATCGCTGTGATTCAAGCGGTTCAGTCTTACAATGACTTTTCAGTGGACAATGATCCTTACGGCGAACATGATTTCGGCTTTTTTATTGTCAATAGCCAGCGCTATATGTTTAAAGTGGACTATTATGATCTGGCCATGGTGTACCGGAGCGAAGATCCGGCTGACCCAGCCAAGACCAAGCGGGTACTGACTATCATGCGAGCCGATGAGTATTAGCCCGGCCAATATCGAAAAGCCCCAGGTGTGAACCTGGGGCTTTTGGCTAAGCCCTGATCAGGTTTCAGCCTATTGCCTTAAACCTTATGATTTCTCGGTATTTCTTTCGATATCAAGCATCAGTCTATGGAATACACATGTATTTGGTTTGCTAGGGAAATACCTTTGGCCTAGCATGAGCAAACATAAAGAGTATGGAAATTGTCATGAAAAATCTCTCAGTTTTAGTTGCGGTTTGTGTCTTTGTGACTTCGGGCTTTATAAGCGGTTGTAAGGCCCAAAGCCAGGAAAACAATGTGCCAGAAGAAAAGGTAAAGCAAGCCTACTTTGCATCAATCACCTGCCAAGGTGATGAAACAAGAGCCCAATATGATGAGGCTGAGCGGTATTGCAAGATGGGTATCAGTGAGTTAGAAGGCTACACTCACCCACTTCAAGAGCCCTTATATTCTGCATTAATAGATATATACCTTCACCAGAATAAGTATGTTGAAGCCGAACAGCTTCAACGCAAGATGATTGATTTAACTGCCCATTTAGATGGAAAGCAAAGCCCAAATTATGCCATTGCACTGGCAGCTTACGGCCAGTCAATGATTAGAGATGCAAAATTTAGTGAGTCTGAACCCTATATCGATGAAGCATTACCGCTCTTGAAAAGCATGCCTGAGCAAGCAAAAAGACTTTCCTGGTCTGTTGATTGGTACTTGATAGACCTGAATAATAAGGTCATGTTAAAAGTCAATCAACAAAATGAGCCACAGGCACTGGAGGTCTTGAAGCAGTGGATAGCATATAGGGGGCACCCTAATCCCACTGACTTCGAACTTAGAATGGGTTTAGCTCATATATACGCCGAAGTTGGTGAAATTTACTATACACAACCCAAGCCAAACCTTTCCAAGGCTCAAGTCTTTTATGAAAAAGCCCTGTCTTCAAGCAAGCAGGCATACTCACAACTGCCTAAAGTACAACGAAACCAACAATTGGGTATTAAAACTCAAGTTATTCCGATGTATGACATTGTAGTGGCAGGGCATCACTTGGCAGACGTTTACCAACGAACGGGTCAGAGCAAGCAGGCAGCCGCATTAGGATGCACATTAAAGAATTGGGACGTTTATTATCGCTTCCATCCGCCTGCCCATAGCTAAAAGGCAAGGGATTATCCTTGGAAAAGCCCCAACTGCCCCTGAAGTTCAAGCTCTAAGGGCTCCTGTATCTCCAAACCCCTATCCACGATAACCGGTACCCGATCAATGTCTCTAAAGATTCGTTCAGGTGGTCTAGTGACCACATAGACAAAGCTTTTGCCAGCCTTGGCCAGCTTCAGACCCATCAGGAAGGTTCCCGGATGCATGGGTGGATACCAGGGCGATTTTTTAAAGCCAGCCGGTTTTTCGCAAAACTACAATGCAGGGAGTGCCGAGATCATTGGCCCCATATCCATCCGGACGATAAGCCGATTCAAAGCATCGGCAAAAGCTAGTGATCACTTCTCTCACAATCCTATTCCAGGAATGCTTCAGATAGCAGAGAAGAAACAAAAACACCCTAACTCTGGCACCAGCTCAAGGCTGGGAGCAGAAACTAGGGCATACTCCTAAAGTTTAGACTATTACTGGATTTTATAAAAGTCTTTTGAGAGAACAGCTACCCCAGAAGCTCTCGAGGCTTATCGGTGCTTCTAAAGCAGGAGCTTCCAGTGATCTGTCCTTTACAGGCTTAATGGCTCAGCAGGTATTGAATTTGCTTCCCATAAGGCAGAAATAGGTACAGCCCAGATTCGTTCATCCACTGGCACGGTCTGCTGCCCCGTATAGAGCACGATCCCGCGATGAAATGAGTCTCCTAGCTCATCCCGCAAGTGGCGCAGTCCCTTGTAGTGGTCTGCCGTGAGATTACTGGCCGCCTTCACTTCCACACCAACAACCCGAGTTCCGGCTTCCAGGATAATATCGACCTCTTGGCCCGCATGGGTCCGGTAGTGACTGAGCCTTACCGACTTGTTATTCCACCCAGACTGTTTCAAGAGCTCCATCACCACAAAGTTTTCTAAAACTGAACCCAAATGGTTCCGGTTCTGTATGAGGCTTTCCGCCTCCAAGTCCAGCAAATGGCAGAGCATTCCTGTATCGTTAAGATACAACCGAGGTGCCTTCACTAGGCGCTTCCCCAGGTTTGAGAACCACGGAGGCAAGCTCACCACCAGAAACACAGCCTCTAAAAGCCGGATATAACGCAGCAAGGTGGGGTTCGTTATACTCAAGCTCCTAGATAGATCAGCCGTGTTCAGCAGCCCTCCAGTCCGGGTTGCTAGCAGCGTCAAGAGATTGGGCAATGCTGCCAGACCTTCAATCCGGCTCAGCTCCTGAACATCCCGCTGCAAGATGGTATTAATATAGGCATGGAACCAAGCCCCACGGCGCTTGGAGTCCTTTCTAGAAATAGGTTCCGGATACCCACCAGTGGTCAAGAGTTCGCAGAGTTCCTGGAGTGGAAGCCCCGAAACCTGCGGCATGCCACTTTCTGAAAAGAGAAGATCGATAAATCCTTCCTTGACTTGCCGGAGCTCCCCTTGGGAAAGAGGCCACAAGGTCAGTACTTCCATCCGGCCTGCCAAGCTATCTGCCAGCTTGGGCAGGGTCAGCACATTGGCAGACCCCGTTAATAAGAACCGCCCAGGCTTCCGGTCTCGGTCAACCGCCTCCTTCAAGGGCAAAAAAAGCTCTGGCGCTCGCTGGACTTCATCCAGGATAATGCGGGTATCTGGCAAACCTGCCAGATAGGCTTGAGCATTTGTCTGAATCGCCTGCAAAGTGACCAGATCATCCAAACTGACCACCTGAGAGGCAGAATCCTGCTGCATACTGGTCAAAAAGGTACTTTTCCCAGTTTGCCTTGCCCCAGTCAATAGAATGACTGGTGTATCAGCCATTGCAGCTTCCAGCTCGTTTTTTAGATTTCTTGGATATAGCATGTTAGAAATTTTAACACGGCGCTTTAATATTTCTAACATGCAAAAAGAGGAGTATTAGAAAATTTAACATGGCATGTTAGATTTTCTAATATATGCCCTAAATATTCACTAACAGGGGCAAGAAGACAGAACAGTTTTTAGGAGGTGTCAAATGCTTGGCCAGGATATTGTGGATAAGAGATCCAAGCTAAGGCCGGAACTGGATCGGCGACTGTTCTTCCAGGATTTTGAGCGTTAAGGCCTGTAAAATCCCGTTTAGGTAGTTTGGTATAGGCAGACTGATTTAAGAGGCCTTAAAACACCGATTTTCTGTATAGGGCGATTTCGATCCCACTAAGGCCTCTACAACCAATAGAAGGCCAGAAAAGCAAAATAACTCAAGACTTAAAGACATACACCTCACCAAGAACCATAACTAACAAGGCTTTCCGATACACAACTGAAATCTGCGGCCTTATTACCACGCGATTAACACCAGCAGGGGCGTAACCCATCCTCTGCTTAACCAACTCGGGTAGAATCTGGGAGTGAATCCAATTTCATTGTCTTGGACTGCTTCCGTAAAGCGGCCTGTACTTGGGCCGGATAACAAATCCCGCCTTTTTTAGCCGGAACTCGCTGTTCATTCAATAGTTTAGAGATCGCATGATAACTTTTGCCGCTACGACGATGCCTTCTCATCATCTCTAAAACCTTCTGTTCCTCTTCATGAGCTTCCAGAGCTTTATTGAGTGCCTGTTTCCCAAAGGGAGGTGCGCCATATGCATAGCCTCCTTGGATAGCTTTCGCTCGACGCCCGCCTTGGGTCCGCTCAATAATCACATCGCGCTCAAGCGCAGCGACTGCGGCCATCGAGGTCAGCATGAATTTCCCAATAGGCGTGGTCGTATCCAGGTTAATGTCCAGCAAAACCAAGTCTTTACTAGCGGGCTTAAGCACATCTTCCACCAGAACCAGCACATCACGAACGTTTCTGGCAATCCGATCCAGCTTGGTAGCAATAATGCCATCGGCTTTGGGGAGAGCTTGCAGGGCCTTTTGGAACTCTGGACGAGATTCCGTGGATTTACCAGACCCTACTTCCTGGAAATACTTAATGACCTTGTGGCCATATGCTTTGCAATAGGCCTCAATTCGTGCCTTTTGTTCCTCAAAAGAGGTGTTATCCCGCTGGGCATCAGTTGATACCCGGATATAAGCCACTAAACGCATATCCACTGAACCCTTAAAATATCGTCTCTGCTTTAACTAAGATAGCATAGAACGAATGAGTTATTACAATAACTCATTCAAAGAATCCACTGTAATCAGTATAGCAACAGTATTCCAACCCATTTTAGAACTCCAATCAGAACCAAAGCAGGTAATTCGTATATTTTCATGACATCAATTTGGCAACAATACCGAAAATCTTGGCTTCCGTTTGTTCCCTAATCAGTGCAATCCGGATTTTTTACAACAGAACCCTAACTGCAAGCACGAGCAATTATAAATGCAAGCGTTTACACTTACCGGCCCCCTTAGCCCATCATCCAGAGAATCAGCCGACTGGCTTCAAAAGCCAGTCGGCTGATTAAGCCAGCGCCCAAGAGGCAATAGCCACCAAGCCGGCCAAACTGGTTACTCTCCTGAGGGAGGGATCTGTCACCTTGGGGATTAATTCAGCAAAGCCTACTTTTAACCTGGTACTGGCCTATCTCCACCCCCACCCTGGCCCTCTTTAGCATCAGTAACTATCGTGCCTTCTCCTTCTATAGAAACTACACTATTACCATTTGTATAGGTTTTATGACCAGCATTATCCGATTGTAGAGTCCAATTACCATCCAAGAAAATAGTATCACCCTTATCGACAGTAACAGAGGCGTTGAGATGCAATAAATCCTTGATATGGAGCTCATCGCCACTAGTGCCATCGTTTAAAGCAACCTGATAAGTTCCAGAATCATTAATGTTAAAAATAGATTGATCTGGGCCGTTAGCTTGTGTAAAACCAGGCTTTAGAATTCGGAAATCAGCAGTTCCTATGGACATATGTTTTACCTCCTCATAATTAAATAAATTAAACCGTGTGAATAATACAGACAGGGCTCTCTGCATAAACAGACAGGACTCTCTGCATAAAACGATTTTAGGGAAAATCATGGGCTGGAATCCTTGTCCAACCAAAAGAAATATTGTCAATACCCCTTGCTTCTTAATGAGCAGGACTAATCAGGATTTATTCATTAACGCCTCAATGGAATAAACAATTCACGCACAACAAAATTGCTTTATTGTGGAACGAAACTTTGGTTGGCTCAATCTTTGTTATTGCCTATCTGACCCACAATTCAGCCATTATAAAGCCCGGATCAGCTGCGTACTCTGCCCTAATTCGCAAATCCGTTTCACCTGTTGATGCTCAGTCATGAGACCCTGGTTGTTCTGGCTGGAAAGAGATTCTGCCGCATTTGCCAAGAAGTACCACGAAAGCCTTGAGAGCCATAGCGCAGCGTTCCCGGCCCAAAAGTGGTATTCACCAGATCCAGAGCCTGCATGAGGCTGGCAATTTTCTCCCGGTCATACGGATCAAGCAAGCTGGTTTGCCGTTCTTAGGCTGGAGTCAAACCACCCAGCATTACCCCGCCCTTATTGTAGCGATACCCGTCCCGGTAGATGTTATCCAGGCCGCTTAAGGCGGTCTGAATGTGACAGGCGTCCGAAATTCAGGGCCAGTTGAGAGTAGAGATTTTCCCTTAAAATTGAAAGCAGGAGAATCTCGACATGAAAAAGACGCGTTTTACCGAAGAGCAGATTGTGAAAGCCTTGCAAGCGGTGGAAACGGGTGGCAAGAAGGCAGTAGACCAGCAGCGTGAGTTGGGGGTAAGCAATGCCACCTGGTACATCTGGAAACGTAAATACGGTGGTCTGGAAGTGAGTGAAGTGCGGAGGTTGAGGGAAATGGAGCAGGAGAATAACAAGCTGAAGCGGATGGTAGCCAATCTCATGCTGGAAAACGAGGCCATTAAGGAAGTGCTAAAAAAGCTTTAAGGCCCAGTGAGCGTCGCGAGGTGGTGGGAATGCTTCAAGAACAAGGGTTATCCCACCGCCAAGCCTGTCATTTGGCAGGCATTTCCCGTAGTGTAGACAAATACGTGGCCAGGAATCCTAACGAGGCGTTGGTAGCCCGTATGAAAGAGCTGGCTTCTGAGCATATTCACTACGGGTATCGACGGATCTGGGCCTTATTGAAGCGTGAACACTGGGACGTTAGTTTGAAGCGCGTCAAGCGCCTGTGGAAATTGAACCACTTGCAAGTACCTCAGCGTAAGCCAAAGCAGCGGCGACGCGGCCCCTGTGTTGAACAATACCCGTGCCAGGCATTGGCCCCCAACCATGTCTGGAGTCTGGATTTCGTAGCAGACCGCCTGGGTCATGGGGGACGCTTGCGTATGCTCACGTTAGTTGACGAGTTTACCCGGGAATGCCTGACTATTCGGGTGGAACGTTCTCTGAAAGCCAAAGATGTTCAGGAGACGCTCGCTCAAGTGGCCAAAGAGCGAGGCTATCCTTGCTATCTCAGGAGCGACAATGGCTCAGAATTCATTGAGAAATCCCTGCAAAAATGGCTGAGAGAGAAAGGCGTCGATTCCATTTTCATTGAGCCGGGCAGTCCATGGCAGAACGGCAAATGTGAATCATTCAATGGCAAGCTGCGGATGGAATGCTTGAATGCCACCTGGTTCAGGACGCTGCGGGAAGCCAAGGTTCTGATTGAAATGTGGCGGAATGAATATAATACTTTCCGACCGCACCGGGCGCTGAAACTGTTGACCCCATATGAATTTGCGCAACGTTGGGCGTTAGCAATTCCTGCTTAATCCTTTCCCCAGCCTAAATTATACGCGCCAATCTATCTGTGTCCAGGAAACTTGCTTGTCAGCAAGCCATTTCAGCCTGCCTCAATTTCCTGGACACAGATAGATTTCTGCTAAATGATGCTGTTTAGGGGAAAAGATTTAAAATGCTCAATCACCCTTGTGCTAAAATGCCCCAATCTCTGCCCCAAGTGGATCTAAAAATGGAACCCGGTCACTAGATAAATCGTATCACCAGAGCGCCACACACATTGCTCATGCTCCAAAAAGGCACAAGCAGATTGCTTTGATTGATAACTCAATCGAATTATCCCTTTATCAAAATGAGGCACAGGCACCCTTAC
>CABHPA010000128.1 GCA_902168245.1 Candidatus Melainabacteria bacterium
ACAAGGGCGTAACCGACTCACCAACACCGCCAAGTCGTCTTGTAAAGATGACCGATTCATCTACTGCCTCTCCTCTATACCCCCATAACCCCACCAGTTTATACCAACTTAACTCACGACTGTAGTATTAAAACAAGTTCTATCACTTTATAAAGTCAAACATCGTTACCTGTTTCAGATTAGCCGGTAAAATATTGAGTGCTGGTTGGTTTGGGAGTCGACATTTTTTTAGAGCTATATCGGCTCAAAATGTACTCATCGTGAAACTTACTCTTGGAGCGGGAATTCATAAACTCCACATATACAAACTCTGGCACTTCAAAGTATTGATAGATACTGCCCGCGCCAGGCTCGAATCCTTTAAACTTAATAAAAAGATCTTTGCCGTCATGGCCAATGCGCGCAATGGCCGATGAGTCGACCAGAGTCCAGTTAATCATAGCCCAAGTTTTCCCATTTGCTATCGTCCCTACATATTCTATTAAAACATATACCCTGGGATTTAGATCGGTATTCAAACAAAATTGCGACTTGGCAGTAGGTGTATGCTTGGATTGTTGATTCGAAAGTTCCGGAGTTGACGGCTTCGACACCTCAGCAAAAGGTCTTCTTGTCTGAATATTTGCCCTCAAACCGATACTCTGCTTGTTGTTCCAGGTGACGGATGAAGGCCACCAGTGAGCGATCGGCAGGGGTGGGATTTTTCAGGCAGAAACGGATCGTTTGGAATATCCGTGTGTCTCCGCTGGCAAAGTAGGAACTGGCCAGTTTGGTTGCAGCGAGTATCAAGCGGTTGAATAACCATCCAAGGGCGCCTTTGCGCTCTGGGGTGAACACGATCATTTGGCCTTCGGTTTGTCCGGTTGGAGTTAACCGTAATGCAAACATCAGGTAAAGGTGCAGAAAATCCGGGCCGAGGGCTAAGGTGCCGACGCTGCCGTACCAGTAGCTTAAATCATAGGTGAGCTTGTTGCGGTAAAAAATGGCCACCAGCTTTCCAAACAGGGATGTTCTCGGCACTGCCCCCTGGTTGCGGAACTCAATCCTGTTTCTGCCCTTGGGTTCGGCTTTGAGAGAAAGAACCTCCCCTGGCAAGCCATGGACGGTTTTAAAATGTTGCTCGTCAATAGCGTTAATCATGACGACATTTGGATGGCAGCGTTTAAACAAGGGCTTCCCCAGGGCGGAGTCGTAGTGTTTCCCAACGAGTTCCGGTACTTCAGGTATAGGCTCATTGGGCATTCCGTTTCCTAGCCAAATCCAGAGGAGGTTGTATTTCTCCCGCACTTGCCAGGATCTGGTGGATACCTTGATAGGATAACCAGCAGTGGCACAAGGGATCTCGGTACATTGGCCTTCTGTGTCGTAACGCCAGTTATGAAAAAAACATCGAAGCTGGTTCCCCTCTACCCGCCCTTCGGCCAGATGGGAACCCATATGCGGGCAGTATGCGTCCAGCGCTGCAACTGAGCCGTCTTGCCCGCGATAGACGGCCAGCTCATGTCCCGCAATGGAAACCGCTTTTACTCTGCCCCGCTTTAGCTGGCGTGATTGCAAAAGCCAGTACCAACCTTCCGCAATGACATCCCGGCGGTTGAAAATTCGGCTTGACGGCGAATCGGGCTGTGCCACATCCCCTCCATGAACCACTTGCGGGATATGCGTGTCAGATTCTCCGTGGACAGTTCGCAAAGGCATACCATTTCATCTCCGTGCGCGTAGTGGGGATTTTGAGACAGAAAAAATTGCACCTCCGGGCGCTGAATATCTTTTTCCGGAATCTCGGCAAGATCCGGCTTCAGGAAGCTGCGTGGCCCGGGAAAGACGACCAGCCCGCTTGCGGGATCATAAGCGCTCTTAAATCGTCGAGTCGCCACATGGTTGATTAGGTTTTGTTTATCGGGCGGTGTTTTTCGGTTGTAGCGTGGGTAATAGTTTTGGCTGAATAGTGGCAGGTATCGGTAGGTTCGGTGGCCTTTGACAATTAATAGCCAGTATAGAGGAATATCCGGTGAGTCTGCAGCTACTTTCCCTGCAAATTGCAGCCAGGCTTTGGGTAGTAGCGGATGCCCCCAGAAAGCTTTATCCACAATGGTGTCACCGGAATAAATTATATTCAGCCGGGAATCCCGATATTCCTCTTCATATAAGGCCAATGTGGAGAAGCCCTGGATAACGCCTTGATTGTCCTTGAGTAGAACGGCATGGTTTTTGGCCTGTAAATCTGCCAGAAAGATGGACTCATTGCTGTTGCAATAGTATGTTTGATACAGCTTATACATTTGTTTTTGGTTGGTGCCGGATAACTCGGAAACTGGTACGACACAAGTGGTTGGCAATGCCTGTTGACTGGTTAGCATAAAACGGGCTCCACGCGATGCGCGTTTTTGACGGCTGCTCGATACCGTCCTAGTATTACGGAAAAGAACATCCAGTGTAAACTCATACTGGCCCGCCATGAGAAAACCATGTCCTGCCGGTCGATTGGGGTTCTTTCAAAGCATAGATGGCCAATGAGGCCAATTAAATGTGCTAACGGGAACCATAACAGGATTAAAGGTTGTTTCTGCCAAACGGCTAAACCGGGAATAATATAGGTTAGCGTAAGGGCGAAACAGTGCAGTCCAACATTGATAGGGTGTTGATGCTTACGCAGGAATACGATCCAATAATCCGTATTGGCAGGCAGACTGCAATCTTGCGTGATTCGGTTGCGATATCGGGCCAGGGCTTCCTGTTCGGATAGGGTGGGTTGATGCTGCATTAAAACAATTCCGGTTTGATGAGCATTGACGGGACTTAACGGCTGTCCGTGGCGAACCACTTCAACGCCGTTGATAAAAACATGATAAATGGCTGGATCCGGATCTCGCTTGACCATCCGTACAGTTCCTAAAACTGTATCTTTTACGCTTGTCGCCTCAGGGATGGGTTGCCTTAATTTTTCAGGGTTTATAATGACCAGATCCGCTTTTTGGCCCTCCGCCAGGTAGCCTGTATCCAGGTTAAACCAGCGGGCGGGTTCTCGTGTGAGCCGGTAGACGGCTTTTTCCGGTGAAAGAAAACCGGTTTGCACCGCTTGTCGCAAAACTGACAAGGCGCTGTCAAAAAATGCCAGATTTCGACTATGCGCGCCCGCATCGCTGAAGCCCGGCAATATATAGGGGTGTTTCATTAGTTTTTGCCGGATAGCGGCCCGTTGATTGGCCCCGCAGGATATCCAGCGCAAGGTTTCATCATATTGTTCTAACAGATCCATAAAACATGCCAGTGGCTCTTTCTGTTGCTCCTGTGCGATTTGGGTAAACGTTTTACCAGCCAGGGACGCATCCGGGGCTGACAAAACCGTCATGCGGGATAAGTCACGATGGAAGGTGCGGGGCCAACCTGATTGCCAGTTTCTTGAAAACTCCTGACGAAATTGGGGATTCTGCCATAACGCCTTTCGCTCATCGACAGTTTGGCAGTTATTCAGCTCCACGCCTGCGGAAAACTCTTCGAATAAAGGCGTAAGATGCCCGTCGCTATATATGGTGAAAGGCTCCGCCAGGGTTTGAAACCTGATGTTACCGCTCAGCATCTGGTTCATGAATCCGGCTATCATGGGGAATACACGCCAAGCGTATGGCGCCACATCCATGTCCAGCGCGGATAAAATGGTACACCTTAATGGTGGGCGGCCCGATCCAACGCAAAGCCTGAGAATATTCCAAAATGAAGCGAGACTTTCCGGATTGGGAGTGACTTGAAAGACGGCATCCCGCTTGCGGCAAACGTCAGCCAGCATTTTATATTCTTGAAAGCTGGCATGATGAGAGGGTAATGCGCGACCTGCGTATAAGCCGCTCACTTTGTGCCAATGCACCATATCGACGGAAATTCCGATACAGCCCGCCTCCAACGCTTCTTCCGCCAGTTTGCGCATCTGCTCAATTTCAAGGTCAGTTGCCGCCTCATGCAGACTGCGTTCCAGTCCCATGACTTTGACCCGTAGGACGCTATGTCCCAGCATGCAAGCCATGTTAGGCCCAAGGAGCAGCCTTTGTAAATGCTGAAAATATGCCTGGGACGTGGAAAAACTGTGAGCGTTTTGAAGCCATCGTTGAATCAGTTCGGGAGGCAGTGTCTCAACCCGCGAAAAAATCTGGGCCAATTCTGTCGGCTTTCCAAAAGTGGCGGATAAACTGCAGCCTCCCATAATCACGCTGGTAACGCCATGCCGCACTGATTCCTGAAGGGCCGGTGCGATTTCAACCTCCAAGTCGTAGTGGGTATGGATATCGATAAACCCTGGCATCACCCAAAGCCCCGTTGCGTCAATTTCCTGGTCGGCTGTCGCTTCAATGCGCGTTGCAATGGCGGCTATTCTCCCTGCCTGAACCGCAATGTCCCCGTACCGGCTGGATCCCAATCCGTCAAAAAGACGGGCACCGCGTATAATGAGTTGATAATGCATAGACAATGACAGCGATCAGATCGTTTTTCTGTATCGAATAAGCCACATCCCCAAAGCGCCTGTCAGTAAGCCTCCCAGGGCGGCCCAAAGGATGAGTTGCCCCATTGACTCTCTGGTTCCGCTCAAAACGGGATTATCTAGAATGTTGGCTGAAAAAATGATTCTGGATATTTTCCAGACGCCTCCTTCTTTTAAAAGCACCGCTGTCCACCGCTCCGGCATGGTCTTGATATCGCCGCCGGTAAAGTAGTAGCGATCGTTGGAAGTTCCATGACAAATGCCCACATTTTCAGCCAGGAATTCTGTCGGCCCATCGGCGATAGGGTTGACTTCAATGCGTTCAAGACCTGTTTTACTTTTATGCAGGATATCATGCCAATAGGCTTGAAAGGTTTTCAGCGATTCCAGCTTATGCCCATCAATGGTAATGACCGTGAAACTACCACTGGCGATATAGGGCATCAGCAATTCAAAATTTTTGGTGTTAAAAGCCTGTTGGGTATTCTTGAGCAGAGTTTTCAGCGCAATATGATCAGAATTTGTGTCTGCCCAGGTTTCCATAGGGGCCAGGCAACTTAATAGAGTTACTGACGCAATCAGGAACCAACGCATACCAGCCTCCCTCCAGTTTTTACAAACGATATTATCCTACACTAAGGTTAATCAGCCTGCAATGTTTTGATGTACAGTTGATAAAACTGCCCTAAAACCCTCTGGATAGAATATAATCTCATGGATAATGGCGAATATGCTATCTGGCAGTTTTGGGATTAAAATGGCAGAAACCAGTCTGGAAATTGAGTTGGTAGAACGCAGGCGATTTTTAGTGCTGCTTTTTTCGACTCTGGTGATCGCTTTCCTGCTGGTTGTTTGGTCTCCATCCGTATCGAATTGGGCGTTATTTATGGGCTATGGATTGTGTTTTGCTTCTGCAAGGCTGTTTGCGGGTGTCCATCGACGCCAGGAAAAAAGCCCTGAGTCACTGCCCTGTTGGCCAATGGTGTCTGTTCTGATACCGGCCCATAATGAGGAGACGGTTATTTTCAAAACCGTTCAGTTGGCGCTCAATCTGGATTATCCCAATTATGAAGTGCTTGCGATTGATGATCGCAGTACCGACGGGACGCTGAAGGCCCTGCGAAACTTGCAAACTGAAAATATTGGCAAGCGGTTTCAAATTGTTTGCCGCTCCGAAAAAGCCAGGCCCGGAAAAGCTGCCGTGTTGAACGATGCATTGCCTCATTGTCAGGGTGAGGTTCTTTGTGTGCTGGATGCCGATGCCTGGGTGGGGCCGGATTTTCTCAAGGCTCTGGTTCCTTATTTTTCCGTGTCGGATGTAGGTGCGGTTCAGGCGCGAAAAGAACTGTTGAATCCGTATCAAAATGGGTTAATCCGATGCCAGCAATATGAATATGCGCTGGATGCCCATTTGCAATCTTGTCGTGATGCGGTTCATGGTTGCGTGGAACTCAGGGGTAATGGCATGTTGCTGAGGCGGCAGGTGCTTGAATCCCTGGGCGGATGGAATGAACGGTCATTGACGGAAGATCTTGATTTCTGCACCCGTATGCATGCGGCTGGATGGGATATTCGGTATGCGGCAACGGTTTCCGTAAAGGAAGAAGGTGTGCCGAATCTTCTCCCCTTGGTGCGTCAGCGTTTGCGCTGGACGGAAGGAAGCATTATCCGTTATCTGGAATATGCGGACAGCCTCTTGAGCAAAAGGCGAGTGGCTTTTTATGCCAAATTAGATATGTTGCAATTTGTGTTTGAATTTCTGGCCCCATTTTGGCTGTTGCTGGAAAATGTAATGCGACTTTTTAAAAGCGCTGGCAGTCAGTTGCCTGAAACGCCGGTTCTATTTTCTCCACCGGCTTTTTGGGTGTTAACTGCTTATTTTTTATGGGCGGCTTATCAGGGAATTTCAAGATTCCATCAGGGGACTTTTTGGCAATTATTGAGAGGGACTTTGATGGTTTATGTGTATTTATCTTTTTTATGGCTCCCGATTGTATTCTGGTTGACTGGTCGTATCCTGTTTCGGCGTGAGCGAAATTTGAAGTGGGAGAAAACACAACATTACGGGATGGCGGTGGAATGAATATTGTAATGGCAGGATGGGCACTATTACCCTTGTTGGTTTTTATATTGCTGCTGTTGCTTGAAAATAGCATGCCTGGGAATCGTCCTCTTCAGAAGTTGTCCCCGGGTGACTGGTTAATGAATTTGAGCGGCTTTTGGACGCAGGGTGTTGTGATACCTGTCGTGGGTTTTTCGCTTTCTGCTTTTGTCTTTTCTAGATGGCTGCCGGGTTGGAAAGGCTTTTTTTCGTTGGGATTTACAGGCGCGTTCCTGTTGAATGTGATAGTAGTAGACTTTTTGTATTATTGGCAGCACAGGGCCTTTCATCAAGTTCCATGGTTGTGGCGCTTGCATGCTTCGCATCATTATTCGCCCGTTGTGAATATTTGGGCGACCTCAAGGAATGCCTTGATCACGCATTTCCTGTTTGTTTATATGTTATTGAATCCTATATTGAGCTATCTGTGCGATTCACCGGAAGGGTTCTTTGCGGGCGCCATGGTGACAGCAGCCTTGGATATTCTGCGTCATGCCAATATTCATATCGGGAAAATGCCTTTTGATGGGATTCTGGTATTACCATGCGATCATCACCGTCATCATGACGAATGGCAGTCTTTTTGCAATTACGGGGCCAATTTTATGATTTGGGACAGGTTATTCGGAACGGCGTACCGGGAAGGGTGTCGACCGGGCCTTTCTCAGTCCTATAATCCGCCATCGATTAAAATCCAGTTGTTATACCCCTGGAAGGCTTGAGCATGATGAGTCTGACCGTAGCCGACTGTAGTCACCTTTTCTTGAGCCTGGTGTGCCTCTTGTTGCTTGCCAGAGGCGTTACGTCTTTTTTGGGATGCGTGAACATCCCGGCTGTACTGGGTGAAATATTGCTGGGTATTCTTATAGGGCCAACCCTGTTGGGAAGCTTGTTTCCGGCTATCTCCAAATGGCTGCTTCCCGTGGATGGCTCAGTTGGTTCTGCTTTCCAATTGATCATTCGAATTGTTGTGATCCTGTTATTATTTGTGGCGGGCATGGAAACCAATTTAAGCGCGATTCGCACGGAAGGGCGAAAAGTTTTGTGGATCGCCCTTGGAAGCGCGTTCCTTCCTTTTGTGGCGGGCTTATTGCTGGCGTTAGGTTTCCCTGTCTTGTTTGGCGTTGTGAACGGCCAACCTTTTCTTTTTGCCTCATTCGTTGGAATTGCTTTCGCCATATCCGCCTTGCCGGTGATTATCAGAATCCTGATGGATCTGGGGCTATATCAGTCAAAGGTTGGCACCATTACCGTGGCCGCCGCAAGCCTCATGGATTTGTGGGGGTGGGTGGCCTTTACGATTATTTTAAGCAGTTTCAAGCCAACCACGATTCAGGATTCCGCCGGGATGCTCTGGTCGCATATGACCCTGCTTAGTTTTCTGCTCGGTATTCTGGTTGGTAATTCGCCCCATGTCCCTGAAAAAGCGCAGAAGCTGGCCTATGGCATTGTCATTCCGTTTCTGTCCCCATTGTTTTTTCTGTCCATTGGGGCTAAGGTGAACTTTGCGGCCAATTGGCAGGTTCCATTAATCGCCACCATTATCTTTTTGGCAACGTTCAGCAAGATTGCCGGAACCTTTATGGCAGGACGGTTAAACGGATTAAGCGGCAGAGAGGCTCTTGCTGTTGGGTTCGCTTTGAATGCGCGGGGCGCCATGGAAATTATCCTGAGTGAAAAAGCGTTGGAAGTCGGTTTGATTCAACCTCCCTTGTTTGTCGCATTGGTTATTATGGCCCTGTTCACCAGTTTTTTAGGCGGCCCTGTCGTTAAGCATCTAAGTCGAAAATAAACGGAGTAAATGCTGAACCATGCATCCACATCTGAGGCAAAAACAACGCCATTCCCTATTAGAGGATAGTTCGGCTTATAACAAGCTGGTTTTCAACAAAAAGCGGAATGAAGCCCAGGATCATTCCGCTTTGATGGATGAGGCTGCCGGGCTTTTTCGTTATGAAGATTGCAAGGATGAGTATTGGAACCCGGAAGCGTTCTCTTTGCTGTATGGCACACCGCTCTGGAATCAAGCTTCTGCTTCGCAGCGGGTGATACTAAACCAGCTTTACTGGGTTGCCTATTATGCCCAAATTATTTCAGCGGAAATCGCCACGATTTACCTGAATCAGGTCTCTGCGGCGGGATTATATACGCATGAGGATTTCCGAATTGTTTGTGATGCGCTTGATCTTGAAAGCAGACAGGAACGCGCGCATATCAATACCTTTAAAACGATTGGCGAGGAGGTGGAGTGGCGCCTGTTCGGGGAACGGCTTTTTACGTATCCGATGCGAAGCTTGTATGAGCAGACCATGGTGTTTGCGGATACGAACACGGCTAAGGCATTTTGGCGGAATTTGCAAATTCGGGCATTTACGCTGTTATCGTCCAGCAATGCGTTTCTGGCAAGCCAATATCTGCTGGTTCGTGGCTTGCGAACCCTGAACGGGAAATTGATCCAGCACCAGTTGTCCAATTATTACAGTCAGCATGCCGATCGGGACAATGCGCCCGTGCCATCCAAAATCAGTTACTATCACTTCATGGATGAAAGTTTTCATTTTAATACGTCCAAAATTATTGGCCATGAAATTCCCCGTAGTTTGGAGCCTCCGACCGCGTTTGAAACCTGGATTGTAAACCGTGCCGTTTTGGGGTGCCAAAAGGATCACTACCACTTTTCGGCAGCGATTAAAGGTATTTTCTGGTATGAGCCAGCCTTGTTTCCGGTGCTGTATAAAATTTTTCGCTCCTCCCACTTTGGCATGACGGATAGCGAAGCGAAAGACATGCTGTATCAATGCTTTTCGATTGAGAACGAGGCGATTCACCAATCCTTCTCGCTGCATTGCATGGCGGTTGAATCTTATAAGGCCTATGTGGACTCTATTGCTTATCTGGCGGCCGGAAACCGTGAGATGGCAGTAATGGGCGGCAATGCCATCTCAAAATACCTGGAGCGAAACGTGAAAGCCTTGCGCAAATTTAAAGGGGCTGCCTGATGCCTTATAGGGTTGAATTTATGGATGCGCGGTATGAGCCGGTAAGCGTACCTGAAGGGGCCAACCTTTCCCAGGTGCTGACGGCTCTTAATTCGCCTGTGCTATTTGGGTGTCGTACCGGCATTTGCGGTAGTTGTCTGGTGCAGGTCGAAGAAGGGTTTAATACGCTAAGCGAGGCTGCGCCGGAGGAGAAAGAGGCTCTTCGGCTCTATGCTCCGGCTAACGCAAAAGCCCGCCTGGCTTGTCAGGTTGTGTTGAATTGCAATATTTGCCTGAAGAAAATTGAGAGCGCCTGATGACAGCCTCGCTTTTGCCGCAATACTGGTATATTGTCGGGGAGTCCTCCGAGCTTGCCAAAGACAAATTGTTAGCCTGCCAGGTGCTGGATGAGTGGCTGGTTTGTTACCGGGATGAAAATGGCAATGCGGTGATCGCGCAGGATCGGTGTTTGCACCGCTGCGCCCGGTTATCCGGCGGTGCTGTCCAACAAGGGAAATTGACTTGCGGTTATCACGGATGGGTTTATGGGAAGGGCGGTCGTGTCGAATCGATGCCTTCCGAGAGCGACAATAGCCATGTTGCGGGACGTGCTTTGTCTGCGAAAACATATCGGGCTTTGGAGCAGGACGGGTATGTGTATGTATGCCTTGCGCCAGGTTCTAAGACGCCTGATATACCGCGCCCCTTGGTTAATCCGAATAGGGGATACCGTGGGCATGTGCGCTTGCGAAACGACTTTAAGAATTCCCTGGCCAATTGTGTGGAGAATTATATTGACGTGCCCCATACCGCTTATGTCCATCATGGCATTTTCAGAAAGCCGGTGGGACACGCCTTGCGCACAACCGTAACTAGAAAAAATGGCGAAGTCCATATTGCCTATTTGGGTGAAACTTTCAATTTAGGCAGTTTTAGCTGGTTCCTGAACCCGCATGGGAAGGAAGTGGTTCATACGGATCATTTTTACGCGCCCAATATTACCAGTGTGCATTATCAATTGCCGTGCGGTTTTCAGTATTCGATTACGTCCCATTCTGTTCCGATGAGTGGGATGGAAACCAGGGTGCATACTGATATTGATTATGACTTTGGTTTTTGGACGCCATTTGTGGGCTGGCTGGTTCGTAAACAGGCTCAAACTGTGATTGGGCAGGATATTGCCATCCTGAACCAACAGGCGGACACCATCCTGAAGTACGGTGAGCGCTTCTGTTCCACTTCTGCCGATGCGATTCATACCCTGATCGGTGAAATCATTGAAAGCCTCAAGCAGGGAATGGATCCGGCTGAACTTTCGGTTGAAGAACGGGAGATTGTTTTCCGCGTATGACGCTACTTGGACGATTGGTTTCTGTTTTTCCGTTAGTCCATGCCCTGCTGATCTTCTATGCGGTTCTTTGCTTTGTTTACCACCCCGATTGGGCTTTGCTGCTTTGGCTTTTGGGGGTGACTTATTTGATGCCGCCAATGCTATGGCGCTTGTACAGCATGAAATATCCGATGCGTTCGGAACGGGTGATCCTTAGCGGAACCACACGGTGTCATTGGTGGGTGGCGCATCAATTACAAATGGTATATGCGGCAGTTCCTTTTTTGGAAGCTTTTCTGCGGTTGATTCCCGGCGTCTATAGCGCCTGGTTGCGTTTATGGGGTAGCCGTATCGGCAAGAACGTATATTGGACGGTTCAGGTTGAGCTTTTGGACAGGCATCTGCTGCGAATCGGGGATGGCGTAATTTTTGGGCATCGCTCCCAATGCAGTTCCCATATTATTGCGCGTAGGCCCAACGGGAACCTGATTTTGGTCGCCAGGGCCGTTTGCATCGGTAACGGGGTTTTTGTTGGCGCTTGCGCGCGTATCGGGCCAGGCGTGAAAATTCCCGCAGGTGTGGTGATTCCTTATAATGCCGAATATAGGTTTTCTTATGTTGAATCAGTTGATCGTACCGTTTGCTAGCAAGCTGTTTCAGGCGATGTGTGCCAGGGAGTACGCGGCTTTTCGTAACAGCCTGGCTTATCCCCAGACGGCTCAGGAGACAGTGTTACGCAAGCTGCTCAAGGATCTCGCGAGAACCGACTATGGAAGACGATATCAAATCAATGGCGATGAGGACTATACGGCTTTTTCCGAAAAGCTGCCGATTCAAACCTATGATAGTTTTGAACTCTGGATTCAACGGCAACTGCACTCTGATCAGGCAATTATAACTCCGTATTCTGTCCTGCATGTGGAGCCAACTTCGGGTAGCAGCGGCCCGGTGAAGCGGATTCCGTATACCCGTCCCCTGATAGGGTCATTTACCCGTATGTTCCAAATATGGGCCTACGATCAGCTGAAACATGGCTTCCATGCGAAAACGGGCCGTATTTTCATGAGTATATCTCCGCCCTCCGGCAATCCTGGTTTTACGGATGAGCGGGATTATTTGCGGGAGCCGTTCAAAACGTTGGTGTCGCCATTTCTGGTAATGCCGCCCAAACGTACGCAAGCCTTGGATTTTCATAAAACGCTGGCGCTGACATGGTTGCAGGAGGAGCGTCTGGAAATTATTTCTATTTGGAGTCCGTCCTACCTGCTGGCTTTACTGACGTATATTGACCAAAATCGCGATGAACTGGCGGCGCTTTTACCGGCTTCAAAACGGATGCTTGGGTTTGTAAACGGCATGGATTGGCAAGCTATTTGGCCGCACCTGAAGTTGATTTCTTGTTGGGATAACGCATTGGCTAAACCGCTGGTGAAACGGATTCGGGCGTTATTCCCGAATGTCCAAGTCCAGGGTAAAGGCTTACTGGCTACAGAAGCACCCATGACCGTTCCATTGGTCGGCGTGGAGGGACATTTGCCGCTGGTCGGTGAATTGTTCATGGAGTTTGAGATGCCGGATGGTGACATAAAGCGATTACATGAATTGCAGCAAGGTGATCAGGCCCAGTTAATCATTACCCAGCGAGCGGGCTTGACCCGTTATCGAATTAACGATCTGGTTGAAATGCGCGGTTTTTGTCAGAATACGCCGACTTTGGTTTTTATGGGCCGCGCCAACCAGGTTTCTGACTTGGCAGGGGAAAAGCTGCATGAACGTTTTGTCGCCCAGGCGCTGATGCCCGTCATACCTACCGGACGTTTTCTGCTGGTGCCGGAACAGGAGCCTGAGCTTGGATATATGTTGTTGACCGATACGGCGCATGAGGGGCTTGCAGAGCAGGCTGACCGGGCATTATGTCAGGCTTTCCATTATGGGCAGGCCAGATATCTCGGCCAGCTCAAGCCGCTTCGGGTTGTGCAGGTAGCGGATTTATTGATAAAACTCCAGGCGTTTTACCAATTGCAAGGAATGAAATTGGGTAATATTAAGGATTCTGCTCTGATGACGGATCCTACCCAAGGCAAAAAGCTGCTTGCCTTCCTGATTGACAGTCCTGATAAAATGCCGCTGCCTGTGTAATGGAAAATGGCGCGAAACAGCCTGCCGCTTCCAGTTCGTCAACCAGACTCTCTAAGCCCGGTTGGCGCATGAGCCTTTTTAAAAGCATGAGTTTCCGGTGGCTTGCTTCGGGATGTCCCAGCGCTAGTAGCAAATTTTCCAGATCCCGCGTTGCCAGGGGGCCAATAATTCGGTCAATCTCGGTAATCGCTGATAGCGGCCCGATTTGAACCAGTTTCGTGTAGAGCTTCAGTGCTTCCCGCACTTGGGACCAGTCGCGCGTTTGCCACTCTGCGGGCTTTAAAAGAATTCCGCCGCTTTTATGGTGCAATGCCTCATCTTTTAAAATGGTTGTGAAAATTTGCGTCAAAGGCGGATGCTGACAACCTGCCGCCAGTCGGTTGTAATGATCCAACCCCCAGCCTTCCAGCAGGACTTGAACCAGATAAACCAGCACACTTGGTGGGGCTTCCTCGATTAATTGGGAGAGGAAGCCCAGAAATTGGCTATTGGGTTGGGTTTTATCTTCGTTTTTGATGTAAGGTTCAATCCAGCTCAGGTGCCGCGCCTCATCTGCGCCAATGAGCGCGTAAAGTTGGGCGGTATCGGTCGCTTCAGACAATAAGACCATTTTGGCGGCATAGGCAAGCCCGGATTTTTCAATGAAATAAGCCTCGTTCAGGAGGGTTCGGTTACAGGCTCCCAGAATCGCGTTTTGGGTTTCAATGTTCCATTGTTGAAATCGCTTGCTTGTCTGCAAACCCCACCAGGCTGCATCCCAGAGTGTGTGGGTTTCGGGAAGGGGGTGCAGGTTTGTTGTCGGTAGGCGGATTTTGACTGCAATCAGTGCAGAGAGCGGCGATTCTTTCCCAAAATGGGGAGCAGACAGTTTATTTTGAACCCGGATGCTTCGCATATTAATTGGCCTGCAAAATATGGCGGCTTACGCGACGCAAAACCGCGTCCGCAATTTGCTGCGGGAGGGTTCGCCGGATGTAATAAAGAGCCTGGGTATCATCTCCCACACGTACCCGCAACGGAATGGTCGCCCTGGATGCAAGTTCAAGAACCACTTCCGCGACTTGCGCGGGATCTTTGCCTTTTTCCCTGGTTGATACCCGTCTTAAAAAACGGCGATATCCTTCGAACTGCTGATGGTAAAGCGGATGATCCGGCATAACGCCCGCCGCCCAATCCATGCTGTCCGCAAATCCGGTACGAAACCCGCCCGGCTCTACTAGGGCAACCTGTATGCCATGGGCTGCCAATTCATAGTGCAGGCTTTCGCTCAAACCTTCCAGCGCAAACTTGCTGGCCACATAAAGGCTTTGCATGGGCATGCCGGTAAACCCCAGCACGGATGAAATATTGATAACCCTGCCCTTGGCTTTGCGAAGGCTGGGCAATAATGCCTGGGTCAACAGCAGGGGAGCAAAGAAATTGACTTCAAATTGCTGGCGTATTTGCGTTTCCGACAGCGCTTCCAATGGGCCGGCCAGTCCATAACCGGCATTGTTGATCAGGCAATCCAGGCCGTTCGGGCAAATTTCTGTCACGCAACGCGTTATGTCAGCCCGATCGGTTTCTGAGGCCACGTTATAAGGTAAAATCCACAGATTACCCTGCTGTTCCATTTGTTCCGGCTTGCGGCTGGTCGCCAATACCTTCCAGCCAGCCTTTAGAAATCGCTCGACCATTTTTTTGCCAAACCCGGAAGAGCAGCCTGTAATCAGAACCTGCCCGGCGTGTCCCTGAGATCTCATTCGCTGCCCTCCCGTTTAACTGAATCGAGTGCTGTTAGCTAGGGATACCACAAAGACGCTTCGATGATCCATAATGCTTATGACACTTTTAGCCGTTGGTTCGTCCTGCCGGGTTGATGAGGCAGCGACCTATGGCGCATGGCTGTTGCCCTTGCCCCTGAAGAAGCAGAAGCGTCGATGTGTATGCCTGTTTAAGCATGGTCAGCATATTCGTTCGGAAGTTGTCCTACAAAGATTGCGGTTTCATACGGTAAGGTAATGTGGCCTTGCTGCTGGTGTTTGTTGAACAGGGTGGTAATGGCAGCCTGCATTTGGGCGTATAAAGGATGGCCCGGCTCCGGCGTCTGGGACGATGACAGAATCCTGCTCCTGAAATCGGTTTTGTTTAGCATGCCTGGATTGGGAAGGCGAAATTGCGAAATTGGTTGCGGCCCAAAAAACGGGAGAATGTTGGCAATGTTTGCATGATGGTTACTGCCGCCTTGATACTGGGTGCAGTAGGTGCGAAACAGGTTTGCATAATCTGCGCAAAAAACACTTTCGGTTTCAGGGAGGGTGTTCCAGATTAGTGCGATCCATCCGAGGGGTTTTAGAATGCGCCTGAATTCCTGACGCGTCAGGTTTTGTTCAAACCAGTGGAATGACTGACCTGCCACCAGGAAATCGCAACTGTGTTCGGGCAGGCTGGTTGCTTCTGCGCAGCCGTTTATGCTGGTAACTCGGTGGTAATCCCGTAAATGGCTTTCGCCCGCCATACGCATGGCTTGGTTGGGTTCCACCCCGTAGACAGGATTTCCGTTTTTCAAGAAGATTTCCGCCAGCAGCCCCGTGCCGGAGCCAATGTCCCCCACTTGCGCATCGGGCCTTAATCCGAACCGCTCCGTTAGCAGTTGAATGATTTGGCCTGGATAGCCGGGGCGGGCTTTGATATAGTCCGAAACCCGGTTGGTAAAACGCTGCTTTGGGTTTTGCATGAAGTGGGAGATCGCCTTTGGTTTGTAAAGCATAGCAAAGTCCCGGGGCTGGGAATCAATCGATGTCCTGGCATTTTTGGATAAGGAGCAGGCTACCGCCTCTTCTACAGGGAATAAGCGGAAGCCTGCTCCTTGTAAATCGTTCTGCGATGGGACAAAGAGCGGGCAAGCCCAGCTTTAGGAGGATGTACCCACTAGGCTGGGCTGGTTTAGTTGCTGGAACAACAACGCTCTCTCTTGGGCGGATGCGTCCCTGGACTGGCTGGAAAAGCCATAGGTAATTTCCAAATCGCCCCGCGACAGCCCGGCCATTACCGCTTCGGCGAAATCATCCAGCGGCATGCCAGCCTCATTCGCGCCCGGCGCTCCCAAATCGGTATTGACATGGGGCAGGGAAACTTCAATAACCTTAATGCTCTTGTCTTCAAGCTGTGCCCGGAGTGACATGGTAAAAGAATTCAGGCCCGCCTTGGTGGCTGAATAGACCGGCGCTGCCACCAGCGGCACATGGGAGAGGCCCGATGTGGTGTTCAGGATGACGGGATTGCGCTGATCCGACAGATGAGCGGCGAAGAGCAGGCTCAGGTGGATGGGCGCTTCCAGGTTGGTGGCGATTTCCTGGTGAAAGCGTGGCTAGATTGCCGGGTTATCCAGCTTCATGAAATTCATAATCCCTGCGTTGTTAAACACTATGTTCAGATTGGGAACGTCCGCCGTGACTTTTGGGTATAACGCCACACGATCTTCTGGCAAGGAAATATCGTAGTGGCAGGTCTGCAAATCCGGTAGGAGCCGTTTGGCTCCCTATAGCTTGGATTGTGTGCGGCCGCATACAATGACCGTATTGCCGTGCGCCAAAAAGCGTTTTGCCAGCGCCAGGCCAATGCCGCTTGTCCCGCCTGTAATCAGAATTGTGTTACTCTTCATTTCCATAATGGGTTTTCTCCTCACGTTAGTGGCCGATAACCGGATATTGAAAATTACAAAATGTATAATATGTAATTATTACAAATTTCAGGTTTTGTAATTTTGTTGGCTCAAAAAAGGATGTTTTCTATGCCCAGAACAGGAATGGCGGCTCAAGAAATCAGGGAAAAGGCCATTGACTGCGCAATTGCCAGAATTCGTCGTCAAGGCTTTGAAAAAGTGCGGCTGGTGGACATCGCAAAGGATTTAGGCGTCAGTCATGTGGCTCTTTACAGTTATTTTACCGATAAGTCCGCCTTGTTGGACGCTGTTTCAGAGCGATGGCTAACCGAACTGGACGCCAAACAGGAAGTGATTTGCCAAATGCCGTTGGCTACGTTGGAGAGGATTGAGGCTTGGCTCCTTAATCTTCACCGAGCCAAGCGGGAGAAGGTCATGCAGGATCCTGAACTGTATAAGGCGTTCAACTTGGCTTCGGAAGCGATGAAGCCTTTTGTAAAGGCCCATTTGGAGACCTCAAATCGGCAGTTGGCCACAATGGTAAAGGAGGCAGTGGATCTCAAGCTGTTTTATCCCATAGAGGGTGCTGCCATGACGGTTGAGGCAATGGTCAATATGATTATGAGCGCGACGATTGGCTTCCATCATCCAAAATTAGTACTGGAACATTGGGGAGAGGACAGGGAAGATGCCTTAAAGTCTTTGTTACATGTCGTTTTTAGGGGGCTGGGCCACTCCTGATGTCTGTACAGCTTGGCTATGAATATTCGTCCTGAACACTTTGGGGGCAATACTCTGAAAATGGTGTTCGAGCCGATACGCTCTGGTGGTTTGACAAGGGGAAATTTATCGTGAGGGAGACGAACTAAAGTGGTATGGATGCCACAGTCGTTAGCAGGGCGCGCGATTGGCCGGGCCTTGGGTTGGAGGATGTTTTCCAGTTGGGAGTATGGATGATAGTAGGGATAGGGAAGCGGTTATTTCAACAGGTCAGTATCTTGTGTTGCTGTTGCCTTGCAAGTAGAATAACAAATTAAACCTTCGGCTTTCTTTGAGGTGCCAAACGTTTTGTGCAATGGGCCTATAGCTCAATGGTGGAGCAGGGAACTCATAATTCCTTGGTTGCTGGTTCGAATCCAGCTGGGCCCATATTTTCTCTTTTAGGTTGGTGGGACAGTGTTTGGGAACTTTATAATCTGAAGTGCTCCGGCATAGTATATTGCTCCTGTGTAGTAGGGCAGAGAACTGTTGAGACGCTAGGGCTTTTGTAAGCATTTGCTAGCAAAAGGCTCCCAAACATCCCATTCTCCGACAATATGGCATTCGTAACCGCAACCAACCAGGTCGTATCGAATGCCCAACCTCAGTTTTGCAGAAGCCGCCACCCAATATCTTCAGACACTTACCTTGGAGAATGGATGCAATTTAGCCCGAAAAAAGGGAGACCTTGACCGTGTATTAGTACCGTTCTTTGGCCATTTGCCTTTGGATATGCTCAAACGCCCCGAAATAGAGCAGTTTAAGCGACAAATGATCGAAAAAGGTTTTCAGCCTGCAACGGTGAATCGTTATCTGGCGATTCTTTCCCATCTGTTCAACAAGGCCGTGGAGTGGGAATGGCTGGATAAAAAGCCCGCCAAAGTGGTGAAATACCGGGCTGAAAATATTCGCACCGTCTATCTTTCTCGATCGGAAATAGCTGCCCTGATCCAGGCCGCCAGTCAGGATACTTGCCCCGTTTTGGAACCCTTTGTGCGTATTGCTTTAGGAACCGCTATGCGTCGCTATGAAATATTATCGATTCGTTTAGAACATATCGATTTAGTCGATCAGCAAATCTTTATTCCCAAGGCCAAATGTGGGGCCAGAATGCAACCCATGACCCCCAACCTCGCCCAATACCTGAAAACATATCTCAAAGAAAAAACCGAACCTGATCAAGTGTATCTATTCCCTTCTGAAACTGCAGCCAGTGGCCACCGGGAAGAAATTGAAAAGCCCTTTCGCCGGGCTGTAGTTGCCGCTGGGCTGGATGTGAAAAAAGTCTGCCGCCATACCTTACGCCATACTGCCATTACGCACCTGGTTCAGGCCGGAGTGGATTTGCCTACGGTGCAGCGGTTTTCCGGTCACCGAAGCATACAGATGGTCTTTCGTTATAGTCACCAGTCCAAAGACCATATCAACTGGGCATTATCCCAACTGGAATCCTGCCTCGAAGGCTAAAGCTAAGATGACATCTGCACAAGGAAACGACAAAACATGACGATTCCCATAATTACTGCACTCAATGACACGTTTCGTAAGACCTTGCTCGGCGGAAAAATTCTGCTGACGTCCGGTATTACAGCATTTCCTGAAAAGCAACAACAAGCCATCCTAGCTCAAGTGCAATCATTCTCAAACTTCACGCCCGATAATGATCCTTACGGAGAGCATGATTTTGGCGGCTTTGACTATCACGGAAGCCGCATCTTCTGGAAAATAGATTACTATGATCTCAATCTCACTTACAGAAGCGAGCATCCAGAAGATCCCACTCAAACGGTTCGGGTCTTGACCGTTATGCTGGCTGAAGAGTACTAAGACGCATCCGGCTTTTGGAGAATGCCCACTCGCGCTTCCACCTGCTCTAGGATGGCCTGAGTGGGGGCTCCGTATTGATCCAGCAAGCGTTGAAAATCCGCTTGTTGGTAATAAATGGTTTTTAAGCCCTGCTTGAAGGCCTTGTTGGCTTTGATTTTCTGCTGATCCAATTCCGACCATTGCAAACCATTCTTCAGAAATCCACTCCAGTCCCCTTTAATGATATCAAGGGCCCAGGCCAAACTGTCCTTAAACTTTCGCGCCAGTTGCTGCATTGAAACATTCTGCTCAGTGATTTTACCCATTGCCGTTTGCACCTTTTCCCAGGCTTTTTGCTGGTAGCGGTAAATGACTTCCCGTTCTTCCCAATCAAAGGATTCTTCCAGTTCTTTATCTGTGAGGTTTAAATTATGCAACAAGGTCGAAAGAAGCAGGATTTCATGGGCATTGAAGCGAATTGAATAAGGTTCCTGCCATTCCAGGGCATAGCCGTTGCGGCTAGTGTACTTCACTTTTTTTAATTCAAGTCCCATGGCTTATTCCTCTTCCTGACGCAGGTACTCTACTAACTCTTCCGGTAATGCATGTTTATCCCGCCAACCCGCTTGGGTTCTCAAGAAAAAGCGGGTCATGGAGGGGTGCTTGCCGGATGAAGCCATCTCAAAGCACTTTCTGGCTACTTTGCCAATGCCCTTTGATTTCCCGCATCGTAGCGCCACAGGTGCATATTTCACCAGGGTTTCCACGCAGATGCCTTTCACATCTGCAATTTCCTGTTGGGTGAGACCAATACCAGCCAGCATCTCAATCTCTGCCAGATCTTGTTTGCTGGGCTTTTTGGGAGGTCGTGGCATATTAGTGTTCTCCTTTCAGTTGCTTGCCTATGGATTCTGCAATCGCTTTCATGAATAAATGGGGAACGGCATTCCCCAGACGGCCCCATTGCTGTTCAAACGGGCCAGACAATTGGAAATCATCCGGAAATGAGCAGACCCGTTTCAGTTCCCCAATGCTCAAAAAACGGTCTTCCACAGGATGCAGCAGGCCACATTGCCCAGGCCGGATGGTTTTACAAACCGTGGGGCTGGGTTTGTGCCAGTGCAAGCGAATCAGTGAAAAGTCATGTCCTTTTTGCTGGTAGCGCTGGTGTAAGTGGGCTCCTGACTCACCGGCTTGCAACGCTCTGGCAATCGCCAATGCTCGTCCAACAGGCACCTGAATGAGCCCTATCTCATATAGCGTCCGGGTCGCCTCCCGAAACGAGATGGGCAGGGTAACAGGTTGCGGATGTTTGGGCACCCTATTCAAGTCATTTCGAATGCCTAGGATAATCAGGCGCTTACGAGCCTGGGGAACGCCATAATGGGCTGCGTTCAATACCCGAGCCTGAACGGTATATCCACAAGCTTTTAACGCCTGAATGATTTCCTGAAAGGTGCTTTGCATTTTGCCACTGACCAATCCTGGTACATTCTCCATGACAAAGGCTTTGGGTTGAAAAGCTTGTAGAAACCGAATGTAATCCAGAAACAGCCGATTACGGGGATCATGAACCTGCCTTGCGCCAGCCAATGAAAAGCCTTGGCAAGGGGGAGATCCATCCAGAATATCCAGCTCCCCAGATTTGAGATTCAGCATTGTCATTATTTGGTGTGGATCGAGCTGGGTAATATCTTCATCTAACAGCAATGTTTCTGGGTGATTAGCCCGGTAAGTTGAAACCGCATGGGGATCACGCTCCACTGCTGCCAGCATTTCGCATCCTGCCATTTTGTACCCCAGGCTTGAGCCGCCGCATCCGGCAAATAAGCTAATGACCGTTAACCTAGACATGGACCACACCTCCGCAATGAGGACACGTGACGTTTTTTGATTCAGACAGGGCTTCCGTGAGTTCCTGCGCCAGTTCGGGAATTTCTGACAACTTCAATAAATCTTCCAGCTCAATGGCTTCAAAGCCGGTGAGAGACATTAAAGAACCATCCAACTGGCACAAGCTTTCAAATTCTGCTTTCAAGGCTCCAGGTCAAATCCTGTGTTCAATGCGATCTTTTTATGGGTAATCCGGTAAGCCTTCTTCTGGGCCTCATTCAGGTGCTGTAAGACAATGGCTGGGACAGTGGCCATACCCAGCTTTTTAGCGGCCAATACCCGCCCGGTGCCTTCAATAATTGTTCCTGCTTCATCCACGGCAATGGGATCGTTGAACCCGAAGGCCTGAATACTCGCTTTAATTTGCTCAATTTGGCGCTCAGTATGTTCTTTTAAAGAACGCGTCAGCAAATGAATGTCCCTGATTGGCATTTCGGTAATTGAAAGTTTCATGAAAAAAATCCCTCCTGTTATGGCTAACCAAAGGGACTTTAATATTTTCCATGTCTGGATTTGTCCGGAAAATGATTTAAAGCGCTGTTTTTCCTGCTAGGAGATGATAGGCGTTTTCTCCGTGGGTAAAAGTCCTTTCAATCCAGCGATCTTGAGGGGGCTGGCCCCATATCTTCTCAAGTGCCTTGTTCAGATCCGATATCCGGCGGGTCAGTTTGCGCTTGTTTTCTTCGGTTAGAGTACGCTTGCCATATAAGTCATACAGCAACTGGGCAACCGTTTTGGGCTTGCCGTCCAGGAGGAGGGTTAGCAGGCTTTGCTGAGTCGGTTCCAGTTGGGTGAACAGATTATCCTGCTCTAGTACCCGAACTGGAATTTGGTTGTTGCCGCCGATATCATCCTGTTGCTCGTTTTTCAGATTGGTGGCAAAAAGGATACGATCCTCGGCATTTCGAAATTGGGGTGGTTGGGGTGGAAAACCCTCAAAGGCCAGTTCATACGCGGCCTTGATATCCTCCAATCGGTTTGCCAGTGTCACAAAGCGGTTCCAGGCTGCCAGGGATTCCGTTTGCTGATACCAGGCGAGGGCTAGTTCTTCAGCATCTGGGTTTGGGTCTATCCAGAGCTGGACATGGCGTTTGGAAATTTCAAGATGCGCTCCTAGGGCTTGTTTCAATAGCAAAACGTCTGAGGCACTGAGTTTCGCCTTAATGCCAAGACTCAAATACAAGTCAGCAGTTTCCCCAACCGCTGCAGGCAGGCCCACAAACCCGCCTATATAACCCGAAGTGGCCATCTCAACCCAGGCAGTTCAATCAGCCTGGGCTTCTTGTCGAAAACAGTCCAGTATATTGGGTGTGGCGTTGATCATGGACGACTTTCCTCCCTTTGCTTTGCCATGAATAATCATATGGCCATCCCTGTTTCTGTCTAGTGGCAAAGGGCAAGCAAAAAGCAACTGAGTTGCTTCAAAGATAGATAATTTGGATCTAAAAATTATTGATACATTACTTATAAAAATTGTATCTAAATAAAAAGACTTGGAAGGCCAAAGATCTGTGAGTTTCAACGTTAAATGTTACCATTTTGACAGAGATAAATGTCACCCTTACCCTGGCCCAATGACCAAACATTGCCATGCATCAACTACGCATTGGCTAGTTGGGTTTGGGTCAGACAGAACTACAAATGGCTCAAACATGTCACGCACAGGCTCTAGCTTGAATTAAGTGCGTCCATAATTTAAATATTGTCTGTTCGAGCATCAATTGCCCGAACAATGGCCGCCATATCCAGGCCACCATGCCCCAGTTCCTCAGTTTCACTATACAGAGAATAACAGACATCAATTAAAGGTGAAGCCAGTTTTGCATTTCTTGCTTTTTCAAAAATCAGTCGGTTGTTCATCAGAACATCCGAAATAGAGGCTTGAACATCGTAGTCTTGAGCAGCCAGTTTTTGCCCTTTTATCCTGGAAACACTGCTTGCCATGGGGCCAGCATCCAATATTGCTTGAAGCTGCTGAACATCCAGTTTATGTCGTTCTGCAAAATGGAAAGCCTCGGCAAGACCAGTCACCATCGTAATCAGAAAAGTATTGACAGAGAGCTTCATGAGTAGCGCATTCGGCACCGGACCACATATAAAGCGCTCTGGACATATAGGCTCCAATATCGGCTGTATTTTCTCAATTGCATCAGACTGTCCTGCCAGCATAGCAACTAATTGTCCCTCTTCAGCGGGTTTCCGTGAGCCTGAAACAGGCGCCTCTACATAAGCCCCTCCGGCTGCGCGTATAACCGCCTCAAGCGCTAGAGAGTATTCCGGTGAGGTTGTTCCCATATGCACGATGGTTTTGCCCTCTATCCTATTGGCAAAAGCAGGTGTATCCCGACCTAAAACACTATCAATGACAGAGGCATTGGCGAGCATGAGAATAACGATATTTGTATTTTTAAATACTCCGTCAGGATCACTTGCTACTTTTGCCCCAGCCGCACAAAGTGACTCACATCTTTCTGAAGACCTATTCCAGACAACCAGCGGTATTCCGGCTCGAGCCAGATTCAAAGCCATAGGCTGTCCCATCACGCCAAGACCAATAAAGCCTATTGTTGTGGAAGCGGGAAGTGCCATATACGCTCCTATTATTAGCATAAAACAGAACCAAGGTAGCATTATTCGGCTTGTTGATACAGTGGCAATTTCTCAGTATATTATGGGTACAGATTGGATGCAAAATGAATAAGTTCGAACAGCTTGCAGATGAATTGGCAGAACAAATTCACAAGGGCATATTGGCACCAGGCGAGCGCATTACTTCCGTCCGAGCTATGGCCCGGGAGACAGGTCTGAGTATCAATACGGTAATCAATGCGTATGAACTACTCGAACGGAAAGGTCTACTTGCATCCAGGCCACAGTCTGGTTTTTACGTTTTGGGATACCCATATGCCAAACAGATACAAACACTTGCGGAAACCTCTGTGATACCAGTCGATATCAAAACTCTCGACCTGCTCGGGCTTTTGATTGATAACTCAAAAGACGAGAGTCTAGTGCACTTTGGTACGGCCTATCTTGCCCCTTCCCTTTATCCGACAACACAAATTAATCAATTGACCCGACATGTCCTCAGGGATTCCCCAGAAACGATATCGTCTTACGAGCTTTCACCAGGAAACTTCGAGTACCGGCGACAGATTTCAAGACAGCTTTCCCATATGGGCTGCAAGGTGTTACCCGAAGAGATATTGGCCACAAATGGTGCAACCGAAGCGGTTAGTCTGGCACTCAGGGTGACCTGCAAACCGGGCGATATTGTTGTCACTGAATCTCCGCTGTTTTTTGGAACCTTGCAAGCCATGGAGGGTCTTGGGCTGAGCGTTATCGAGATACCATCCTATCCAAGTACCGGTATTGATCTCGAAATGCTTGAGGTGGTTTTGAAAAAGCATAAGGTTTCCGCTGTGGTATTGATGCCGAATTTTAGCAACCCGTTAGGTTCCGCCATGAGTGATACAGACAAGGAAACACTTGTTGCAATCCTGAATCGTTATAACGTCCCAGCCATTGAGGATGATATCTACGGAGAAATATATTTTCATGGCCAACGGCCAAAGCCTTTGAAAGCTTTTGATGAAATGGGTTCCATTATAACGTGTTCTTCTTTCTCCAAAACCGTATCGCCGGGCCTGAGAATTGGTTGGATTGCGCCTGGTAAATACTATCCGGAGATTCGAAGACTACAATTAAGCACTACAATGGCTGCGGGAACCCTGTCTCAAAAAGTGATGGCCCAATATTTGTTGTCCAAACAATATGAGAAGGGTTTGATGAGCCTTAGATTACACTGCTCAATTCATGCGCATAAAATGGCTCAAAGAGTTTTGAATCACTTCCCGGACAACACACGGATCAGCCTTCCTCAGGGAGGCTGTGTCTTATGGGTGGAGATGCCCAAAGGCATTGATACCGTTGAACTATACAGGAAGGCCATTTCTAAAAATATCACCTTCTCTCCTGGAATTCTTTTCTCTGCTACAGGGCAATACCGCAACTTTCTAAGGCTAAACTGTGGCATAGTGTGGAGTTCAAAAATTGAGCAAGGTTTAAAAACACTCGGCAATATCGCAAAAAACAATAACCTTCGCGGTTGACAGGTGTTCTGGATCTCAAGCACAGTTTTTATTGAGTAAATCTGTACCCTTTCATTTGACTAAAATTGAATCTGTATCTTTGCGGATCGTGATGCTATTTTCTCTGAAAGACCGTCCCCGAGCAAACGAACTAATACGCTTGGGACTACCCCAAAAACTGCCTGAACTTTCAAACGGAGACCCATCTATGTTGGAGATTATTGACTACCAGCCCCAGTATCGAAAATATTTTGAAAGCCTGAACCGGGAATGGATTGAAGGCTATTTCGAGATTGAACCTGCCGATTTAGTAACTTTAACAGACCCTGAAAGCAAAGTTATTGCTCCAGGTGGCACTATACTCTTTGCATTATGGGATAAAGTGCCAGTTGGAACGGTTGCATTAATTCTCAAGAGTAAAAATGAAGCGGAATTAGCCAAAATGGCTGTATCTAGTTCCATGCGAGGTAAAAACATAGGCAATGCTTTGATGGAGTCGGTAATCACTAAAGCCCGGCAGATGGGTTTTACGGAATTGATATTGGAAACCAATAGCGCATTGAAGGCGGCAATTCATCTCTATGAGAAGTATGGCTTTTGTCATGAAGCGGCTGGTGATTCACCATACAGGCGTGGGGATGTCAAAATGAGGCTGAAATTATAGATGTTAGGGTATCCAGACGATAGGATTTGCACTTTCATTTTGATGTTTTTGCTTTGGATGGTGCGGGCATGATGCTTTGTTGAAGTGCCGCACACTGTTTGCGCTGACCATTCGACTCGACATAAACATTGACTGAGACCCACGCTCGGTACCATCTAAAACTAGAGTTTCAGGATGCCAGCAATTCTTTTATTTCTTTTAGCGAGAATCTAAGTTCTTGTGTCCGTTTGATGAACCGAACGCGCTTTACATCATCATCGGCATACAGCCTGTAGCCAGATTCGGTTCGCACCGGCTCTGGGATTAGCCATTCTCGATCGTAATAGCGCAAGGTTTCGGTGTTGACTTTGGCCTTTTGGGCTAGATCCCCAGATTTTAGTGGGCTCATCGGAATTTCCTCCATGCCAGTACTATAAACCCTGTACCTTGGTACGGAGTCAGCCCTGACATTGGCACTGTTCTTTTATGGCCTTAGAGGGTTCAGCTCACAAAACGGAAAATATCGTACGCTAAGTTTCCGCGGTGGTGTAATGGCCTGAATTTACCTTTGACCGGCTTTTGGAAGGCCAAGTGTAATCTCCGGTGCGGTTTATGTGTTCCCACAAATGGAACGGGAACTACTGCTGGAAAGAACCCGTGCCGGGCTCAATGTCGCTCGGGTTCGCGGACGCTTGGGTGGGCGAAAACGTAAGATGACCGAACAAAAGCTACTGTCGGCAAAAAACTCCTGGCCGCTGGTACACCTCCCAAAGAGGTAGCCACCCATCTGGGAGTCTCCATTCCAACCCTCTATTGATGGCTCCCCGGAGCCGCTGCTGGCAGCATCGCCAAGCCATCAGAAATAGCCAACCTGACCTAAACCCTTACCCCAAATCCTTCATGTACGATATTTTTCGTTTCGTGAGCTGACTCCTAATATACCTGCATTCAAAATTGGTTTAACCATATGGAGAATATACTGACGAGTTAATTTGCGGAATACTGAATCACTTGCATTTCCTGGAAGGCTTTTAGTCAGCTTGCTATCGCTGCCGCCTAAAACCTGCCCCGATCACACCTGAAACTGAATGAGGGACTTTCAATGTTATTATACGCTGGGCGTTTTTCCCAACCTATGGCCTGGACTCTGAGCTTGTTGATTGGTACAACAGCCATCACAAACCCGGCCATTGCGGCTACTCCGGTCGATAGCACTCAGGATGGTCCGGTGGTGAATGGCGGCACCTATTACAATACCTTCCTGGGTAAAACCACGTTTACCAATAGCCGTGGCGGTGGGCTCTGGCTAAAAGCCGGCACCAATATACGGGGGCTGGAGGTGGGTGAAAACGGTCAACTTACCAATAATGGTGGGACCTTTCATTTCTATGCGCCCAATAATGTGGTGAGGTTGGATGGCAATATTAATGTGAGCGGGCTCGTAAACGGATCGGGCGCTTACCTCGGGGATGGTGGTAAAGTCTTTGTTGATTCGGGCTACCTGTTTCAAAACGGGAATATTTTTGCCAACGGTTTGAATGGCGGTTTAGTACAGGCTAACGTCGCCGGTATGACTGTTGGGAGCGGTGCGCATATTGATACCAAAGGCTTTGGCGGCAATGGCGGAGCCGTGCTGTTTGCCTCCAGTGGCCCGGTGGATATTCGACGCAACACGGTGATTAATACGTCCGGTAAAGTGGCGGGTATGGTGGATACAAACGTCATCGCAATTACGGGAAGCCTTGTTAACCAGGAAGGTGTTTTAAATGCGAACGGGGTAAGCCTGGGAGGCGGTTTGCGAGGCGGAACCATCCAACTGACTGCCAGTGGTCAGAGTGATTTGACCAGTATGAAAGATGCATTGACGGCCGCAACCGGGGCACCGGGCTCCCATGCGATTTCTCCCCAGGAACGGGCTTTTCTGTTGCAACGCAACGATGCGCTGATTCACAACTTTGACGGAGACGTGCGGGTGGGCCGCACCAGTAACGGCAGCACTCCCGTGGTCACCGCCAACGGGACGGGTGGCGCGCCTGATCCCATGAACAATCATACCACTGGCAGTAGTATCCCACGGGCCGGTGATGGAGGCACCATTGTGATTAGTGCGATTCAGGATATTTTGCATGAGGGTCAAATGCAGGCCAACGGTGCCACCGGAAAATCGGCTACCACTCCAGTGGCGGGCGGTTATGGCGGTACCGTGACGTGGTTGGCCCGGCGCAATATCAATAACAGTGGCGCGATTCAGGTCGACGGCAGCAATGGCGGTGGCCATAACGTCGTGCAAGATGGTGCCGGGGGTAATGGCGGACTGATCGTACTCAGTGGCAATCGAAATCCGAGATTCCTAACTAAGTAATGATAATAGTTTTTCCCTGAGCATTGGTAGCAGGTAGGGTTGGTGCATTTGGGCTTTAAGGGAGAGCGAGAGCATTTCGGGGCTTTTGGAATAGGCGTGGGTTTTACGATGAAATCTGGCCGGACCTTGACGGGTCAAGGCATTGTTTTG
>CABHPA010000129.1 GCA_902168245.1 Candidatus Melainabacteria bacterium
GCCTGGGTTTGAGGGCCATGGTGGTTCCCCGACAAAAAAGACAGATAGTTCCTATTATAGGGGCGGATGCACCGGTTGCGGATAAACGGGGTCGGAAAATATAGGCAAAAAAAAGGCCAGGCTTTACAACCTGGCAATTCAAGTGGGTTTCATATAAGTAGTGAGGGGAAAAGAAAAATTTGGCACAGTGGATCTGCCCTGCCTTTGAGGGCGCGCAGATTTATCTGTTACTTACGCCAGTTAGTAGTATATGAAACCCCCCCTTTGTAGGCAACCTAACTGAGGTTAGTAATACCAAAATGGAAACATTTCTTTACAAAGCTCAGCCTCATAAAACCCCGATGGTTTCAGGAAAGCCCCTTGCTCTCCTGATTATAGCTATTTTTGAAGTGACCGGTGGAAAAATGCATCGGTTTTTATGGTTTTTATTTTAAAAATAGATTCAATTGAAATGCGCGTAAGCCGGTACGCCATGGGCGCCTTGTCGCCTATTGCACAACGCGTCGGCCTGCCATTCAGGGTGGAAAAGAACCGGAAACACTAACCCAGCGGGTTCTTGTATGCTTCGCGAATCAGGAAAACCCCGCACAATAAAGTGGCCCCTGTAATAATCAATGCGGCAAGATAGCTGTCCATGTGGCTTTCTCCCTGCTGCTACCACCATTTACAATAAACCCGGTTGTGGCATTTGCCTATTCCCGTCCCGGCGGATATCCGATGATGCAACAGGGGAGGGCCATTGCCCGATTGTATAGGATATCGCTGGCAATTCAGCGGATTGCCTGTTTTTTTACTGGTACTATGCTTAAAGGGAGATGGGCCGGGTTGGCCGTAAACCTGAACCGGAGAGGGGGAACACTATGGCAGAGCGCATGATGCAGGACATAGAACAAAAAGAGCTGGTGGATCGCGCCCAGTTTATGGAGTTGATGCGTCGCTTCCAGTTGGGGTTGGAACGAAACCAGGATTTTGAAATCTCGGTAAATGGGGAGAACTATACGATTCCCGCCACAGCGTTCGATAGCGGTCGCTTTCGGGTGGAATACGAAATTGACGACGGGGAATATGAATTCGAAATGACCCTGAAGTGGCGTTAACGAATCCGTTTGCGGCAAAAAACACATAAAGCCCCGCCAACCAACGACGGGGCTTTATGGCGCATCGGTTTTGGCGCGGGTTTTTGTATGCGGCTCATTTGTTTGGTGGGTTTTGGCTCGTCCTTTCCGCAATTGGGCGAACGGGCGTAGTTGCGGACGTACAATAGAATAGGAAAGGAAATACAGGCTTTTGGTTTCATTACTTGCGTTTATGGCTTGTTCCAAATCTATTGCCCGATGGGCCGTATAGCCGTGGGCGACGTTTGTGAATCCGGTGGGAATTCAGCCGAAATGCCGGGCCTGGCTGGCCGGGTTGGGCCAAGGGAAGTTTTGGGAGTGAACGTGAAACAGCATCTGAATATCCAGAAGCATGTGGTGATCGGCTTTTCGGGAGCCTTGCTGCTAATGCTCCTTCTGGGTTCTTTCCTGTATGAGAACTGGGTGGGGCTGAATGATTCCAACCGCTGGAGCGTACATGCCCACCAGGTGCTGGAGGGGTTGGACGACCTGATGGCCGGGCTTCAGGAAATGGAGTCGGAGCAGCGGGGCTATATTATTTCGGGGGAAGGCGTTTTTTTATCCGATTTTGAGCGAAGCAGGCGGCAACTCCTTGAAAAATTCCGCTTCCTGCAACGGATGACCCGCGACAACGCTTCCCAGCAAAGCCGCTTAAACCAGTTGGAACCGTTACTGTCCCAAAAAATAGCGTTTGCCGAACATGCGGTCGGCGTTCGCAAAACCCAGGGGTTCGGCCGGGTGCAAGACCTGGTGGCCACCTTTAAGGGCAAGGTGCTGAAACAAAGGATCAAGGATTCGGTGGTGCGGATAAAACAGGAGGAAAGACGCCTGCTGATGGTTCGCAACCAACAGGCGAGCGATCATGCCTGGATGCTGGTCTGGCTGTCCGGGGTGGTCTTGCTGCTTTTATTCGCCATTTTTGGGGGGCTATATTACCTGATTAACCTGGCGTTCCGCCAGCGGGACGCGAGCAACGAGGCGCTCCAGGTGGAAAACCGGCAGCGTCGCCAGATAGAGGCCGACCTGATTCAGGCGCAGGAAAAAGCCTTGCAGGCATCCAGGGCCAAGTCCGAATTCCTGGCCATGATGAGCCATGAAATACGGACGCCCATGAACGGCGTGGTGGGCATGACCAGCCTGCTGCTGGAAACCCGGCTGGATTCGGAACAGTTGGAATATGCCAAAATCATCCGTAAAAGCGGCGAAGCCCTGATAGTGCTGATGAATGACCTGCTGGACTTCTCTAAAATCGAGTCCGGCAAGCTGCACTTGGAAAACCGCCTATTTGACTTGCAGGATTGCATTGAAGATGTGGTGGATTTGATAGCTCCTCAGTTGAACGGGAAAGACCTGGATCTGTTTTACCGGGTGCATGCCGGTGTACCCAGGCTGGTTAGTGGGGATGTGACCCGTTTGGGCCAGGTGCTGGTGAATTTGGTTGGCAACGCCATCAAGTTTACCGAGCATGGGTATATTTACCTGGAGGTAAGCCCCGTAACCCATGCCGGGGAATCGCTGGAGTTGCAGTTTTCGGTGCGCGACACCGGGATTGGGATTCCTGCCGATAAACTGTCCGGCATTTTTGAGGCGTTTTCCCAGGCGGATGCCTCCACCACCCGTAAATATGGCGGAACTGGCCTGGGCCTTGCCATTTGCAAAAAAATTATCGAGCAGATGAACGGGCGAATCTGGATAGAGAGCGAGCCGGGCCAGGGGACGTGTTTCCACTTTACGGCGCTGGTTTCCTGTCCACCTGGCGCCAAGGTCGTAACGGAAATTATTTTGCAGCCCAGGCAAGTTTTGCTGCTGGAGAAAAATAACCTTCAGCGGGACGCCCTGACCGCATTGCTGGAAAAATGGGGCTTGAAGCCCACGGCCTGTCACAGCGCCGAAGCCGCCGCAAGGCTGCTGCAAGACCAAAACAGGCAAGCGATAGACTTGTTTCTGCTGGATTATGACGATTTAACCCCCGGCCTGCTCAAGGCCATTCAGGATGTGGAAGTGCCGGTGCTGGCCATGTGCGGTTACAGCCAGTCGCCGGAAGCCAAAGAGATGCTGGGCGACGGGCGGGTGATGAACAAGCCGGTTCGCCATTCCCAATTGAAAGAAGCCTTAATCCAAACGCTGGAGCCTTACCTGGAATCCGGCGCACAGGCCGGGCTATTCCACGGCAGTCTGGATCCTGGGCTGGGACGGCGTTACCCGTTGCGGATTCTGGTGGCGGAAGATCATCCCGTGAACCAGAAACTGGCCATGGCGCTGCTGGAAAAAATGGGCTACCAGGCCGATTTGGCCGGTAACGGGCTGGAAGCGGTACGAACCGTGGAGAGCAAGCGTTACGACTTGATTTTTATGGATGTGCAAATGCCGGAAATGGACGGTCTGGAAGCCACCCGGCAAATCGTGAGGCGCTGGCCGGACGAGGCCAGGCCGGTGATTATCGCCATGACCGCCTATGCTTCCCAGGGCGATAAGAACAGTTGCCTGGAAAGCGGTATGCAGGATTTTTTGCGCAAGCCGGTGATGAAAGAGGAATTGCAGGCCATCCTGATTAAATGGGGCCGGGTGATCCAGTCTGCGCGAAGCGGTAGCCCGGCTTCCCCTGAGGAATCTCTGGCGCATGGGTCTGGGGAGGGTTCCGATTCCGCGCCCGGCAGACGGTTGATTGACATGCAGACCTTGCGCGAGCGGGTGGATCAGGATCAGGCGTTGCTGTCTGGTTTGCTGACCCTGTTCTTGGAAGAATGCCCGAAGATGCTGGAGAGGCTTCGGGAGGCCATGGCCGCCGGGGATTATGCGGGCCTGCATCCCCTGGCGCATACGCTAAAGGGCATGTGTCAGAATTTAAACGTGGACAGGATGCAACGGGCGGCTTATGCCCTGGAGCAAAAAACAGGCGGGAAGCATGCCGTATGCGAAGCTGGGGAGTGCCTGGCCCTGCTTCGAGAACTGGAACATGACTTTGAGTTGCTGCGGCAGGAGCTGGAAAAAGAGATTTCCGCCATTCAAACCGATTGAAAACAGGGCTGCCTTGACCCGATAACAGCTTGCCTGCATCCCTTATTCCTGGGCATTGTCCTATTGCCTCGCTCGATGATGAGTTTACAATGTTAAGCGTTTGGGCTTACATATCTCACCCCGCAGGACGATTGTGTCCTCCCTTGGGGATTGGTATAGTTGGGCAAATACTGATTTCCCCCTGGTATGGTTAAAAAAGGGGGCAAAAATCCGGGTAAACAGACATAGTGGATTTTTGTGTATTGCGAATGTCTTTAAGTTAGTCATATTGCGCTGCGGTGGTGTGCCGCGGCAGAGTAGTTCGTGTAATTTATAAAGTCTTTAATTTATAAAGGACGGAGAACTTTGGCGTTCAAGGAGAGGCCTAGGCTCGGCCATTTTTCCTGGCTGTGCAAGGAAGAGAAATTGTTGAAAGTCCTGATTCTGGCAGTGCCGAACGTTGATGCGATTCGGCTGGCGGATGAGCTGGAACGGGGCGGGTTTACGCTGGTGGCCGAAACGGCCCAGAACATGGAAAACTTCAAGGGGGCGCTGCCGCGCCAGGACTGGGACGCCGTAATTGCCGGGAGCCTGATCCCCCTTTTGGACATTGTGGATATTTCTCAGGGGCTGCAAAAGAGCAAGCACACTCCTCCGCTGATCTGGCTGGCGGATGGCCCCAGCGAGTTACATGCCGCGCAAGCCATGCGGGACGGCATGATCTATGATTACCTGCTCAAGGAGCAAGGCATGACCCGCTTGCTGCCCATAATCGAGCGCAGCCTTCGGGAGCGGAAATTCCGGCAGGAGTTGACGGCCAACCGATTGAACCCGCAATGGGAGGTTCTGCTGGCCGCCGTGACCCATGAGCTGAGAAGCCCCGTCCGGGTGGAGATGCAGTTGTTAGAGCTGTTCCGCCAGGGGCAGTTTGGCGAGTTGAACCCTGGCCAGGATACCTTGCTGGACGGTTTGCTGCATGCCAAGCGCGCCATGAGCCATTTGGTGGAAAATATTCTGTGGTTGCTGACGGAGGCCGAATACAATGCGTTGAGCCGTGTCAGCCCGCTGGATCTTGAACTGCTGCTTCGGGAAGAGCTGCTGCCCCGTTTTGAGACGCTGGCGAGTTCTAAGGGAATTGAATTGCGGCTGGAGATGCAGGAGCAACTTCCCATGTTGCAGGTGGACGCCTTGAAAGTGTCCCTGGTGCTGGGCAATTTGCTTCAAAATGCGCTGACGTATACCGAGGCGGGCGGGCAAATCGTGCTTCGCAGTTGTCTGCGGGAAGGCCGGGTCATGGTGCTGGTGGAGGATACTGGCATCGGGATTCAGCCGGATGAGGTGGAGAACCTGTTCGCCTCATGTCTCAGCGCAAAACCCCGGTATCGCTCTGGGGCCGGGTTGGGGCTTTATCTTTCAAAACGGATTATAGACAGTCTGGGCGGGGCCATTGGGGTACAGACCGAAGTGGGCAAAGGCAGCACGTTTTACTTTACCGTGCCGGTCGGCACGGCGATCGGCGGCGCAACCCCGGCGGGCGCTCCCGATCAGGCCGAACGCTAAGCCAAATATTTTTTCACTCTGGCTAGCCGTTTGCGGTAATGGTGTCTATTAATACTTTCAGCGTTTCTTCGGCTTTATCGTTGTCAATCTGGCAGGTTCCGGCTTTCTCGTGGCCGCCGCCGCCGTATTGCAGGCAAAGCTCGCCCACGTTGGTTTTGGAAGTGCGGTTCACAATGGATTTACCGATGGCGAACACCGTGTTCTGCTGCTTTAAGCCCCACAGCACGTGGATGGAAATATTGCATTGCGGGTGCATGGCGTAAATCATGAACCGATTGCCCGCAAAAATGGTTTCCTCGTTGCGCAGATCCAGCACAATCAGGTTGCCGTAAACCTTGGAGCAGCGTTTGACCTGCTCCTTGAACAGCTCGGTCTGTTCCCTGTAGAGTTCCACCCGTTCCTGCACATCAGGAATCTGCATGATCTCCTCGATGTCGTGATCCTTGCAGTAGTCGATCAGATTCATCATCAGGTTGTAGTTGGAAATTCTGAAGTTACGGAACCGGCCCAGCCCGGTGCGCGGATCCATCAGGTAATTCAGCAGCACCCAGTTGCCGGGGCTTAAAATTTCATCCAGGTTGAACAGGGCGGCGTCCGCCTTGTCCACGGCGTCCATCATGCTGTTCCAGCGGGCGGGAAAACGCTCTGCGCCGCCAAAATAATCGTACACTACGCGGGCGGCGGATTTGGCTTCGCCGTCAATAACGTGGTTGCCTTTCTGTTCCTTGTTGCGGATGGTTTCGCTGTGGTGGTGGTCAAAGGCCATATGCACCCCGTCCACGTAAGGCAGGTTGGTGGTAATGTCCCGCTCGGTAATCTCGATTTTGCCGTCCTGCATGTCCTTGGGATGCACGAACAGGATATCGTCAATCATGTCCATGTGTTTCAGCAACACGGCGCAAACCAGCCCGTCAAAATCGCTTCGGGTGACCAGCCGGAACTTGGTGGCTTTCAGCGCCTCGCCGGTTTCGGGGTTCACATTCGACGATAACGTCATCCGTCTTGTCCTCCGGTTGCTTGCTGGGTTCAGGTGCTTTCTCCAACCATTATAAAGTTTTGGGGGAGGCAATCGAAACGAATGCCGTTAAAACTCCCACAGACGGATGAGGCCGGTTCAGGCTTTAGGGCTGAGCATTCCCGATTGCAGGGCTTTCACGGCGGCCTGGGTTCTGTCATCCACCGCCAGCTTTTGAATGATTTTACCCACGTAGGTTTTCACGGTATTGGTGGAAACCTGCATGCTTTCCGCAATTTCCTTGTTGCTTTTGCCCGCCACAATCAAGGTGAGCGTTTCCATTTCTCGCTCGGTCAACTCCGTTTGCAAGGGCAAGCTGATTGGCGGTGGTTCTGAAATTCCCTGAATGGCCTGCGGTGCGCTCTTTTCCACTCGCTTCAGGATAAAACCGGCTATGGGCGGGTCAATCCACATGCCGCCTTCGGCCACCATGTCCATCACGGTCAGCAGCCGCTCAATGCGGATGTCTTTCAGGCAGTAGCCGTCCGCGCCCGCCGAAAACGCCTCATACACCTGATCCGGCTTTGTCTGGGAGGTGAGCATAATCACCTTGGCGTCGGGCAGGGTTTCCTTGATTTGCCGGGTGGCGGAAATACCGTCTAGCACGGGCATTTCAATATCCATCAGGATGATGCCGGGCGTTTTTTCAGCGGCCATAATCAGTGCCTGGGCGCCGTTGCCGCATTCGCCGATCACCTCAAAACGGGGATCTCCTTGAATGGCGTAACTCAAACCGGTACGGGCCAATTCATGATCTTCCACGATAAGGACTTGAATGGGAAGTGGCATGTGGCGTATCACTCATACTTCTAGCAATACTTAGTATTGTAATACGGGTAAACCTTGCTGGAAACTTTCGCACGACCCGGCGGCCCCATTGCGATAGTTCTTGTCCGGCGGATTGGGAGCATTCCCTCAGGGTTCGCAAATGGCGTTGCGGGCCAGGGCTTGCATGGCTCGGCTGGTCAGCGGATCGGCGGAAAGTTTATCCAGCGCGGCGCAGAGGTGGTTCCTCACCTGGTCGGGCGTTTCATGCAGCAGGGCGGCGATTTCTTCCGTCCCGTGATTTTGGGCGGTGTAACGCAGTGTTTCCCGCTCCTGTTCCGACAAGGTGGCGGCGAATTTGGCGGGATTCTCGCCCGCGTTTTCCCCTTCGGCGGGAATGGCCTTTTCCAGAATGCGGGCAATGGTTGGGTCCAGCCAGCGCTTGCCGCCTAGTACGCCATGCACCCCCTCGGCGAGGCGCTGGGTTTTGGTGTCCTTCATGCAGTAGCCGTCGGCCCCGGCGGCCAGCGCCGCGTATATTTCCTGTTCCTGGTTGTGGGTGGCCAGCATGATGATGCGGGTGTCGGGCATGGTTTCCTTGATTTGCCGGGCTGCCGTAATGCCGTCCATATGGGGCATGGCGATGTCCATCAGCACCAGGTCAGGATGGAGTTCCCGCGCCTTGGCCAGTCCGCCAGCGCCGTCTTCCGCTACGCCTGCCACCTGAATGCCCTCTATGCCTTGCAAGGTCAGCTTCAGGCCAATTCTGGCCAGTTCCTGATCTTCCACTAACAATACGCCTGATTGGTTGGCGGGACGTTGTTGAACCGATTCCAACCGGGCCTTGGGCAGGGTGAAGTAAAAACAGGTGCCTTGCGCCGGGCTGCTTTCCACATGCAGAATGCCGCCGTGCAGTTCCACCAGGGTTTTGCAAATGCTCAAGCCCAGCCCGGAGCCTATTTTTCGGGCCATGCCCGCGCCGGAATGGTAACGCTCGAAAATATGCGGCATCATTTCCGGGGGAATGCCCTGCCCGTTGTCGCGCACCTGGATTTCCACCAGATGCTCCCGCTCATGGCTCTCAATTTCAATGGCGCATCCGTCCGGAATATTTTCGATGGCGTTGCCCACCAGATTGGTAATTACCCGTTTCAACTGGTTGAAATCCGCCGGTATGGGTGCCATCTGCTCTGGAACCAGGTTGCGCAGCGTCAGGTTTTTGTGGCCCGCAAGCGTACTGACCGAGGTAAAGCATTCGGCTGCCAGGCGGTGCAGGTTCACCGGCTCTTTGTGAATGGAGAACGTCATTTCCTCCGCATGGAAGCTTTCCAGCAGTTGATTCACCAGCTTCAGCAGATCCTGGTTGTTGTGCGAAAGGCTGTTGAGAAGCCCCTGGGTGCGCGGGCTGACGGAGGCCTCGCTGGCCATGATGATATCCAGCGCGCGTTGTTCGGCGACCAGCGGGGTTCTTAAATCATGGGTCAGCGCGGAGATGAACTGGGTTCGGTTTTCCTCGCTTTTTTTCAGCCGGTTCAGGGCTTCCAGCAGTTCCGTTTCCAGGTTCAGGATTCGTTCCCCTACGCTGATGCGCACTTCCAGTTCCCTTGGGTGGAAAGGCTTGGTCAGGTAGTCGTCTGCGCCCGCTTTCAACCCTTCCACAATGTCGTCTTTTTCGGACTTGCTGGTGAGTAGCATAATGTAGGTGTAATGGGGCCGATGTTGCTCCCGCAGCATCCGGCAGACCTCCACCCCTTTCAGGCCGGGCATCATCCAGTCCAGAATGGCGAGTCGGGGCGCGTCTTCCGCTTGCAGAGCGGCCCATGCCTCTTCGCCTTCCTGCGCCTGCACCACCTCGTGGCCCCATTTGCTCAGGGTGCTGACCAGCAGGATTCGCGATACCGCATCGTCGTCCGCGACCAGGATTCTCATGGTGTTCACTCTCCGAAAAAAAACTGCCTGGGCCGCCTGAACCAGGGTGACGCCCGGGTGTGGGACTGGCTCCAAATCAGTGTTCTGCTGTAACGTTGGCTGGATTATGCGCGCTGAAGCGTCTGGGCTTCGGGTTGCTGCAAAGGGGCGAATACTCAGTGAGGCAAAGCCCACTGCGTTTTATTATATAAGGGATTGATCGATGGCCGCCAGCGTGTCCTCCGGAAGGGATGATCGCAAGCCCAACCCCACCCCTAAAACGGGGCAATGTTTGAACGGGCTGTTTGGGTGTTTTTCAAGTCGGGTTTTGGCATGGCGATTTTTCCTTCCGGAGGCTGACGCGAACAGGTTCAGGCTATTTTTTTGAGCCGCATTTGGCGCTGGCGCATTTGCTATCGGCGTTTTTGTCCTGCTTGTGGCTGGCGCACTTGCTGGCCGCGCATTTATGCTCGGTCTGCTTGTCTTGCTTTTGGGTGGCGCATTTGCTGTCGGCCTGTTTTTTGTCGGCGGCGCACTTGTGTTCGGTTTGCTTTGAGCTGCCACAGGCACCCGCGCCGCATTTCGCGCTTGCGTCCTTGTCCGCCGCAATCAGGGTGTTGCCGGTCACTTCGCTCATTTGGAACAGCGCGTTGCCTGTTGGCTGGGTCTCGGCGAAGGCCAGCCCGTTGGATACGCTGAGGGCCAGTAGGACGGCGGGTAGCAGGCTGGCGTAGGTATTGGACGGCTTTTTCATAGGGTTAACTCCTTTATTGATTGATGACTAATGGACAGAATCGGGGCGAGCGGTCTTGCGGGCCGCTTGCTAATTGAAAGATTAATGTAGCGCGGCAGAATATGCTGTCATCTGGATGACAGCAAAAAAATGGCCGGGCTGCTAAATTTCAATAGACGGAAATGTGTCCTTTACAGCCGGGAGGCGTCTTGCTATGGTGAATCCAGAACAGTTGTCGGAAGTGGTCTTTCAGTGCGCCATGCTCGATCATCAGGCATTATGGGAGCAGAAAAAATCCAGAATTATGGAGCAGCTTGCCCCGGATGAGGTGAAGCTATTGCTGGGGCATAGCCTGCGTTTGGTGAAACAGCGCGGGGAAACGCTTTACCTGGGGGATGACGATGTTGCGCGCATGTATATTCTGGATCGCGGTTATGTGCGTTTCTGCCGCATGAAGGAAGACGGCGGTCGCCTGATTACCGGCTTTTTGGGGCCAGCCGATATTTTTGGCCCCATTTTTACCGATGCGGCTGCCGGTTCCCCGCATGGGGCAAATGACGATTTTATTGAAGTGGTGCGGGAAGCCCGGTTAATCGCCGTTGAATCTTCCGTGTTCCGGGCGGTGCTGGAACGGCATCCCGCGTTTTTGCTGCGTATGGTGGAAATTCTGGAAGCTCGCAAAACGCGCCTGGAAAAACGGGTGCTGAGCCTGGTGGCAAAGGATGTGTACGCCCAGACCGCCGAAATTCTGCTGGAATTGAGCGGAAAATTCGGGGAGACCTGCGCCTGCGATCCGGCGCTGGCTTGCGATATTTCGCTGACCCATCAGGAAATTGCGGATCTGGTGGGTGTGGCCCGTCCCACGGTCAGTAAAGTTATCGGCGATATGCTGAAGGCCGATTTGCTCAGAAAGCACCGGCAGAATTTATGTCTGTACAACCGCCAAGGCATTGCAATACTGGCGGAGCAAGGCCAAAAGGGGCTTCACTCCCAGTAATTCTCTTATAAGGCGTTGCCTTGCGAACAGAAAGCGGGATCCGCAATCCAGCCTTCCTGGGCGGCATCGGTTGCGGGGATGCCGTAGCCCTGCTCTTTTTTGCTAAAGGCCCATGCGGCCTGAATGGCGCAGAGTACCGCATCCAGTTTGTCGCCGCTGGCGTCTGCAATCCATTCATCCTGCTCCGCAGCAGCTTGCACCTTGAGCCCGAATTCAAGCGCCAACTGTTCGGAGGTGATTCCCACTACGATGGCTTGCCTTGCCTGCCGTTGCGCCGCCTGCTTGGCTGGGGTTAACCGCTTGGGCTGATCCGATTTGTAGCCCTGCTTGCCAGCAAAACGGTGGGCCAACCGGGCGGGGTAGCCTTCCACCGCCACTTTTTGCGGGCTACGCCACACAAACGGCAAAACGCTCACATCTGAATTCAGCAGCCGTCTGGCCCCTTCAAAAAACATTTTGCCCACCGGGATATAATCCACCATCATAGGGCTGCATGCTCCGGCCAGTGTATCGATGCGCCGTAAATAATATTTATCCCCCGCCGAACGGCCGGTTCGGTAGTCGTGAATACAGTTCGCAAAATCCGCCCTGGTCGCGAATAATTCCGAAATTCTCTGTACGTACTTTTCCCACTCCGGCGACCAGTTCATCTCCTTCAACCACTTGGCGGGCAGGGAAAACGGGAAGTCCATGGCCGCCATCCAAGGGCCGGGCTGATTCAGAAGCGCCTCAAATTCCGCAAAATCCCTTAGTAAATGCAACGCATCCACCGCGAGCAAACCATCCGTTAACCGGCATTCGGCGCAGGTAATCGGTTTCTTTTTGCCGGGCGCGCAGGTGAAGTCAATGCCATAGAGTTTCAAGCGAAGGGTTTCCTGTTCTGTAAATTGCATTGCGCTGGGACGTTTGAAGATTGCGCCGGCTGGGCTATGATCTACCCTAGAATAAAGAAAAAACAGAGAGAGCGCTTTTTCTATGAGTACCACGACCAGCCACGCCATTTCCAGCCAGATTGCACGGGAACTGCAAGTCCGCGATGGGCAGGTGCAAGCCACGCTCAAGCTATTGGACGAAGGGGCCACCGTGCCGTTTATCGCCCGTTACCGCAAGGAAGCGACCGGCGGGCTGGACGATACCCAGTTGCGCACCCTGGAAGAGCGCCTGCATTATCTGCGGGATCTCGAAAAGCGCCGGGAAACGATTCTGGAGAGCATTGCGGAGCAGGGCAAGCTGACGGACGCCATTCGGGCGACAATTTTGGAAGCGGACACCAAGGCCCGGCTGGAAGATTTGTACCTGCCGTTCAAGCCTAAACGCCGAACCAAGGCGCAAATCGCGCGGGAGGCGGGGCTGGAGCCACTGGCCAAAAGCCTGCTGAAGCAGCCGGGGCAACAACCGGAACAAGCGGCCAGGGCGTATGTGAACCCGGAAAAAAGCGTGGCCGATGTGGCCGCTGCGCTGGAGGGCGCCAGCCAGATCCTGATCGAGGAATTTTCCGAAGAGCCGGAACTGATTGGGCAACTGCGCCAGTTTTTGTGGAATACCGGCGTGGTGATTTCCACCGTGATCAAGGGCAAAAAGGAGGAAGGCGCCAAGTTTTCCGACTATTTTGATTATGACGAGAAGATTCGACAAATTCCGTCCCATCGGGCGTTGGCCCTGTTTCGGGGCAAGAATGAAGGCGTTTTGCGCGTCGGCTTGAAGCTGGCGTTTGAGAAAGAGGAGCAGGCGCAGGCTACCCTGAATGTGGAAGGGCGAATCGCGCGGCATTTTCAGCTTCGCCCCCAGAACCGCCCGGCGGATGACTGGGTGTTTCATTGCGTCAGCCAGGCGTGGGCCGCTAAGATTTTGCCCCACCTGGAAACCGAGCTGATGGCCCAGCTTCGCGAGCAGGCGGAGGAAGAGGCCATTCGGGTGTTTGCCCGTAACTTGCGGGATTTACTGCTGGCTGCCCCGGCTGGGCCACGGGTTACGCTGGGGCTGGATCCGGGCTTGCGTACCGGTGTAAAAACCGTGGTGGTGAACCGAACCGGAAAAGTGCTGGAAACTACCGTCATTTATCCTCACGTGCCACAGAACGAATGGGATAAAAGCATCGCCAGGCTGGCGGATCTGATCCGCAAGCATCAGGTGGATCTGGTGAGCATTGGTAATGGCACCGGCTCGCGTGAAACGGATAAACTGGTGCAGGATTTAATCAAGCGCCATCCTGACCTGAAGATTAATAAAGTCACTGTTTCGGAAGCGGGTGCATCGGTTTATTCGGCTTCGGAACTGGCCGCCAAGGAACTGCCGGAACTGGATGTTTCGCTGCGGGGCGCGGTGTCCATCGCCCGCCGCTTGCAAGACCCGCTGGCCGAGCTGGTGAAGATTGAACCCAAGGCCATTGGGGTGGGCCAGTACCAGCACGATGTGAACCAGGGCAAGCTGGAGCGCATGCTGGATGCCGTGGTGCAGGATTGCGTCAATGCGGTGGGTGTGGATGTGAATACGGCCTCTCCCGCATTGCTGGCGTATGTGGCGGGTTTGTCGCAATCGCTGGCCAAGAGCATTGTGGAAACACGGGACAAGAACGGCCCGTTTTCGGATCGCGACGCCCTGAAAAAAATTCCCCGCCTGGGGCCGAAAGCCTTTGAGCAAGCCGCCGGTTTCTTGCGGGTTATGAACGGCGCCAACCCGCTGGACGCTTCAGCGGTTCACCCGGAAGCGTACCCGGTGGTGAAGAAAATTCTGGCTGTCAGCAAGCGGGATATTCAATCCGTCATTGGCGATAAAGCCTTGTTGAAATCCCTGAATCCGCAGGATTTTACCGATGATAAATTTGGCTTGCCTACCGTGCGGGATATTATTGCCGAACTGGAAAAGCCGGGCCGCGATCCTCGCCCGGAATTCAAAACCGCCACTTTTCAGGAAGGCGTGGAGGAATTAAAAGACCTGAAGCCCGGCATGTTGCTGGAAGGCGTCGTGACCAACGTGACCAATTTCGGCGCGTTTGTGGATGTGGGCGTACACCAGGACGGGCTGGTGCATATTTCCATGATGGCCGATCAGTTCGTGAAAGATCCGCACAGCGTGGTGAAAACCGGCGATGTGGTGAAAGTGAAAGTGCTGGAAGTGGATATTTCCCGCAAGCGAATATCCCTAACCATGCGTCTGTCCGGTTAATAGCTTGCAAGTGGCATCAAATGCTAGGGGTGGGCTGCAAGCTTGGATGTATCCCAATTTAACCGGCCTGCGAATCCGCCGTGCAGACTGCCCAGGTACAGTTGGGAGCCAATTTTTCGCGCGGAGCTGATGGCGAAAATCTCGCCGCCCGGATCTTGCAGGCTATCCACAATTTGCCCATTGGGGTTCAACACCAGCACCATGCCGTAATGTTTGGGCTGCGGCCACATAAAGCGGGGCAGTTTGGCCATTTGACTTTTAATGAACGGGTAATGGTGCAGCGTATCGATGGCCGGGTTTCGCACGGTGTACATGGCCGCCAGGTAGTTGCCGGTTTTGGAATCCTGCGATAACCCATCGGGGAAGCCCGGCAGGTTTTCGGCGAAAATGTCAGCTTGCCCGGCTTTTGGGCCTTTCAGCCAGTAGCGCCGAATCTGGTAGCGGTAGGTTTCGTTGACTAGCAGGAAATCTTTTTTAGGGCTGAGCGCAACGCCGTTGGCGTAATACAGGCCGCTGAGCAGGCGGGTGAGCTTGCCGGTTTTCAAGTGGTACGCCCACAGGTTGCCGTGTGGCTTGGCTTCCAGTAAGTCGTACAGGTATTTCCAGGTTTCCCCGTAGTAGCGATCGCTGGATTCTGAGAAATAAAGCGTCTGCCCGTCCGAATCCGTTGCAATCGCGTTGGCGTAATGGATACCCGGCGTTTCCAGGTGTGTGGTCTGGCCGTTTTCAATATTGACCGTAAACAGCCCCAGCGGCTGATTGGCAACGGCCAGCGTTTGCGAATTCAGCCAGGCCAGCCCCAGGTTTTGCCCGCCCGTGTGGGCCAGCGTTTCAATGGCGGACTTCGGTTTTGCATCCTGTGAAAGGCGCAAAACCTTGTCATGATCCGTAACGTAGAGTCTGCCCTTTTCATCTGCCAGGACGTCCTCGGCGGCTTGAAGCTGCCCTAACCCAAGGCGTTCTGCGGAGGCCAGCGCATGGTTCGGTTGTAATATGCCGTTCATTGGCGGAGCTTTGGGAGGCGCCCATCCTTCCGGCAGAATGGGGGAGGGCCAGCACAAAAACGCCAGCAACGCGCCCAGGCCAAGTGTACTCAGTAATTTAATTTTGAAAGTCATGCGTTTACACCGTCACTTTTTGTAAATCAGGGTTACGGGATTTGAAGGTTAATTCGGAAATGCCGGATTTATCCAGCTCGCCCAAGCCTTTACGCACCATTTCCTCGTACTGGTTTTTAGTGGCGCTGGCCAACGCCATGGGAAGCCCCTGCTCCCGTCCGATTTGCAGGGCGATGCCGCTGTCTTTTGCGGCATGGGCGGCGGAAAAATAGGTGGCGTGATCCCGGTTTTGCATGTCTTCCCCGTCCGTTTCCAGCACACGGGAATTGGCCCCGGTTTGGGAAAAAACGTTGCGCACCAAATCCAGATCCAGCCCCAGCGCGTCGGCCAGTCCCAAGCCCTCCGCCAGGGCGGCGGTGTTGATGTTCATCACCATGTTGATCAATGCCTTGAGTTGCGCCGCCGTGCCGGGTTTCCCGGTATACACAATGGCGGTTGAGAGATGATTCAGCAGGGGGCGGGCCGCTTCAAACACCGCTTGATCGCCCGCGCACATCAGGTATAACGTGCCTTCCCGCGCCTGGGTAATGCTGGAGGCCATGGGCGTTTCCAGCATACCAGCCCCGGCATCGGCGGCCTTTCCGTAGAGTTCTACATGCACCGCAGGCGTAATAGTGGCGCAATTAATAAACAGTTTGCCCTGTGCGCCCATCAGCAGGTTATCGGCGTCGTTCAGGTAAATGGAACGCATCGCGGCGTCATCGCTCACCACGGTAAAAATCACGTCCGAAAGTTGAGTCACTTGGGCAAGCGACTGGCAGGCCGTTCCGTTTAATTCTTTCGCCACTGCTTCGGCGATTGGCTGGTTGAGGTCGTAGATTGCCGTAATGTCGTAACCGTCATCCTTGAGCCGACGGGCCATGTTGGCCCCCATCCTGCCGACGCCGACAAAGCCGATTTTTTGGGCCATGACGCTCTTTCTCCTTACCAATTCATTCAAATCATTTTCAATTCGGGGAAAAAAGGGTTGTGCGCCCTTTCTTCCCCCACCGTGGAAAGCGGGCCGTGACCGGGGCAAATCACGGTTTCTTCCGGCAGCGCCAGAATTTTTTCCCGGTTGTTGCGCAAGGCTTCCTGGTAGGCATAGGCCGCGCCACCCATGGAGCCTGCAAACAGGGCGTCTCCCACGATTACCAACGGCTTTTGCAAGCCTTGTATAAAATAGCTCAACCCGCCTGGCGTATGCCCGGATGTGCCCAGCACCCGAATTCGCAAGTTTCCCAGCGCAAAGCCGTCCTGATGCACCAGCGGTTTCAGTCCCAGCGGGTTTTCTGCAGCGGAGCCGTAACTGTCGGCCTGGGTTTGCCGTTGCAGGGTTTCCAGGTCGGCCAGATGATCCATGTGGGTATGGGTAATAAAAATCTTTTTCAGGTTCAGGCCTTGCTGTTGCAAATAATCCAGCATGGGTTGGCAGGTGGCCCCGGTATCGAAAGACACAGCTTCTTTCGTTTGCGGATCCCACACCAGGTAGGCGTTGACGGTCATATCCCCATACCACGTGGTGAACATGGCCAGACCGGCCATGTTTCCCACAGGGGCGGGCTGCCACGCGCCCTCGGCTAAATCAATCAGGGAGGGGGCATGCAGGTTTAGCACAAAGGCCAGTTTCTCTAATACGTCCTGCGCCGGTTCGCCATTTTGCACGGACTGAATGGCCTGTACCGAAAGCCCGCTGCGTTCGGCCAAATCTTCCAGGCTGAGGCGTAGACCCTTGCGCGCCTTGTTCAGCACATCGGTATACGCGTCTTCCAGGGCAATTTTTTCGGTGATTGGCATCCGGCGCTCCCCATCCAATTGGCAACAGGTTTGTTCCGTATTCTACTATCAGCCCTGCCCGCTCTCAAGGGAGGGTGTTCCGTTCGTTTCCGCTGGCGCGTCTTGACGCTCAAACAGCAGCATGGACGGGCCGGGACGCTTGCGATCGGACTTCTGGTGCTGCAATTCCTCGTAGAAGGAACTGAAGCCTTCTCGCTGCATGAGCGTCTGCATTTGCCGCTTGGTTAAACGGACACTGAAAGGCGCAAATACGGATTTTAAGTGGTACTGGTTCCGCAAATCCCGGTAATAGGACGTTTTATAAGGCATTTGGTAATAGGTTTTGCCGTTGGAGGCCCGCAATTTTTCCGCCGCGCCCAGGTTCAGCAGCACGTATTTAGGCTGCATCGAAGAGAGGGAAACGCGCCTCATGTCGCTGGGCGAATGCAATTCCAGTTCGAACTTTGGCCCCTGGGAATTCCGCCCCTTGCAGTCGGCAATCACCATCCAGGTGCGATAGACGGCGTTGTCCATGGTTAGCGTGTCCGGTTCCAGCAGGATTCGATCGCCCGGCCTCACCATCGAAATCAGTTGATCGTAGGCGAAATTGCGAGTATCGGCCTTGGTGAAAATATGGATGTGCGACAGGGAAGCCGTCCAGGTCCAAAAGGACAGGCCAATCACCAGCAGGCCCGCAAGCATTGCCGCGCGCTGGGCGGACAACCTGGGAAAGGTTATGGCGCGCAGTCCGGCAAAGGCGTCCCGCAAGGCCAGCGCGGCCATAATATACCAGAAGGGGATGACCGGAAGCAGGTACTTGGCGTTAATCAGGTGGAACTGGGAAACCACCGCCAGAAACAGCAGTGGGAACGATAGCAACACCAGGGCGGGGCGACGGGCTTTCCATAAACCCAGCGCGATTCCGGCAAAGCCCGGAATATATAATAGCCATCCCAGGCTGCGGGGCATGATTTTGGCGAAGATGTTGTTGAAGGCGGCCATGGGGTGCCAGACGGCGGCGGGGTTGGTGGAATCCCGCATCAGCATATGGCGCTTTTCCACGTTCAAATCATGCCAGAAGGTTTTGAAGTCCAGCAGGACGAGCGGGTTCAGCAACAAAAACAGCGCGGGGATGAGGCCCAGCGACGTCCACAGCCGGGGACTGAATACCACGGACTTTATAAACGCGCCCCACCCGGTTTGGGGTTGGTTGTTTCGAGCCTGGATCTGAAACGCCAGATGCCCCACCAGCAGGAACATGACGCTGAACACGTTGTACTTGAACGAGGCCGCCAGAGCCACCGAGGCGGCGCATAATAAATAATCCTTCCAACGGCCCGATTCCGAAACGCGCAAGCCGAACCAGGCCGCACCCAGAATAAAGAACAGGGCCGGGATATCCGAGATGACGATGGGGGAGATGGCGACATGGGTGCTGTCTACGGCCAGAAAAAACGCCGCCGTCAGCCCCACCCACCAGGAAAAAGCCCGTTGGCCGATTTTTCCGGTCAGGTACACGGTGCCTGCAGCAAAGGCCACGCTCAGGCTGCGGCCCACGCTGGCCACGTAGGTGGGGTCTTTCCAGAAGGCGTCCAGGTAGTCTTTCCAGCTCATAAAGTGGGAATACAGGTATGCCAGGTAGTAAGACGCTGCATAGGTGTACAAAAAGAAGGTCGGCTTCTTGAAATAGCCGATATTCCAGTAGCCCAGCCCGAAGCGCATGGCATGGTCGTAGTAAATTGGCTCGTCCTCGTACAGCAGCAGCGGCAGTCCGTAGTGAACCAGCATCAGCCTGCCGATAAAAGCCAAGGCCACAATGCCCAGCAGCCACCATGCCTCTTTGGGCGCTTTGGCGGCTACTTGGCCGAGGGTCGGCATCCAGCCGGGCTTGGCCTGGGAATTGCCGGGGGCGGTGCGTTGGTTCGTTTCCGTTTGGCTCATTGAGGACTCCAATCGGCCTTTATTGTATGCGAACCTGCCCCGCATGGGAAAGCACCCAACTTGCGCTGATCTTGCGGCGCTTACGACTTATAATGGAAACAGGCAATCCTCCTGGCGGTTTTGCGGGCCGGGTCAACCGGGATGGTTTCCGGAAGGTGGTTGCCGGATGCATAGGGTTCATACTGAATGATGGCAGGCGAATAATGTCAGACAATGGTTGCAAGTTGAAAAACACCTGGTTCCCACTGGGGACGGGTGTGCAAATGCTGGGCCTGGCCCTGATGGCGGGCGGTATGCTGGCGCTGGGCGCTTTTACGGCCCCGGTGGTGTTCGGCCATTTTCCCCGTGAGGCGGCGGCCCCGATGATGGCCATGATCTTCCGGCGTTACGACCTGGTTTTGCTGGGGGCCATGGCGCTGGTCTGGCTGGGGGAATGGCTGCGCTGGCTTTCAAAGGCGCAGTTGGTTCAATCCGCTCTGAAAAAGTTGCGCTACGCATTGCTGGCGCTGCTAACGGGCAGCCTGCTTTATTCCACCCAGGTGCTGAACGCCGAGATTGAACGGATGAACCATGCGGGCCTGCACCGCGATCTTGCCACGCCGCAAGGCCAGCGGTTTGAAAGAACCCACAAGCTTTCGGAAGGGTTTTACAAGCTGGAACTGTTGGGTGTGGCGCTGCTGATTCTGCTGACCCCGTTTGTCTCGCCCCGCGTTGGGGCATCGCTTCCTTCCTGCCCTGAAACCCCAAGCGAAACAGGGTGCTAGGATGATCAAGCGGGCAATCGGGTTTCTATTGTTGCTGGCCATTGTGGCGGTGCTGGGGTTGAATTTCAAGCGCATTTTGGCCTTCGGGCAAGCGCATGAAATCAAGCAATCCGCCCAGAAGGCGGTGGATGCGGGCAACTGGGAAAAAGCCATCCAGCTTTACGAGGCCGGGCGCAAGCAATATCCGGATAACGCCGCCATTGCCTTGCGGCTGGCCTGGCTGTACCGTAAGGATGATCAGCCCAAGCAGGCGGAAGCCACTTACCGGGCCATTCTGAAACGGGAACCGGAAAACCCGGACGCCCTGCTGGGCTTGGCCATGTTGCTGGAGGATTCGCCCGGACGGATTAACGAGGCGGTAATAGCGTTGAGGAAGGCTTTGAAAGCCCAACCCAACAGCTCCAAGCTGCTGGCCCAGATTGGCAACCTGTATAAAGCCGCCGCTGAAAATCCGGCGGAAAAGCGGGAAGAGACTAAAACGTGGCTGTATGGGCAAGCTTGCTACTACTATCGGGCGGCGCTCAAGCTCAATCCCCGGCAGTTCCAAACCCAGTTCAGCCTGGGCGTGGTGGAGCAGAACCTGAAAAACCTTCAACCGGCGGCAAAAGCCTATTGTCAGGCGGTCATTTTAAAGCCGGACAGCTACGAGGCGCACTATAACCTGGGGCTGGTGCTGAGCGACCTGGATTACCTGGAGGAAGCCTACCGGCAGATGGATCGCTCCATTAAAATCCTGACCGAGAAGGGTGAGATTGATACCGCGCAAGGGTTGGCCCTGAAGGTGCAAATGGTGAAAAACAAGGTTTTCAACAGCGGGAGACAAGGCTTGTCCTCGCATCAGGATCCGCCTTTCCTGGAAAAGGCTTGCCTGACTCCCGCTGTGGTTGAGTCTGAAATGTCGCCGGACGGCAAAGCGTCGAACTAAGCGAGCGCCATTAAAAGGCGTGACTTGATTTTTGATAGTTGTCGGATTTGGAACGGACGCTGTTTTTTAAGCGCCGTTTGTTCCGCTGGAGACACCTTGATGCTTTTGAAATCCCTACTTTACTTTTAAATCGCCACTGGATGAACAGAAATGCCGGAAATGGAGACCGGGTAATATCGCTAGCAATCCCTGATTAATGAATCAGGAACAGGAACATGAGCAGGTTGACCATCATAATCACAAACCACCCTTTCATCAGCGGGCTTTGGTTTGCCAGCATTTCCTGCATAATGCCTTTGTCGGCCTCGCCGTTCAGCAGGGACGAGGACAGTTTAAGGTCTTCCTGAAAGGCCAATTCCCTGAAGGTCATCTTTCACTCTCTCTTTTATTACGTAAAAACTTCTACTGTGTTCATTGTAGAAAACCTCAAATGTAAACTCATCAACCCAAAGATTAATCTTTTTGTTTTTTTATCTTTTGGTATTTCATGAGACGTAGCCAGCCCTAAGCATTGGCGCTATAATTTTAGGCATTTAAAAGGGAGGCGAGAGTCGTGTTTAAGCGCTATATGACCGTATTGACCCTGTTGTTGCTGGTATTGTCCCAGGCCGGTTGTGCGCCGCCCCCTAAAAACGGCGCTGGTGGGGAATTCGGCAAGAATCTTTCCCAGGGGGCCGGAAAAGAGATTATTAACGTTCACCCCAAGCCGCGCGGGCCTTTTAAAACCGTGATTGTGGACGGCGCTGAGCTGATGGAGGCCCGTGGCCCCGTTGGGCAGTTTGGCGGCACCTTTTATAACAACCAGATTGGCGACGGCCCTAAAACCTTCAACCCCTGGGCCTCTTTCGACGCCACATCCTCCGCCATGGGGAACATGATGTTCACCGGCCTGGTGACCACCGACGCCTATACCGGCGAGGTGATTCCCAACCTGGCTAAAGAAGTGAAACTGGCCGACGACAAGCTGACCTATACCGTTACCCTGCGCAAGGGTTTGCAGTGGTCGGACGGGAAGCCCCTGACCGCCAAGGATGTGGTGTTTACCTGGAACGAGATTATCAAGCCTGGCTTCGGCAATTCCAGCCACCGCGATGTGGTGATGGTGGACGGCAAATTTCCTGAAGTGAAGATGCTGGATGATCTGACCATTCAATTTAAGACCGCCAAGCCGTTTACCCCGTTTATGCGCTTTTTGGGCGAGTCCATTGCCCCGGAGCATATCCTGAAGCCGGTGGTCGCCAAGGGGAACGAAGCTTTTTCCGCCTACTGGGGCGTGAAGGAGGCATCCAGCAAGCCCCAGAATTTCGTGTCCAATGGCATGTGGCTGCTGGAAAGTTACGATCCCCGTTTGAAGGCCGTATTCAAGCGGAACCCCAGGTTTTTTATGGTGGATAAACAAGGCAAACGCCTGCCGTACCTGGATCAATACACTTTCAGCTTTGTGGGCGACGGCAATAACCAGGAGCTTCAGTTTGAGCAGGGCAAGGCCGATATCTATGCCGTGCCGGGCAACTTTGTCTCCCGGCTGCGTGGACTCACCAAGCCGCCGTTTAACCTCTACAACCTGGGGCCAACGTCTGGCACCACGTTTATGGCCATTAACCTGAACGCCCGCAAGAACGCCCAGGGCAAGCCGTTTGTGGAGCCCATCAAATCCAGTTGGTTTAACGACGTGAATTTCCGCCAGGCCATTAACCACACCATTAACCGGGACGATTTGGTGTCCAATATCCTTAAAGGCGTGGGCGCGCCGCTGTATACCAGCGAGAGCCTTTCCTCCATCTATCTGAACCATGAACTGGGCAAGGGCTTCCCGGCGGATGTTGAGTATGCCAAAGGGCTGCTTAAAAAAAGCGGCTTTACCTGGAACGCCAAGGGCCAATTGCTGGATAAGGCCGGACACCCGGTGGAGTTTACCCTGTTGACCAACAGCGGCAATAACGAGCGCGAAGCTGTGGGCGTTAATATTAAGCAGGATTTGGCCACCCTGGGGATGAAGGTGAACTTTAAGCCTATCGATTTCAACGTGCTGGTGGGCAAACTGACCGAAGGCTCCTGGGAAACCATGATTATGGGCCTCACAGGCGATAACCTGGAACCGCACAGCGGGGTGAACGTATGGAAAAGCGACGGGGCGTTGCACTTGTTTAACCAGCGCGTGGTTAAGGCGGGTACTATTACCAATATTAGCGATCGGTTGCCTTGGGAAAAGCAAGTCGATCAGTATCTGGAAAGCGGCGCCCAAACGTTTAACGATGCTGAGCGGCACAAAATCTACGATAAGCTTCAGCAGGTCATCTACGATCAGGCACCGGTCATCTACCTGTATTCGCCGTTGAATATTGTGGCGGTTCGCGATCGCATCCGCAATTTCGATCCCACCCCGCTGGAAACGTTCCATAACCTGGAAGAAATCTGGATCGAGCCCAACACGGAAAAATAATCAGTCGCGCGGGTTCGTTCAATCTGAATGGCAAGAAAGCTTTGCGAGGCTCCTATACGGGCCTCGCAATTTTTTGAGGGGCGCTTTTTAGTGTTACGGCCAACACAAAATGGCCGGTTTCAGGAGAAACCAACCATCGGCTCTATGCGGTTCGGCGGCGCGTTACATGGTCACCAGCGGGTTACGGAAAAAATATTCCCAGCTTTTAATTGCCCCGCAATTGCTGCACACCGCAAACTGGTTCATAAACATGAGATCCGCGATAAATTCCTGGTTGTTTGCCGTCACCAGGACTTCATTGAACTCGTTGCAACTCACCTCTACCATGCCCTGGTAATCAGGATGAACCACCAGTTGAAACTCGGTTGAGTCGCATTCCTTGCATTTAAACATACTACTTTCACTTTCTTCGGCTCAGTACCCCGCACCAACAGGATTTGCCTCGTTCCCAAACATCCTGCCCGGTGTTTACGGAATCGTCCGTTAATAATTTCTATGATACCCTTTAACGTGGCGCTGCCATAGATTATTAAGACTGTTTTTTACAAATATAAACATGATAGACAGGATATCGCTGCTGGGATCGACCGGCTCCATAGGTTCACAGGTTTTGGACGTGGTTCGGCGCATGCCGGAGCGCTTTACAATTCACGCGCTGGCGGCGGGTAAAAACCTTCAGCGCCTAGCGGAGCAGGTGCGGGAATTTCATCCGCGGCAAATCTCCATCCAGGCTGAAGCGGAGCTTCCTGAGATGAAGGCGCTGTTAAAAGAGATAGCGCCCGCCTTTCAAGGGGAAATTTTGGCTGGGAGAGAAGGCTTGAACGCCCTGGCCGAAGACGCCCAGGCCAACCTGGTGATTGTGGGGTTGGTGGGCCTGGTGGGCCTGGAACCTTCCTTAAAGGCGCTGCAAGTGGGTAAGCGCCTGCTGACCGCCAACAAGGAAACCTTCGTGACGGGCGGCCACCTGGTAAAGCCCTACCTGTCGCAAATTGTGCCGATTGATAGCGAGCATGTGGCCATTCATCAATGCCTTAAAAACGAACCGGCCAATGCCATTCAAAAACTCTACCTGACGGCCTCCGGCGGGCCGTTCCGAGAATTCTCCAAGGCGCAAATGGATCAGGTGACTTTGGCCCAGGCTTTGAAGCATCCCAACTGGGTGATGGGGCCAAAAATCACCATTGATTCCGCCACCATGATGAACAAGGGGCTGGAAATTATTGAAGCCCACTGGCTGTTCGGGGTGGATTACGATCGGATTAAAGTGGTGGTTCACCCGGAAAGCATGATTCACAGCGGGGTGGAATTCGTGGATGGTTCCATCCTGGTGCAAATGGGCGCGCCCGATATGCACGGGCCAATCCAGTACGCCATGACTTACCCCGAACGCTTGCCCAACCACGAGCCGGGCGTTCAACTGGATTTACTGAGCCTGTCCCGGCTCCAACTTGAGCCGCCGGATCTGGAGCGTTTCCCGTGCATACGGTTGGCGTATGAGGCGGGCCGACTGGGCAGTGGCGCCACCGCCGTGCTGAACGGCGCGGATGAAATGGCGGTTCAATTATTTCTGGATGGGAAAATCCGGTATTGCGACATTGCCCGCCTGTTGGAAAAAACCTTGGCAACGCATGGCAAAGGCGATGCGCTGCCTACGCCTTCCCTGCCGGATATTTTAGCGCTGGACGCCTGGGCCAGGACTTATGTGCGGGAACTGGCCGTAGGCGGCTTAAAGGATGAGCCGGGACTGTTGCCGGTTTAAAAAGCTAGGGGACATACCAGCTTGCAAAGCCATGAGGGGCGGAATCAACCCTGCCGTTATTGTAAAGATAGAAATCCTGGCCTTTACCGGGGCCATTGGTCGTTCCGCTATAGACGCCATCCGGATCGAATACGACCTGTATTAAACCATTGCTGGTGCTGGCGAATGACGTGCTGATATCGATATCGAGCACACCACCATTGTGGAGGTAGAAGCACATCCGGGGTGCGCTGCAACCCCAGGCGCTAGAGCCGGTTGCCGCATCAATCGTTGCAGTGGTTGAGGTGCTGACGTAGTTCAGGTAAGGCGTAATAGCGCCAAAGGTCGTATTGGTGGAATAGCCGTTCTGTGCTGCGTAATTGACGTAGGCGGCGGAAACAATCCCCTGAGCCTCCTTGTACTCTGAAGTATAAGCGGCGTTTTGCGACGATACAAGGATCTTGGGTATCGTAAATGTCGCAATCACACCTAAAATAGCCAAAGAAATTAACAGCTCGGCCAAAGTAAAGCCCGGATATCGGTTCAAAGAAGTGAAGGTGAGGCTCAACCGAATCTCCTTCGCATACTCAAGCGTTTTCTATTACTTATCGACCTGGTTTGGAAAAACTTTAAGGCTGCCTTTTAAGCTGGATATTGCCTGACATGCGCACTGAAAGCGGGTTTTTGCTGGAAATGCCGAGGTTGGCAAACCCAAAATGGATAAAAAGAGATAAAAAAAGAAATAATCAAATGGTTTTAAAAACAAAAAATGTCATATAATAAGTCTTGTAAATGTATACCCCTTCGATTGGCCGGACTTCTCGTAAGTCCGGTTTTACTTTTTGGAGCGGTTTCAAATCATTTTAGTGATTTGAATTTCTGGGTGAAAGCTATAGGGGATTCGCTCGACAATTTTTGATCGAGGAATGCGCCCGGTTGGGCAAGGCGTCGCGGGTCTTGTGCGCCTGGGGGAAAGGGCATAGGGGCGGAGTGGGGACAGTAATTACATTTGTGTCTTATTGGGTTTGGAATTTGTGAATTTTGTCTATAAAAAGCTTATATGGTGTAGGTATGGAGTGTGATAGCCGGTATGAAAGCGAAGAAGCCTCGGATGCAAGCAGGACAAAGCATGGTGGAGTACGCGGCGGTGATGCTGCTCAGTACGCTGATGGTCGCCGGAATTATTAGCGGCGCCCACCAGGTCATGCCCTCTATTTTTGACGCGTTAGTGACCAGCAACGAGGACACGCTTTCCGATGGCGATCCGGCGGTTGCTTCAACACCCACCCCGACTCCTACGCCAAGCCCCAGTCCATCACCCACCCCAACTCCAACACCAACCCCGACTCCAACGCCCACACCAACACCTACTCCAACACCAACCCCAACCCCAACGCCTTCGCCTTCGACAGGGTGTCACGGTAACGGTCGCAACAGCTGCTAGTATTTCAGAAAGCGCCTTTTGGGCTGAATTGCCCTCCACCGCGCACCTTGTAGAACAGAGTGGGTCTGGCGCAGCCCTTTTTCGGTTATTTGCGGCTTTTTGGTGAAACAAATCGGGTGTCAAGGCCCGCCCCTCTCTATGTCATTGCTTTTGTCATCTGGCTCGGCATTTTCCGCAGGCGGTGCGCTACTATCCGGCATACGCCAGGATGAAAACCTCGCCATCGGAGCCTTGCATATTGCACAACTCTGTGGAGGCCATTGGGAATCCCGCATAAAACAGATCGTTAGCCCGAAAACAACGCTAAACCGAGGCTGTTTTGTCGCACAAAATCCCTCATGAATTTCCCTGCCTCAATCACCTGTTGCTTTATTCCTTATACAGGCTCAATCTGTCAGGAGGCGTGGCTAAGACCTTGAGGCCAGCCGGATTCGCACGATGGCCCCGCCGGGCGTGGTGCTTCCGCTTGAGCCGGATGTGCAGCCGTTTTTGCAGGCATAGCGATAGAAATGCCCTTCAATGTAGCGACCCGACTGCGAGCCGGTCGCCACGTAATCCGTGATTTTAAAGCCCGCGAACCCGCTGACGTTCACCTGTCCGTTCGATCCGTTGCCGCTCCAGCTATCGTACAAGGGAACCGGGAAAATGGTCTGGTCGCTCACCAGGGTGTCCAGTTCCGTGCGAATGCTGGCGATAAAGTTACCCGGCTTGGTGCTGTAGCATTGGCCTGCGGTGACGGAACCCGGATACCCGCTGGAAAACCAGGTGGCGATGGTGCTGGCGCCCACCGTGCCGGAGCTGCAATCGGTAAAATCTGCAAAGCCCCAGTTGCCGGAACTCAACGCGGGGCAGCTCGTGGTGTTTTGCACCCCGTCCACTTCCGCATGATCCCCGTAAATGCGAACCGTGTTGTTTTCGGGGATGCCATCCGTCATGGTCTCGTTAAACTGCGACTCGCACACGTAAATGGGGCGCAAGCCGCCGTCGGTAATGGTGTTCACGGTCTGATCCACCAGGGCCACCGATTGCGCCTCCGCGTTCATCTGGGTAATGCCGAACAGGTTGCCCATAATGGTGTTCAAAGCCGCGTTGGGGCCATCGCCGCCTTTTCTGACCTTTACCCACACTGCGTTGTAGCCGCCGGTGCCACTATAATCCGTGTTGCTGGTGGGCGTCCTGAACGAGGATGAATCATACTTTTTGGTGGCCGGGTCCACGTAGCCGAAAACCACATCGCTGCTGTCCAGCACCATGCCGGGCATGTTCTCATCCACCAGATCCTGGGCGGCGTCCCGTGCGCTGTCCTGCTTGGTCAGCGAATCTACGCTGGTGTCGCGGTACAGTTCGGTCGCCCCGGCTAGCGCGGCGCTGTCCGCAGCGGTTTGCAACTGGTTCTGGGCCGCGTAGTAATAGCTGAAGTCGATGGCGAACGCTGAAGCCATCAGCGTTAAAAGGAACAGCCCCAAGGTTTGGATGATTTGGAAGCCCCGTTGCGATTTGTGTTTCATATTATAAGAAGAACTCCTGCTAACCCGGTTGGTGTCTGCCTGATGGATACAGTTCCCAGTTTTCGGGCATTTAAAACCTAAGATTTGTAAAACAGGGCCGTTTGCTCTTCAAAAATCGCATAGGTTGTAATTTCCAGTGGTTGAGTTGTGAAATCGTTGTTTGCCAAGTTTGGCATGCCAAATGGGTGAAAAGTATCCATAAGGAACTGTGACAATTTTCACATATACGTTCTTTTTACTTCATAAGGGGTTAAAAACTTTTAAATTTCTCTTACACAAACTTCATTTCATCAATAAGTATTAAAACGTCCCTATGCTTGGGAAGAAATGCATCTTGCGCTAAAGGGTAAATAGCCGCGAGATTTCGACCGATGCATTTAAGGTGTCTTTATTTAAGGTGTCCTTATAGAAAGCGCAATTTTAAAACAGATTCAGGAGAGTGCAATCAATAGAGGAGCGTAAGCGGTAAATTAATTTAAATTGCAACAAAATCAATATAAGGAGAGCAAGATGTCTACAGTCAATGGTGGGCCTGCATTAACTAAAGGTCAGCTTAATGCCGGGCTTCAAGCACTCACGAAAAGTATCCCGGATTTAAATGCGGGACAGGCGGGAGCCACTCAGGACGAACTTAAAGGATTTCAAGATCAGTTGGCGAAGGGTATTGCTGCGGGGACTGCAACCGATGCGGATCGGGCAGCGGCTCGCATCATTGACTACATCAACGGGACGGGTGGGGCAGCTGGACAGCTTGACACCAATAAAGATGGACACCTCGGTAACGATGAGCTTAATAACGATGGGAACATTAAAGCGATAGCTGGTGGTATGGCAGATCCCGGCAAAGCTGTTCAAGGCGATACCGAGCTGACATTGCTTTCCTTTGATAAGCCTACGTTGCAGGCTGCCTTCAGCAATATCCAAACAGAGTTGCCGCAGATTAACAATGGCGGCGCCAGCAAGGATGAGCTGACACAATATAAAGCAGCGCTGGATGCGAGGCTGCTCCAGCCTGATCAGGCAGGCAACACTACACTAAAGGCCCAGGCCACATTGGTAAACGAGATGCTCACCAGGTTTGACACTATGGACACCACTCCAGACGGAAAACTAACCTCGCAGGAGTTCAAGTTGGAGCCGAATGTTCAACGGGCGCTGGATGGCTATACCCCTCAACCTGGTGGTACCACTTTAGCCGCCACTAGAAAATCAAACGGCCATCCGGGGGCTTTGAACTCATCATTAGCAGCCTTATCCACAGCGGGTACAGGCCGTGCCTTGAATATTAAGGGGTAAATGTTTAAAAAAACCATCGTAAAGAAATCAACGGATTGTTCTGTTTTTCGATAGCCTATATTTTTTAAGTGACGTTGCGCTATCCTGATTTAGGACAATCCGTTTAGAAATCGCTTGGAGCTTGGCAACTCCGAACAAACTACAGCCTTCCCCAAAGAGAAAGCCGGAGGGACACTCCGGCTGTTGAATCAGCTTCATAGGGGGGTTACGTTTAAATAGAACTTTTTAGTATTGACTTAGGTAGGGTAATAGCTTGTTCACCCGTTTGGGTTCCGGCGCGCCAAGGGTTTTCAGGAGTACCGGCACCACTTTGTTCATTTGGCATACAAAGGAATAGCCGCCCTTGGGAATGGAGCAATTGGCGCAATCCGCATTGGTTACGTAGCATTTAATGGCCTGATCGGTCCAGGTCTGCGTAATCGACGCGGACACTTCATCGTCCACGGGTTGAGTCCAGAACACCGTTCCGGTCGCTATCGCCATTGGCCTGCCTCCTCGCTCCATCCTCTGAACCACACGGAAAGAAAAGAAAATTTGTTCAACCACTCGTCTCTATGTACTTATCCTATTTCCTTTTAAAAAGTCCGCCTTCCCCTGGATAGAGGAGTTTCTGGAAAGCTCGCCAGAACCCTTGTCCGTGAAGTCTTTTCCAGATTTTCGTAACAAAAGGGAAACTTTTCTCAGGTTTGCCAAAAAACTGCCGAAGTAAGTTGGGTATCAGCTTTTCGCGTTGGAACGCAGGCTGAACAGAGTGCCAGTGCCAGTGAAGCTAGTCAATCAAAGATGGATCCCTTATGTTCAAGATTTTTTCCCTGGAAACCATTGAAGGCGATCACCCCTCCCTAGCTGAGTTGCGCGCCCGGCTGGAAACCATGGGCTATGAGCTGATCGCGCATCGTCGCGATCAGGAAGTGGTTGAGGAGATCAAGTCCAGCCAGCCCGACCTGATTCTGCTGGATCCGACCCTGCCGGAGCATCAGGGCTTCAAAATGTGCGAAACCCTGAAAAACGACCCGGATACCGAGAATATTCCGGTTATTTTTATCCACACCCGCCCGTCCGGCAACGGCATGTTGTTAAAAAGCTTTGAAAGCGGCGCCACCGATTTTGTGTCCATCGAAGCGGGCGAGGTGGAAGTATTGGCCCGCCTGCAAGCCGCTATTCGCAACAAGCAGGCCGCCAGCCAGGCGGTTTCCATGGCCCAGCAGTTGAATAAGATGAATACCGAGTTGTATGAGCGCAACTTGCAAGTGGAAAAAGAGCTGTACGTCACCCGCCAGTTGCAGCAGAGCCTGCTCCCGCCGATTTTGAAAGAGGAAGGCTCGCCAACCGATGCGCCGCTTGAAGAGGGGGTGCAGGGCAGTTTCAGTAAATGCCACTATAAAGATGAAAAATTGCGAATCTCCGGCGTTTATTTGCCCTGCGACGCGTTGGGCGGCGATATTTACGATGTGATTAAATTCCCCAACGGCACGGTGGGCGTGGCCATTGCGGATGTGTCCGGCCATGGGGTGCCTGCGGGCTTTATTACCGCCATCTTCAAATCCTCGTTCTACCGGATTACCCACAACCACAGCGAACCGGGCGATATTTTGTACCACCTCAACAACGAGCTGGCGGATATCGTCAAAACCGGCGAATATGTCACCGCCGTGTACGGCCGTATTCAGCCGGATGAAGCCGACCCGGACAAGCTTTGCATGGACTATACCGGCGCGGGTCATCCGTACCCGCTCTATTACAAGGCGTCCGAAAATCGGGTGATTCGCCTGAAAGAGAACGGCACACCGCTGGTCTGGATTAAAAACATGGAATACCCCATGGGCCGCATTCCCCTGGAGCCGGGTGACCAGGTGCTGATGTTCACCGACGGCATTAGCGAGATGCGCAACCTGCAAGGCGAACTGTATGGCGAGGAAGCCTTGGAAGCCCTATTTCTAAAGCTGGTGCAGGAAAATTCAGGGCAGATTCTGGATGACCTGATCCAGGTGCTGTCCGACTTTACAGAGGGTCACCCGCTGGAGGATGACTTGAGCGTGGTGCTGATCGAAGCCCGGTAGCTATGAATACGGGAAAATTTCGATTTCTGAGGTCGGGCTAGCATCATTTTGGGCTGAGGGGTTTTCATGGGACAGGCGCGCTGTCTCCCGGTCTTTGATATGCCTTTCCGTCAGGGAGGCGGCGTCGCAAGCATGGGCGCAAGTATGGGATGGCTTCCCTTGGAGCATGGAGAAAGAAGGGTCAAAAACGATGGAACTTGTACGCAGAAAAAGCATGGTTTATAACATTTCGCCTGCATTGCAGGCCGGGGTACCCCGGGAATTGATTGAAGAACACATTAGCCAGATTGAACAGGAAGTGGCTGATGGTGGGATTGGCCCGGAGTTGGGATTTCTTGGAAAAGATGCCGATATGACCATGCGCCTGTCCAAGGCAAGGCATTCTCGAGAACTGATTCAGGACGAGCTGGTGATTCGTTTTCGGGAGCCAGACTTGGGAGGGGAGGAAGTGGTGATTCCCAGGCGCGGCTCCCTGTCCCGAAATGTGCCAACATCCAGGGCGCAGTCGGGTATTCTGAAAGAGTATGCCGGTCACGGGCCGTATAGCAAGCTGGTGGGCCTGTTTGGCAAAATGCGGGTCGACTTTCCCAAGGAAAACCTGATGACCATGATGAGCGACGCCGTGCAAAAAATCAGCGATCTCAAACTGAAAAAGTCACAGGCTTCCCAGGCGGAATCTTCGGCTGGCTTGTCCCCCAAGCGGGGTTAATTCAGCGTTAAATCTTCGTTAATCTGTTAAACCTTTTCCAGCTTGGCGAACTTGGGGTCTAGTAACTTTTTGCCCGGAATGGTGTCGAACTCAATGCTGTAGATGGCTTTTTCCCCATCGCCCAGCACCTGGCTGACAGTCCCTTCGCCGAACTTGGCATGCGCCACCCGATCGCCCACCTTAAACGCCGCCGCCGTGGGGGACGGTTGGGGTCGGGAGGAACCCACAATGGGCAGTTCGCCGGGCGTACTTTTGCGGGCCGATGCCGGGGTGCGGTTGCGCAAATGCGGGCTGACGTTTGGATTGCCGCTGGGCTGACTGTAACCGCCGTACCCGCCGCCCGATGACCTGCTGCCGGACGATTTGCCCGAAGAAGACCGGCTGCCGTAAGATTCCGAATCGGAAAAACGCTCTCTGGAATATCCCGAACTGGAGCCGCCACCGTAACTGCTGCCCCCGCCACCATACGAAGATCCATTGTTGGGACGGCGCATGGAATCCACATCGTCATCACTGTAGCGTCCACCGCCGCTTTCGCGATCCAGGCTGTAGAAGCCGGAGAGATGCTCCGGCGGGATCTCCTTCAAAAAGCGGCTGGGTTGGGAATACCGCAGTTCGCCCATCAGCATGCGGCGCCGGGCGTAGGTTAAAAACAGGCGTTCCATGGCGCGGGTAACGCCCACGTACATTAAGCGGCGCTCTTCCTCCATCTGGTTGGTGTCGTTCAGCGAACGGAAATGGGGAAACAACCCTTCTTCCATCCCGCAAATGGCCACCACTGGGTATTCCAAACCCTTGCAGGCATGTAGCGTCATCAGCACCAGTTTGTTTTCCACTGGTTCCGAGGTATCAATATCGCTGAGCAAAGACATTTGCGTCAGGAAGTCCGCCAGGCCGGGCTGGCCTTCTTCCGTGGCCGGGTTTTCAATCATGAATTGCCGGGCCACGCTTACGAATTCCTGCACGTTGGCCTGACGGCCTTCGGTGTCGGTGGGGTCTTCCAGCTTGAGCTCCTCAAAGTAGCCGGTCAAATCCAGAATTTGCGTGACCAGCTCATCCAGCCCCACTTCGGTGGAGAGGCGTTTCAGGCGCTCCATCACGGACATAAACGCGCCGATGGCTTTGGCCGCCTTGGGCTTCAGGCCGTCCACCTGATCGGCCTGCTTCAGCACGTTGTACAGGGTAGTCTCATGCCGGTCGGCCATGCCTTCCAGCAATTCCACCGTGGTTTTGCCGATGCCCCGTTTGGGCACGTTGATGACCCGTTTTACGCTGTAGCTGTCCGCATCGTTGAAAATTACGGTCATGTAGGCCAGCACGTCCTTGATTTCCTTGCGCTCGTAGAACTTAAGGCCGCCCACCATGGTGTAGGGAATCCCTCGGGAAATCAGCACGTCCTCTAATACCCGGCTTTGCACGTTGGTGCGGTATAAAATGCAGCAGTCGCCCGGCTTGTGGCTGCCGCCGCCGGTGAGTTGCTGTAACCGATCGAGGATATAGAACGCCTCTTCCCGATCATCTTTTGCTTCAAAGCAGTTGATTTTCTCGCCGGGGCCGCGCACCGATTGCAACTCCTTGGGCAGGCGCTCCTTGTTCTGCTCGATGATGGCGTTGGCCACTTCCAGAATGTTGGCGGTGGAGCGGTAGTTTTGTAGCAGCTTAATCACTTTTGCATCAGGAAAATCGCTCTGGAAGTTGAGGATAATGCGGAAATTCGCGCCCCGCCAGCTATAAATGGATTGATCCACATCGCCCACCACGGTCAGGCTGCGGGTTTGCCACAATTCCTTATGCAAATCAGGCGAGCTGTCCTCTTTCAGGCAGCCTTCGGCCAGCAGGCGAACCAGCTCGTACTGGGCGTCGTTGGTATCCTGAAACTCGTCCACCAGGATGTGCCTGAACTGATTGTGGTACCGCTGAAGCACATGCGGGTTCTGCTGGAGCAGCTTCACCGTAATCATCAGCATGTCGTCAAAGTCCATGGCGTTGTTGCGGGAGAGAATCGCCTCGTAGCCGTCGTAAATCTGGGCCAGCTTCTCGGTGCGGAAGTCCTTGGCGGTGGAGGCGTAATCGAATGCGTCCAGCATCTGGTTCTTGAAGCCCGAAATCATGTAGCGGATGTTCTTGGGCGCGTACAGCTTGTCATCCAGGTTCAGCGACTTGATGACCTCTTTTACGGCAGCCATGGACTCGCTTTCATCGTAGATGACAAAATTGTTGTTCCAGGTGCGCCCGGCCTTGGATGTGTAATGCGCGACATCTCGCCGCAACACCCGTCCGCAAATGCTGTGGAAAGTGCCAATCCACAGCGATTTACTCAACGCTTCGCCGACCAGGTGGCCCAAACGCTCTTTCATTTCTTTGGCGGCCTTGTTGGTGAAGGTAACAGCCAACACTTCGCCGGGGTACACGCCGGTTTCGATCCGGTGGGCAATCTGGTGGGTGAGGACGCGGGTTTTGCCGCTGCCCGCCCCGGCCAGCACCAGCATTGGCCCCAACTGGTGGGTGACCGCTTCCAATTGTTCGGGGTTCAGGTTTTGCAGCAAACCATTCATCGCTTTCGTCTAGCCTCTCTAACGCAATTCTGAATTGTGCCTGACTCTCTGGGTGGGGGGCAAGTGGATCGATACATGTCGATACATACGGATAAAAGATTAAAAGATAGGAATGAGCCTGCTCAGGCCGACGATGAGAATCGAGTCAGGGGGGATTGGTAAAAAATCTCAAAGAAGTGGCGTAACTGACGGCTTTTTATATAATATAGTGTTTAAATCGGCGACTTGTCGACGACTTGTTCGGCAAACGTTGGAATTCTTAATCATGCCATGTCCGCTCAGGGATGGGGGTCTGACAAAACCAGCCTGACGCCGGGTAAAGGCAGGCCCGAAGCGGGCTACAAAGAATTCCTTTGATCGAAGGCGGTAAAAACAGTAATCTAGTAGTCTAGTTGCAGCATCAAGTATTTTTTGAATGTGGATGGAAGGGATCAGATGACCGAGCATTCTCCGATTGAGGCCCAAGTATTGAAGACCCTCGCGGGCATCAGCAGCTTTTTTGACGACGAAAAGACGGAGAAAACCATTCTGGTGCCGCTGCCCAGCCAGGATGACCTGGACCAGGACAACCCCGATCCGCATGACGAGCTGGCCGCCGAACTCTCCATGCTGCAACAGAAGTCCAAGAGTATCGCCATTATCGGCAGCCGCAACATTCCGTTGCCCCACCAGCAACTGGTTGAAATGCTGGCGTTCTCCTTAACGCACGAAGGCAACCGGGTGCTGACCAGCGGCGGTTCTTCTGGCACCAACGCGGCCACCATTCGCGGCGCCATGCGCGGCAACCCCGATTTGCTGAAAGTAATCCTGCCCCAGACTATCGGCCAGCAACCGTCGGATGTGCAGGATCAGCTCATCGGCATTCCCCATATCATTGAGCATCCGGAATGGAGCATGATGAAACTGGCCGACGCCAGCCGACTTTGTAACCGGGAAATCGTGGATGAGTGCCAGCAGCTCATTATTTTGCTGTCTCACGATAGCCCCACGCTGCACACCGCCATTGATTACGCGAACGAGAACCACAAGCTTGTAACTTGCCTTTATCTGGATTAAGTAAGCCGGTTCCCCGCATGTCGGGCGATTGTCCGGTATGGTCGGGCTTGGCGAAAAGGCTGGAAAACCCTGTTTTATAGCTCCCTTGGGTAGCGGGCGCGGCTCTGCATTCACCAAGTGGTTAGCCCAAGAGTAGCCGTGTGGCAACTTACAAAATGGCGGGCTATTCGCTACACTTGGTACACGTCGACGTGTCCATGCATCGCCTTAGTTTGAATTGCCTCAACAGGAGGCGCCATTTGATCCATTTTTATGTGCAGGCAAGTTTTCAAAGTAGTCGCCTTTTTTCACCTGAAAACCGAATCAACAGAGTAGGAGGGAAACCATGAGAAAGTATCTTCTGCCGGGCCTCATGACGGCAATTTCGATCAGCCTGTCCGCGTCTTTGCTGGTCGGCGCCCAAACGACGCAACCGTCTTCAACCACCACCACCACATCCAGTTACCAGTCCACCAGCGTACAGCCATTGGCCACCCCCGCCATGATTGAAAACCAGTCGCTTTCCTCCAGCGGGGAAGTGGTGCTGGGGCCGGACGCATCTTCAACCGTGATGCCCAGGCTCACAATCGGGATGGGAACGACCTCGATCGATGTGGTGAACACCACGCCAAAACCCGTGATGTTTTCTTCGCCGGTGCTGAACCTGAGCTATGAAATTCCGGCCAACGCCCAGCGCACCATCCAGATCGATCGCGCCCAAACCGCCAGCTTGACGCCGGGTCAGGAGGTTGCCTATTATATCAATGATTCCCAAGGCAATGTGATTGCGTCCAGCAGCTTCGTGAACCACCAGGAAGTCGCTTCCCTGATTAACACCAATACCGAATTTGCCTATGAAGGAAAATCCGAACCGACCGCGTACACCCGATCTTCCGGCAGCACGAGCCGGCGCTCCACGGTGCGGGGTTACTGGTAAAACCGCAGGAAACCGAATCGGGTTCATGTTTTTCCGGTTTCTTGCAGATGTAACGGAGAAACAATGACGGGCTTTCGTTTCCCAAAACTACTATCGCTGATTTCGGCGCTCATCGTATTGGCCGCCCAGCCTGCGGCCCCAGGGGTGAGCGCCGAATCGGCCGATAAGACCCCGGCGGCTTCATCTACTACCGACGCCCGCCCGGATACCCGGCTGGTGATTAATATTCCCAGCCGCACTTTATGGGTGTATTCCGGTGACCAGATTGTTCGGTATTTCCCGGTCGGGGTGGGGCGGGTCGGATACATGACCCCCCTGGGGAAATTCAGCATTATACGCAAGGTCATCGATCCCGGTTGGGAAAACCCCTACCTGCCCAATGGCAGGGTTCGCCTGGCGCCAGGCGAGGATAACCCGCTGGGTACTCGCTGGATGGGCTTTTACCAGAAAGCGGGCGGGGAATACGGGATGCATGGCACCGATAACCCGGCATCGGTTGGAAAATTCAGCTCCCACGGCTGTGTGCGGTTAAAAGTGCCGGACGCTGAAGCCCTGTTTGATTTGATTACGGTGGGTACCCCGGTAGAGGTTGTGTATCAGCCGGTGCTCATCCGTCGCCAGGGGAATAACGTGCGGGTGATTGTGTACGCGGATCGCTTCAAGCAGGGCATGCCTTCCGTGGATAGTGTTCGGGCGGATATTATCCGGCAATTCCCCGATGTGCGGCTGGATGATAAGAAATTGCGCGATGCCTTGCAAAGCCCGCTGGAGCGCCCGGTTGAGGTGGGGGAGATCGCTCCGGAGCCGCCATTGGAGCCGGAACCGGCTTCGGATAAGGCATCTCAGTCCCGCATTGAAATTCTGAACGAAATGCAAGTTGAACAATCCAAGTCCCAGCCTGCCTCTTTGGCCCCTGCAGAAGGTGTAAACCCCAATTAAGCGTGAATTGAATAGAGTGGAATGGGATCCAGGGCCATCAATCGGGTTGGCTGTCATTTGGGGGCGGGGAGCAAAATTCATAGGGAAAAGCAGGCAATTTTAAACTATAAATTGTTTTTATTTTTTTAGAAGTCGAAAAACTTAGCGCATTTTTTTCCAAACACAGCGCACCCACACCCTACGAATAGCATGTAAATTTGAGAGCGATAGTTCCATGCCACAAGCGATACAGCCCGGCAGTTTTGCCAACATGTATACCCAAACCCTGCTGCAAAACATTTTGATGCAAGGACTTCAAATGTTGCAAGGCGGTGGCGCAGGTGCGCTTGGCGGTGGCTTGGGCGCTCTCGGGGGAGGTCTTGGTCAACCTTCGCTCGCCAATCCGGCCATAATGGCCCAGATTGACGGGGTGGTCAACAACACCATGGTCAGCCTGGATCGACAGTTGGCCACGGTGGGTATCGGTTTCGGAGCTGCCGGCCAGCAGGCCCAGGCGGCTCAGGTTGGAGGCTTGCCCAATGCAAGCTTGATTCCCCGGCCACAGCTAACACCCGGGGATGTCCGGCCTGGCGCACCCGCCCCTGCTGCTGTTAATGCGGCCAATCCGCTTCAGGGTATCTTGGGTGCTCCCCAGCAACTGCCGGGCATCGGTAACAACTTGCTGCAAACCGGCGCGGGAACCGGCAATTTATTGTCGGCCCTTGGTTAACGGAAGCATTCAGCACATCCATCCTCGGCATTCAGCGAATACCGCATAAAGAGCCAGGTCACAGCACAGCATTTTCAATATCCCTTCTACATCTCAGTTACATGCCAGTTTATCTGGTACTGCCCGCGAATTTATCCAGATTGTATTCATCGTTTCCAGTCATCTATACCCTGTAAAGCAGAAGCGCAATAGTAAGAAGAAAAACAGAGAAAAATTGCCGGTTTCAGAACCGGCAATTGGTAAGTCAAATTTCGGTATCAATCCGGGCCGGATCGGGCTTCAGGGTTCTGAACACTGCCATTTTGGAGGCTAGTTTTCGGATTCCCTGAAAGAGATTTCTTCGGCTTCCTCTTCCACACTCTCATCTGTAATCATGGAGTCCTGAATCGGCGGCCCTACCAGTAACCCGCAGGATAACACGTCGCTCATGCGGAACGCCCACAGGATGGTGCCGTTTTTGCCGCTCTGGAAAAAGGTGAAATATTCGCCGTCAATATCCTGAATCCTGCCGCGCAGGGGATTATTGAAACCGTTCATATATACAAAAGCCTCTCCGCCAGCATCAAATGCGGATTTCAGCAATTTCTCAAACATACCAAACCTCCCGTCAATACGGTTATAACGCTCTACCGATATCTACTCTGATTGATCTGCCTACTGCTCAAAAGACACTCAAACCGTGTGGTAAAAAAACTCCCAGGAGTCAACTATATTAATTGCTTTTTTAAGTTTTGTCAAGCTGGGCGATGGCGCTTAATTTTGCCATTGTTGACTATGACGCGGCCCCTGGTTTTTGTTCCTGATGAAATTTTAAAAGGTTTAAATACGGATGAGTCTGGTTAAATTCAGGCGTCAAGGCTCATCAGGGATTGCCTGCTCGCCGTCTAGCCAACAGGCGTTTTGGGATTGCCCGACAGGGTAATTGTCTCTCGCGCCGATATTGCCTACCCTAAAGGAACTTGTAAATAGCTGGGTTGATACGCTTTAAAACATGAGAGGGGCTTCATAGGGCTCTCTGCCGTGCTTAAGGTAGTAGTGTTTGTCAAAGGATACAGTTTGGCACTTGGGCGCATTCTCTTTGTTCACTGCAAAATCAGTACCGTTGTCTGCGCTTTTTACCAAATCCGGGTCGCGGGAGCAGGGAATGCTGTGTATGAATGCCGCTTTTTACAACGTCAATTGATAGATTGATCGAATGGAGGAGTAGGAATATGAAAAGAAATCTGATTGCCCTGGCGGTTACCGTGAGCCTTGCCGCAACCGCCGCCGCAGCGAACGCCGCGACCGAAAACTACAGCGATGTCAGCAGCAGTTGGGCACAGAGCGACATCAACAACATGGTCAACCAGAAGGTGATGACCGGCTTTAACGACGGGAAATTCCATCCCGATGCCTGGGTGACCCGCACCGAATTTACCCAGATGACCGCCAAAACCCTGGGGCTGGCCCCCAGCAAAGCGGATACCGTGCCCAGCCTGAAGCAGGTTTCCCAGAACACTTGGGGTTTTGATAAGGTCAGTAACCAGAACTGGATTTCCAGCTACCCGTCCGGTGTATTCCGTCCGGCCAACCCTGTGCGACGGGTGGAAACCCTGGTGGGCCTTGCCGGTACCCTGAACAAGCCTTTGGTGAGCGAGGAGGAGGCGACTCAAATCCTCAGCAGATATTCCGATGCGGATATGGTTCCTGTGGCTGTTCATCGGGAAGTGGCCACTGCCATTAAGTACAACCTGTTTGAGGTGGATCCTGCCAGCGGCAACGGCGTGATTGCCCCCTTGCGTCCGGCCACCCGCGCCGAAGTGGCCGCGATGCTGAACGATCTCTATGAGAACCGGGACATTGCCATTGTGCAGAACGGGCAGGTGATAGCGGCCCAGCCGGATCAATCCGCGACTTCCGGCACTAGCATGGTTCGCACCACCGAGACCTCTGAAACCACCACCACTACAACCACGGGCGAAACTGCCGAGACGACTGAGGCAACCGGGACAACAGCGACGCAAACCAACACTGATCAGCAGACTGCGGCCCACATTGACTTTATGCAAGGGCATGGCACCCCTTACCGCAACGGGGCCGACACCATTCCGGAGTTCCGCAGCGTCAATGTCACCACCACGCCCAGTAATATGGACGCCGAGGTTCCAGTGACCCTGCCGGCCAACACCACTTTTACCGGAACAGTGGCCAAATCGCTGTACACTGCTTATAACCAGGTCGGCGATCCGGTCATGGTGATTCTGGATCATCCGCTGTACGACGCCAATGGTCGGGTGATTGCGCCTGCCGGAACCAGGGTGATGGGCATCGTCACCAATGTGGTTTCCAAGTTCCGTTCCGGCGATACGCCCCAGATCGGGCTGACGTTTAATGGCTTCATTACCCCGGACGGGCAGCAGATTCCGATTAGCGCGACCGTGAACAACACCGATGGCATTTTAAAGTCCGGCGAGCTGCAAGGGATCGTGTTCCACCCCAACCGTTCCACCGCCGCGCTGAAGCGGGAAATCAGCTCTTCGGAAGGCGGCCTGTACGGCATCAAGCAGGGCAAAGCCTATGTACTGGAACAGCCGCTGGTGAACCAGGTGAGCGACAAGCCGCTTGACCCCATGGACCTCAGCAGCCAGAGCGATATTGTGATTGGCGTTGGCGACCGGCTGCAACTGCGCATCGATAGCGTGGGCGCTACCAATAACGGTCAGCAACCGACTACCAGTCAGTAAACATTTGGTATAGAGAGCGGTACGACGATGCACCCGGTCGGTTGACCGATCGGGTGCTTTTCTTTGCCTCGCATTGTTTTTTAGCTTGCGCCTGAGTTACTTATAGAACCCTGGATTCTGCCTGGGATCGGGGTATTTCTGCTGTTCGCCCTGTATAAAGCTCATCAGCCCCATCAGCTCGCTCTGGCACTGGCCCTGTTGCATGCGATCCACCAGCGGCTTGAATTCCGTCTGAAACCGATCCGTATCCTGGTGCTGGTTGTTCAGCGCACTTTGTTTGAAAGCGTTCAGCATGCTGATGGCCTGCTGGGAGTCGCTCTTGCAGTCGGAAAATGCCGGGCCGCAAACTGAAAGCCCGATAAATACTCCCAGGCAAAGCCACCTGACTGCGTGTTTGCGCATGGTTCAAAATCCTCAATTCCTGGTTCTTGATTATTCTCTGAAGGGGTTATGCCACCATTTTTCCCTGGAATATCCAAATCCAAAGAAAGTTAAAGTTGATGAATGGGACTTTGAATAGACCTTTTAATATATCTTATGATGGTGATGGATATTAAATTGGCTTGGTGCCTGCTGGGTAGCCACTTGGCCAATGGTAGACTGTGCAATTACATTGTAAAAAGCTTTGGTGATTAAATGTCAGAAATGGGTTAAATCCCTAAAATCAGTATTTAGCTAAATTTTTATTGGCATAAAATTTGGGAAAGGGCATTCGATGCTTTTTTTACGCAGTCTGTTTTTTGACCCCTACAATAAGAACAGTATGGCTTGGCGGTCACGGGCCAAGCGATTCGCCCTGTTTCGGCAATGGCTGTCCCAATTCCCAAGGCCGCTCAAAATACTCGACCTGGGCGGTACGCTCACCTTTTGGAGTACCATGGATTTTGAGCAAAGCGATGATATCCATATTGTGTTGCTGAACCTTGAAGCTACTCCGGTGGATTCCTCCATGTTTACCAGCCTGGCCGGGGATGCCACGGATCTTTCCCAGTTCAAGGACGGCGAATTCGATATTGTGTTTTCCAACTCCGTAATTGAGCATGTGGGCGATGATCAGGCTCAGCAACGCATGGCTGATGAAATTAGGCGGGTAGGCAAGGCGTATTTTGTGCAAACGCCCAATTTATATTTCCCGATTGAGTCCCATTCCTGCATTCCCCTGTACCAGTTTATGCCAATGTGGTTACAGGCAGGATTGCTTTATTATTTTGATTTAACCGGGGGCGGCATTCGGCGAACCATCCAGGCATGGAAGGCCCGGCTGACCTTTCGCCGCTTTGAACGCTTGCCATGTGAATCCTGGGAGCGTTGCGTGTCCAGGGTAAAAAGCCTGCGTCTGCTATCGGGGCGAAAGTTTCACCGTATGTTTCCCGGCAGCCGCATGTACCATGAAAAATGCCTGGGCCTCACCAAGTCTTTTATTTTGTACACCAATCCGTAAAGAAGGATTGGTATACAGCCTTACGCCAGGTTATACAGGTAATACAGCAAGGTTCTGACCGCAAAGCCGGTGCCGCCTTTCGGCACTTCCGGCGCATCGGCGCTAATCCAGGCCGGGCCTGCGATATCCATGTGCGCCCAGGCCCGGTTCTTATCCACGAATTCCTTGAGGAACATGCCCCCTGCGGATGAACCCGCCTCGCCTTTGGCGCCGGAATTAATCATGTCCGCCACGTCGCTTTTCAGGAAGGCTTTGTACTCATCGTACAAGGGCAGCGGCCAGTGTTTTTCACCGGCGTTTTCGCCCGCCTTGCGAATCCGGTCAATCAAATCGTCGCAGGTGCCCATAATGCCTCCGGCGGCTTTGCCCAGGGCTACTACGCAAGCGCCGGTCAACGTCGCCAAATCCAGCAGCTCGTCCGGGTTGGTTTCCTTCTGGGCGTAAGTCAGCGCGTCGCACAGGATGAGTCGGCCTTCCGCGTCGGTGTTGTTTACTTCAATGGTTTTGCCATTCATGGCGGTCACAATGTCGCCTGGCTTGCTGGAACGCCCGCTGGGCATGTTCTCGCAGGTCGGCACAAACCCGTGTACTTCCACAGGCAAATTGTCCAGTTCCGCCACGGCCTTTAATGTGGCGATGACGGCTGCCGCTCCTGCCATGTCCATTTTCATCAGTTCCATGGAGGCTGCCGGTTTCAGGGACAGGCCGCCGCTGTCGAACGTAACGCCCTTGCCGACTAAAGCTATTTTCTTCTTGGCTTCCCCTTGCGGTTTGTAAGTCAGATGAATCAGGTAGGCGGGCTGCTCGGTGCCTTGAGCCACCAGTTCAAACGCGCCCATGCCCAGTTGCTTGATTTGCGCAAAATCCAGCACCGTGCAACTCAAGCCGGGAATCTGCTCGGCCTGCGCTTTTAAGAATGAGGGCGTGACATGGTTGGCGCTGTCGTTCACCCAGTCCCGCGCCAGGTTGGTATTTTGGGCAATTACATTCGCAAAGCGGATTCCCGCCTCAACAGCGGGCAACTTGTCCCCGCTTTGCTCCACGATGGTGAGGGTTTCAAATTCGTCTTTGCTGTTTCCGTTATCCGTGTTCTCTTCAGTTGTTTTAGCGCCTTTGCGCTTGGTGAACTTATAATTGCCCAGCAGTGCGCCTTCCGTCAGCAATCGGGCCGCCGCCTCAGTGTCGTAGCCGCCAATGCCTGCCCCGTGCAACAAGGTTGCCGCGCTTTTAATCTTGAGTTTCTGGCAGGCCCGAATGGCTGCCGCCGAGGCGCGTCGCAGTTGCAAAGCTTTCATTTCTTCCTGCTTGCCCAGTCCCACAATAATTACAAAACGGGCGGGCAATTTGCCGTAGGTGGGCAGCACCCATGTTTCGCCCAGCTTGCCTTTAAATGCCTTTGCGTTGGCTTGCAGCTCCTGGCTTAAAATACCGCCCAGTACCTGATCCACCGCGCCGGTGCCGCCCCCCGGCTTCGTCACGCCCTCAAACAGATTGACGATAACGGCATCCGCCTTGAATTGGGCGATGTCCCCTTGTACGGCCTGAACCTGCATACCAGCCTCCCTCTATCAGTTCAACATCAATTGCGATAGAGCCATTATACTCCTAAATAACCTGGAAGCATGTCAGGGGCCGGTGAGCCTATCGTGTGGCGGCGGCGCTTTCTAGCAAGGTTTCCAACAATTGCGGATCGGGCGTGATGAACACCGTTTTCTCTTGCTTATAATTCACGTGGCCGGGGTAGGATTGCGGGATTTTCCGCACATGCTTGCTTTGAGTGTAAATCACCGGAATGTTCACGCTGTTGCGCGCCGAACTGTAATAGGCGGCCAGCGTGGCGGCTTCCAGCAGAGTTTGATCCGGCAGTTCCGTCCTGCCGTTGCTGCGTACCAGTACGTGCGAGCCGGGCATTAAATGCACGTGCAGCCACCAGTCATCGGAGCGGGAGAGTTTGCCCACAATCGCGTCGTTGCCTTGCCCGCTTTTGCCCAGCAGCATTTCCAGCCCATCCGAGGAGCGCAGGGAAACCACGCCGCCCAGTTCTTCCGGTTGGTTTTTCTTTTTGGCGGAGGGCTTGCCTTCTATACCGCCGCCCGTCTTTTTGGCAAAGCCCGCTTCCGCTAAATCCGCCTCAATCGCGTTGAGATCGGCCAAAGTGTCCGCCTGGCTAAGCAGCACTTTCAAATCGGATAGATAGTTTTGCTCCGCACTTAAAGAATCCGCCATCTGCTGATAGATTGCTTTGCGGGCCTTGGCTTTTTGGGCGCGTCGGTAATAAATTTGGGCATTTTCTACCCAGGTACAGGTGGGGTCAATTTCAATGGCCCATGGTTCTCCATCCTCGTACCGGGTGACGGCAATCGTCCCTTTTCCGGCAGGAGGATGGGCCGGGATTTCCCGTGCGCTGAAGGCCGCCAGTAATCGATCGCCAGTGGCTTGCAGCGCTTCGATTTCCGCATCCGCAATGGGAACCAGTTCCTTTTCGCGCCGTTTCAGCTTTTTTTCCTGCTGCTCCAGCAACAACGACAGTTGTTGTCTGCGCCGTCGAATGCGCGTTTGTTGCAAATGTCCGATGAAATAGTGTCCCACCAGGGCGTTTACATTTTCCTGCCGACTCCAATCTGGCGCGGGGTTTACCAGCGTGAACCGCTCCTGGTTCGAGCTGATGGCCGGGCGCAAATCCTGCCCGTTTTCCAGTTGGTTTAGCATCTGGTACAGGGCTTTTGGCTCGGATTCGAGCGCCAGCGCGTCTTCCAGCATTTTTTGCCCGAATCCGGCCAGATTGGCGTTTAAAAAATGGCTGCCGGATTCCATTTCCGGTTTTTGCCGCCACAGTTCCGTAAAGTCATCCAGCGGCATTTCCGATAGCAACCGTTTTCCCGCTGGCCGTGGCGGTGGCGCATACGGCAGGCCCGCCGCCAGTTCTCGATGGCTGCTCATGATTTCGCTGACCCCATGGGCAACGGCTAAAATAATGCCTTGCACCTCGTCATAAAAAATCATGTTGCTGTGCTTGCCCATTAATTCCAGCGACAGCACCAGCCGCACCCGGTTGCCCAGTTCGTTGAAATTCTCAAACACCAAATCCAATACCCGCTCGCCCGGCAGTGTCCGCACGGCTTGTAGGCTGGCGCCGTTTAAGTGCTTTCGTAGCAGCATGCACAAGGCGGTGGGCTTGCTAAAGCTGTGCAGCACCGTTTCCTGTTTGTGCCTGGGTTGGGTCAGGGCGCAAAACGGCGCTTCCGGGTTGAGTTGGATGTAGAACAGATTGAGGTTGTCCGGCCGGGCCGGGCCGCCCCAAAAGGTGATTAAGAACTCGTGCGCGCTGGGGTGCTGCACCTTGCTGACTTTGGCGTTGTCCAGTAGCGATTGCAGTTCCGATGCCAAAGCCTTGAGCGTGATTGCGTCCAGTTGCTGCATGGCTATTGGCCGGTGGCAGACATCTCGCCGGTTGCGCAAAGCGCTTGCTGGATGCGATCGATGATAGAGGTAGTGGAGCGATTTTCCACCATGGGCACAAAACGCACTTGCGCGCCAATTTTACGCAGGGTGGCCATTTCGGGCAGGTTTTCTTCGTTATACTGGGCGCCCTTGGCGTGGAAATCGGGCTTGATGATTTCCAGCAGCGGCTCAGGCGTGTCCTCGTCAAACAGCACTACGTAATCCACGCAACCCAGCCCTGCCAGTAATTCCGCGCGATCCGCCTCGCTCACCACGGGGCGGCTGGAGCCTTTCAGCCTGCGTACCGATGCGTCGGAATTCACCATCACCACCAGTACGTCGCCCATCCCCTTACAGCCTTGCAGGTAACGCAGGTGACCCACATGCAGGATATCGAAGCACCCGTTGGTGGTGACGATAGAAGACTGGCCCCGCAGAGGGGCCAGTCTTTCCAGTAATTGCGCCTTGTTCAGCACATCGCCCATGGCTAGTGCTTGCCTTGTTCCGGTTGCGCCTGGTTGCTCGCCACCGGCTGGGACATCATCCCGCCCGGCTGACCGGCTGTGGCTTCCGGCGCCTTGGGTTGGTAGGCAGGCTCAATGTTGATTTTGGCCATAGCTTTTTGCTCTTCGGCCCATTTTTGCAGGAACGCCTGTTTTTTCTCCTGCGACATATGTTCGCGAATGGTTTCCTTGGCTTCCTCAAACGTTTGCTGATGGGGCGGCTTGCGGTCGATCACCTTGATAATGTGATAACCGAACTGGGTGGACACCACGCCGGGATAGAGCTGGCCGTTCGGGGTTTTGGAGGCTGCGGCCCAGAACACCGGATCGATGTTGCTTTGCGGCATATCGCCCAAATCCCCGCCGTTTTTGGCGGAAACCGTGTCATCGGAATCCTTTTTGGCGAGTTCGGAGAACTTGGCGGGGTCCGCTTTCACCTGGGCGAAAATCTTGTCGGCTTTCGCTTTTAGCGCCTGCTTGCGGGTATTAATGTCCTTGTCCAGCTCGGTGTCGGTAATTTTGGGATTTTGCGCCCGAATTTCCTCTTTCATCTGCGGGACGATGGCTTTAACCAGAATGTGGCTGGCATGGATGCGCTCAGGAATTTTGAACTGATCCACGTTCTTGCTGTAGAAGTTTTTCACGTCCGCGTCGCTCACCGCAACTTGCGATCCGCCCTTGGTTTCCATGAACTTGCTGATCAGCAGGTTTTCCTTCAGCATGTCGTTAAAGTCGGATTCTTGCATTTTGTTGGCGCTCAGGAAGTTCTTAAACTCATCCTTTAACGTGGGGTTGCTGAAGATTTTGTCTTGTTTGTATTTTTCCACGTCGGTATCCGTCACTTGAATACCGGATTTTTGGGCTTCATTGGCAATCAGGGTATGCAGAATCAGCTTGTTCATCGTCATCTGGCGCAGGGTGTCGGCCAGTTGCTCACGTTGCTGGGGGGAAGCGCTTTCCAGGTGGAAGGCTTTCTCGAACTCGCCGTAGGTTTTGTCGTATTCCGTTTTGGTGATGGGGGTGCCGTTGACGGTCGCCACTTTACCCCCGCCGCCCAGGCCGCCCTGGCTGGAACATGCGGACAGAAACACGGTGCAGGCCAGCATTCCGGCCAGGATGGATGCTTTCGCTTTTTTCATTCGCTTGATCCTATTTAATTAACCCTTTTATGATTATGAAATATGAAGAAATTGTATTCTGCTTGACTCTCTAACAATCCGGCGTATAAACCGGCGTTGCGACTCGGCGTTTGCCCGTCCCGGCGATCCGTTCCGGGGAAATAGCCGAAAACCGTTTGGAGAACGCTTCAGGTTTCCCACTCGTTCAACAACCCCCCTATTATATACAAAAATCCCCTATAATGAAGATTATGGAAGAAATCACAGTCGGACAGGGAGTAGAGAGTACGTTGGGCGACCGCTTCGAGGAAGGGGCCGCGGCTTTTTTAAGCTACCTGGATGTGGCCCGCGGCCTTTCTCCCCATACCCAACGCGCGTATCAGGCCGATATCGCCGATTTCCTGGGATGGCTGCCCCGGTTTTTAAGCGAACGTGAGCGTCCCGATGCCGTTCAGACTGGGCGGGACGAGATTCCCCTGAACGAGTTGCCAGCCGCCTATATTGCCTACCTGGGCGGGCGCGGCCTGTCCCGAACCTCCGTGGCCCGCAAGGGATCTTCCCTTAAAACGTTTTTCAAATTCCTGATGAAAGAGCGTTATTTTTCCGAAAGCAGTCTGCCGGTGGTGTTCCATCGACCCAAGCTGTTGCGCAGGTTGCCGGAGTTTTTATCGCCCGATGAGATTCAATCACTGCTGCGGGCGCTGTCCAATGCGCCGGAATCTCCTTTAAAGGCCAGGAATCGCGCCATTATAGAGGTGCTGTTTTCTTCCGGTATCCGGGTGGGCGAACTGGCCGCGCTGGATATGGGCCATGTGAACTGGGAGCAGGCCGAGTTGCTGATTCAGGGCAAGGGCGGCCGGGAACGGATTGCGTTTGTCAGCCAGAACGCCCTGATTGCCTTGCAGGCGTATCGTGGGGTGTGGGGTCAGTTATGCGAAGACGCCCCGCAGTATGAAAGCCCGCTGTTCCTTAATTGCGACGGCAAGCGGCTGAACGTTCGCAGTGTGCGCCGCCTGCTGGTGGAACTGGGTGAGGCCGCCGGGTTGACGCGCCCGCTGCACCCGCACCTGTTTCGGCACAGTTTTGCCACGCACCTGCTGAATCACGGGGTGGATTTGCGCATTGTACAGGAATTGCTGGGGCATATCAGCATTCGCAGCACCCAGATTTACACGCACGTCAGCACGGAACGCCTGAAGCGGGCCTACTTGAAAGCCCACCCCCGCGCCAATTTTGGCTCAAGCGGGGAGGCGGGCCTGTCTTCCGCCCAGGCGGACGCGGGTGTTTCCCGATGATGTTGCGAATGGATGCGATAAAAGTTTGTTTTTGGCTTTTGATTGGGGTTGGGACGGCTCATGGATAAAGTATTCGGTTTTATCAAGTCATTTTTGCCCGAACTGGTATTGCTGGTGGTGGTGGGCGTGTTGCTGGCCCTGAACGTGGGCGCGTTTGAAATCGACACTTACACGGAGCTGTTTCACATAGAGGCCGCCAAGGAAAGCCTTGCCGCCGGGCGTTTCGCCATCCCGCTCATCAGCGGGCATGATTACCTGATTCGCGCCCCGTTCTGGACCTGGGTGGTGATGGGCTTTTTCAAGGTGCTGGGCGTTAGCCTCTGGGCCGCCCGGATTCCTGCGATTATTTGCGCGCTGCTGGGGCTGGCGTTTACCTACATGCTGACGCTGGAACTCACCAAAAGCCGTTTTTCGGGCTTTTTTGCCGCTACCGCGCTGGGAACCACCTGGGGCTATTTCCATATGGGTTCGCTTTCCACGGCGGATATCCTGGCCGCCGATATTTACGTGGCCTTCGCCTGGGCGTTCCTGCAATGGCATTCTTTCGCCGGGCGGCGCAACACCATCCAGGTGGAAATGGATTTGTTCTCCGGCGTGTTCGGCGCGTTAATCGGGTTGCTGGTGCTGGTGAAGGGTTCCGTGGCCGTGGGCCTGCTGCTGATCATTGCTTTTTCTTACCTGTTGCTGACCAACAGCACGGCCTTGTGCGCCAAGTTGAACCTGGGCCTGCTGCTGGGGCCAGCCTTTCTAATTCCGCTGCCGTGGCTGTTCTGGGTTTCGGTGAAAAGCGGCAACCTCATGTTTATTTCCGATTACCTGATTGGCCAGCCTTTTTCCAGAATGGTCGGCGCTGGCCCCTGGGCAAAACTCAAGCCCGACTGGCTGTTTTACGTTAAGCAACTTTTGCCGGGTCTGATGCCGTACGTGGTCTTTATTCCTTCGGTGCTGCTGGACAGTGGCCTGCTGTCGGGGCGCCGGGGCCATGTCCAGGAGCAGCAATGGATGACCTGGTTGCTTATCTGGTTTGGGGCGGGTGTGCTGGTGTATTCGTTATCCGTGTTTCATGAGCCTTCCCTGATGTTGCCGTTTTACCCGCCTCTGGCCGTGCTGGTGGGCTACTATTTCGGGCAGGTGATGGAAACTGCGGGCAACGGCGGCACTTCTGCGTATAACGGCAGCCTGATTGCGGTGATCGCCCTCATGATGCTAGGGGCTGTTTTGGGCGCGGTGCTGATCTTCCAGGTGATTCCCAGCCATTACGTGTCCGGGTTCTGGCACTTGCCAGGGCAGGCGGTGATTGAATCCCTGCAACTGGGAAAACACCAGATTGACCTGCCGGAAGCTTTTCCGCTCTGGAAATTCTGGCTGATTCCGGGGCCGTTCATTTTGCTGATCGGCGGGTTCATGCTGTTTCTGCTACAGGCGGAGCGCCGCCTGACCGCGACCCCGCTGACCATGATCATCACGTTTTCGCTGTTCTTTTTATTCGTTAAATTGCTCTACTTGCCGGTGATGCATCGTTCCGTACCGGAAACGCTGGCCTTGCAACTGAACCGCCAGGTAGGCCGCCATGACGCGGTGGTGCTGTATTCCTTGCATCCCGATATCAAGCGGGTGCTGTTTTACCTGGATGGCGCCAAAATCGCCCGTACCCGCATCGTCCGCAAGCCGGATTTGATTGCGCAAAACCTGGATATGCCCAACGGCACCCTGTATGGCGTGATGCGCGAGAAACGCTACTTTGGCGACTTGCCGCCCAGCCTGCGGGACGAACTGCAAGTGACCCGTTACGATTGGAAATGGGATACCAGCCACCTGGATGAGCTGAAAAAATTCCTGGTGGTTCGCCAACCGAGGTTCGATAAAATGAAGTCCGGCATCGTTATCTTCCGTAGTCTGCCCAAGGTGTCTTTGCAGGCCATGCGTGAAGCGGCGGCCATGGAGCGGCTTTTGGCGAACCCGGAAGAAGAAACCGAAGGCAAAAGCCGCCATCGTCGCTAAAGGTATTTTACTGGGTGCGGTGACTGTCGGCTGTTGTCAGGAATCTGCCATCATCCGGAAAGACAGCGAGGTGTCCCCGTAATTCTTGCGGGTAAACCCTTCCAAATCTGGATCGCGGCTGCCGTGTTCTACAATCAGGACGCCGTCCGGCTTGACCCAGCCGTTGCGAATGCAATCTTCCACGATGGCGGGTAGTTTTTTGAACCCGTAAGGCGGATCGATAAAGATGAGATCGAAGGCTTCTTCCCGGCAGGGCATGGCGATTAGCGATTTGGCATCGTAGGGAACTACCTTGGCTTCCGTTTCAGTCAGACCCACGGCGGCGTAATTTTTGCGGATGGCCCGGCATTGCTCCGTGCTGAGATCGATGGCCAGCACAAACGCCGCGCCACGGCTGAGGGCTTCCAGGCCCATAATGCCGCTGCCCGCGAATAAGTCCAGAAACCGGCATTCCGGCAATCGGCACTGGAACTTATTGAAAATGCTTTCCCGCATGAGCGCCGTGGTGGGTCTTACCTCGCGGCTGCGTGGCGGTGAATCTACCCCCCTGCCCCGAAATTTGCCGCTGGTTACTTTAATCATGAGCGTTTTTTCCTGCCGGGTTCGAGCTCGTAATCGGCTGGCTTTGTTGTCGGCTTGCGGCAATTCAGGCTTTGAGGCTGTGTTAATTCTGGCCCGACAGGTTCCAGGTAATACACCACAGTATCCTTTTTGTTGGATGGCATCAAAAAATAGGCGCCGGATTGTTGATACCATCGCGCAATGCCGGTACTGCTCCCTGAAGCAAGCAGCGCCCCTTTTTTGAGGGTGAATATGGACACGCTGCCGTTGCAGGGGTTGGGTTGGGTGCTGAACGAATAGTCCAAATCGGTTGAAACAACAGGCAAGCCTACTGTGGCGCTTTTTGCGGTCTCATCTTTTTTCACCGATGCAAGGATATCTTTATCGTTTACCGGCTTTGTTGCGGTAGAAGGCATAGTGTTTGGTTTATGCCTGTATTTTGCGGATGTGGTGATGACTTTGGATTGCTTGGGCGGCAATGGCGTTGCGGCCAGGCTATGCCTACCCATGCTGGTTGCCAAGAGGCTTAACAGGCAGAGGAAAAGTAATGGCTTGAGTGAGAGTTTCAAAGAATAGTCCTTGCTTTCGAATCAGAAAAACTTAGAAAAACGCGAAAATATCCAGCCAACCGGCGGCCAGGGCAATCAGCAGCAATCCCGCCAGAATGAATACCGCCGCGCTTAATTTTGTAATTACGAAGCCCACTTGCCGAAACAGGGCCATTTGCTTGATAAGCCCCGTGAACAACCCGACGACCAGCAGCAGCATGGATTGCCCGAACGCGTAGCAGAACAGGCTTAGCCCGCCCAGCAGCCAGTTTTGCTCCCGGCTGATACAGCCCAGGATGGCGGTGAGAAACGGCGTCCCGCAAGGGGAGGAGGCTGCCCCGAACGCCGCGCCCAGCAGAATGGGGGCCAGAATTTTTCCGGTGCCGGTTTCCGGCATTCTGGTAATCAGTTGCGGCAAGGGGAGTTGGATGACTTCCAGCAGTTGCAAGCCCATGATGATGGCCAGTGCACCCAGGAAGTAATACCAGCCTTGCCCAACCAGCGCGGCCATGACGGTACCCAGCAGGCTTGCCAGAATGCCCAGTATTGTTAACACTAGCGCAAAGCCCAGCATAAACAATACAATTTGCCTCAGAATGGCAGGCTTGCTGCTTTCGGTATAACCGCCCACATAGCCCACTAGCACCGGCAGCATGCCCACCGTGCAGGGCAGCAACGAACTGGCCACGCCGCCCGCGAACGCCAGCGCCAGTACCGTGTAGGAATGTGCGTTCAGCGTGTTCAGAAAAGCGGATTCAAGGTTGGGCATGAGGCTCGCGATACGGTTGGGGAAAGTGCGGAATGCAATAATACCGGAAACGGGCGTTTATTTCCGGTGGATGGCATTATGGGTTTTGGGAGCGGGCGCCGGGAGGTTTTTGCGTTCCAGTTGGGCGATGGCGCTAGCCACAATTTCCGGCTTTTGATAGTTGTACAGCACGTTCTGAATGTCCCCTCTGGGGCCGACAAACACCAGCATGGGAACCGAAACCGGCTTGAATACCCGGAATACGGCGGGCGCTTTTTTCTGGTCTTCCAGCACGTCAAACTTTTTAAAGTAAAGTTCGGGGTGTTGGGGAACCAGTTTGGAAACCACCGGCGCCATCCGCTGACAGTCGTGGCAGAGGCGGGAGCTGAAATCAATCAGTGTGGGCTTTCCGCTTGCTTCTGGCAGAACGCTGCGGATTTCCGATGGAGTGGCATGTCGCAAGCCCATGAATAACGATTCGTCCAGGGTTTCCGCATGGCTGGTAACGGCGGCGTCTTCCCGGCGCAGCCCGCTTTTGTAGAATTGGAACGTTAATGCCAGAATCACCGTGCAGAAAAACACGGCGATTAGCCTGATTTTGTTTTGGCGGGCGGTTAAACGCGCAGACATTCTATTGGAACCTCTTACATGCTTACTTTCAATTTTAAAGCATTAATGGAAACGACCACAAGCGGTTTGTAAACGAAGGCGGTCATCGAGCATCAGGTTGGCGGGTTGTAAGTGAAAATGCAGGCGTGGCGGACGGTTATTGTTCCGCTGCAAAAGCGGGTTTTGTTTGTAATATTTTTAATGAATATTTTTATCGGTGGTTGTTTTGTTTTATTATTTTTAAGGCTGGAAATGCCTGATATTGCTCAATTTAACCGGATGGTGTGGTTTAAATGATTTTTAAATTTTAAAAACAAATTAAGATATATGAAGACAAAGGACAGCTTGAAGAACTCTGGTATTCTTTGTGATCCGGGAATGTCAATAGGGGCCGTTAAATTAGTAACATGAGGCACGAAAAGTAATTCACATGCCAAAAAAAACGAAAAGTGGTAAGATAGTGAATCTACGGAAGCAATAGAACGTTATCCTAACATTTACATCCCGTTACATTCTAGACTCCACTAACACAATCCAGTCTCGATCTTTTTTAATGCTGATGAAGGGTCATTTAAGGGTTTAAATCGATCGCTGTTAGGAATGGGGCGTACGTCAAGGGTATGCCTGGAAGGAGGTCCGCCATGTAACGGTTATATTTACGGGAGGGAATTGTTTCGACATGGCAAGTACTACCGGCACCAAAAAAGAAAAAGCAACCAAAACTTTTGAAGAACTCCTCGATGAGCTGCACAACAGCCCATCTGAGAAAACCCGCTATAACGCGGCCCGCATGTTGGGAGAAATGGGCGATTTAGCTGCCGTTGAGCCGCTGATCGAAGTTCTCAAGAATGACAAGAATGGTTCCGTTCGTCTTTACGCCGCTCGCGCTCTGGGTGAACTTGGCGATGTTTCCGCCACCGTTCCCCTGATCGAATCGCTCCGTGAAGATCGTAACGTGGATGTTCGCGTCCGTGCCGCTCGCGCCCTGGGTCGACTGGGTGGCGTGGAAGTGGTTCTTCCGTTGGTGGAAGCTCTCAGCGACAGCAACAGCCAGGTCTGTATGACCGCCGCCGACGCTTTGATTGAGATTGGCGACATTGCAGTGACGCCGCTCATTGAAAGCCTCTCGCACGAAAAAGTGAACGTTCGTTGCGACGCCACCCGCGCACTGGGTGAGTTGGGCGACGCCACTGCTGTTGATGCCCTGATCGGCGTCCTCGACGACGAGTGGGTGAACGTCCGCATCTATGCTGTTCAGTCCCTTGGCAAACTGGGCGACAAAAGAGCGGTGCCTTACCTGATTGACGTTCTGGAAAAAGAATCCGAAAATGACCTGGTTCGTGCTGGCGCTGGCGCGGCCCTGGGGATGCTGAAAGATCCCAAGGCGCTGCTGCCCCTGCGGAACCTGATTATGAAAGCCGATGAACTCGGCGAAATCGAAGATACGGCGCTGAAAGCCTACAAAATGATTATGGCCGCCAACTGGAAAACCGTTCCCGGCGCGAACTACAAAAAAGCCGCGATGGGTCAGAAATAGGCAGGTTATTTTCAACAGGTTTCCCGTATTATCGACCGTAAACTTAAAAAGACCCCGTACAGTAGCGACGGGGTCTTTTTTGCAGGTCGAGAATCTGCCATTGGAGAATGGGTGGGGCGTAATAGGCGCAAGCTCAGCCACTGCATAGCCTGGGCTATGCAAGGGGCTAAGCAACTTTTTGGAAGGCTTTGTTTTCTTATGAAATGCAAGACAGATTCTTTAAGATACCCATTTTAGGATTGGCGTACCAGTATTTTGACCCACTTTGTGTGGGGATACAGGCAAAGCGCGCGCAGGATCTGGCTCTTTCCTATTCTGCTATCAGGCGATATTGTTTTTTTGATTGAAGAAAGAAGAGTTGCCCAGCGCCCGTAGAGGTTTGGGCGCCCCGGAAGATAGCTCGCGTCCATCGTATTCTAATTAGTGGAAGGACTTTGACTGATATGTTTCCGGCGTTTACCGGCAGTTTGTCTGCCGAACCCTCCAAGATGGAACACTCAAAACGCAGACGATCCACCACACCTGTGCCGGAATCGCAAAAGCAGGCGACTCTGCCTGGTAAACGGATGTCGGTGGATTCCGGCCCGTTGCCCGATCGGGACTCCGTATTTTTAACGCGCGATTTGGTGAAGATACCCAGAGCGGTTGAATCCAGTCCCGTGGAGCGGTTGCGCGTGGCGCTTCAGTCGGCCCTGTCTCAAACCACGTACGGCAAGGATCTTGACGCCTTGCTGTCGCCTGAAAGGCAATTCCAGGCCATCTCCCAGGACAATGGGGATGTGGTATTCCTCAATTATTCTGAAACGCCCCGTGCCGAGCCGCCGTTTAAAGGGGTTTGCAACGATCTGTCCTATTCCTTCGGCCAGTTCCTGAAAAAAATGCTGGGACAACAGAACGAAGTGCGGGTTGCCAAGGGAACGTGCAAGGCTTATTTTCCGCAAGGTATCCATTACTTCCTGCTGGCATGGCCCAAGGCCAAACATCAGGAGATTATGCAAAAAATGGAAACGCAGCCGGATTTTCCTGAAGATTGTTTGATGGTGGATCCGTCGTTTAAAAACTTTTGCTCCGGCAAACACAAGGGGTTGCGAGACAATTATCAGGTGCAAAACGTTCAAGAACTGGCGGCGTATCATCCCGATCGGCTGGATAACCGGTATCCGGCGAATGGGTGGGCCATCCCAATCGGTTTTTTGCGCAATATAGCCCCTGAAATGACCGATGAGCTGGTCAGGGACTACGGACGTGAGGCGTTGCTATACCTTCAGTTTAACCCGCCCCTTGAGCCTGGCGGAACCGCTGTCATTCAGCCGGTTTTCAAGCGGGGGCCGCAATCCGAGGAGATGGAGGACGCAAGCGCGTTGCTGAGAAAATTGCCCGCAGACAACCGTTTCAGGCAGTTTTATGACAAAGTGCTGTTGGATATTGTCCTATCCCATAAGCCAATGATCTTGCCGATGGATCTGCCTCCTGGCTTTTTTGATTTTCTCAATGCGGATGCCGAACCGCCTAGCCTGGTGGACGATTGCCCCATGCCAGACGCGGGGTCGCTTGGCGAGGATTGTAATCCTTATGATCTGAACCCGTTTATGGAGAGCGGCTGTATTAATCCGGCCCTGCTGCAGAATCCGTCCCTGCGCCAGGAGCCTGTTATCGTCAATCCACCGGACGGGAATCCTTCGGAGCCTTTCCCCTGGTTAAACGATACCCTGATGGCCGATACTACCGCCCATATTACTAAAGAAGAACCCATGTTGACGAGTGAGGAAATCTCCCGGCTGAGCGAGGGGGAGCGCAAGCGTTATTTTCATGACAAGCCGCTGGCCGAGGCTGTGTATGCCTTTTGGCAGTATGACACCCACCATCAACAAAAATAAAGACGGGTGTTTAGGGCGATTGAAAATCGATCTTTCTAAAACCAAACTAAAACCAAAATCAAAAACCTAAAAAACGGCATTCCTTTTAAATGGAAATGCCGTTTTTTGAAATCAAATTTGTAGGCGGGCAACCCCTTAATAGGCGCCACGGCTTGCCAGCACGGCGGGCAATGTTTTCAGCAGGATTTGCAGATCCGATATCAGGCTCCAGCCCAGCACATAATCCATTTCCAGTTTGCAGAGCTGATCGAACTTCAGGTTGGAGCGCCCGCTAACCTGCCACTGGCCGGTAATGCCCGGATACACCTGGAAACGCAGGGTATACGGATCCTTAAACAGTTCGCTCTCATCCGGCGGCAGGGGGCGCGGGCCAACCAGGCTCATTTCGCCTTTAACCACGTTGAATAACTGGGGCAATTCATCCAGGCTCAGCGCGCGCAGGAATTTGCCGAACTCGGTGACGCGCGGGTCGTTTTCCATTTTGAACAGCCCGCCTTCCAGCTTGGCTTGCTTGCGCAGGGCGTCCCGCCGGGCATCAGCGTCGGTGGTCATGGTGCGGAATTTATACATGCCGAACGGCTGGTAATTTTTGCCGATGCGCTGGCTGGTATACAAAATGGGGCCGGGAGAGGTCAGCTTGACCAGCAAGGCGATTAGGAGCAGCAGCGGGGAGATGGCTAGCAGGCCCAGGCAGGCGGCAATGATGTCAAATGCGCGTTTGGCCCCCTGCTGAAGCCGGTACAGTATTTGGCGAGAGCGGTTTAAAAAGGCCAACTCCAGGCGAAACACACCATCATCCGCCCGGTTTGCATGGCGATTCGTTTCCGGCTGCGCTTTCCCTTCGGGGAAGGCGGACAGGACGGGTAATTGCAGATGGGGCATCGGTGCAAGGTGGGAAGTGGTCATGCGTTTGGGCGATCCATTGTTCTTGTGTTTCGCTTGTGTATAAATATATGAAAATAAATTTAATGTCTAGTTAAAAATGTTTGCTGTCCTTGGTCGCCTCTTGTAAAATCGACTGAGCTGCAATCAGCCCATTGGACAGGCCTCCCTGATTCAGCAAGCCGGAAAACACTTTCAGGTACTATATGCAAGCGGATCTGTATCCTTACAAGCTTTGAAAAGCCTGAATTTTCGACCCATCATGAACCGAAAGCGCCTTATATATTTTTTATTTTGCCTGTTGATAGCGATACCGGCTTCCTTGTCGTGTTTCCAAGGTGGCAACTGGCTGGAAAAAGGCGCGCTGGCCTCACAAGCGGCGGCCCCTGAACAGGGGGGATGGAATTTGAACGCCCCTCTGAAGGAAGGCTGGGAATTTTACAAAGGCCGCTTTCTGGTGGACGGCAGTCATGTGGTTTCCAACACATACGGCGGCACCATTAGCGAAGGGCAATCCTATGCGCTGCAAAAAGCGGTGTGGATGAATGATCCGGCCACGTTCAAAAAAGTGTGGGACTGGACGAAGGTCAACCTGAAACGCCCGCATGATGCCCTGTTGGGCTGGCGTTGGGGCGACGGCCAGTTTGGCGCCGCCAAGGGCTTAATGGAATCGGAGAACGCCACCGACGCCGACCAGGACATTGCTTATGCCCTGCTGTTGGCTGGGGAGAAATGGAAAAATCCCCGGTACACCCAGGATGGCTTGGCGATTGTAAAGGATCTCTGGCGGATTAATGTGCAAGCGCTGGACGGCAAGTATTATCTTACTCCCGGCACCTGGGGAGGCTTTAAGCAGGATTACCTGACCCTCGATCCTTCCTATTTCGCGCCGTATGTGTACCGCCACTTCGCCCGGTACGATAAAGCCCATGCTGCAGGCTGGATTGCTCTGGCCGATCAAACCTACGACACCCTGGAAGCCTGCACCAACCTGACCCAGCCCAAGTTGCCGCCCAACTGGTGCGCGGTGAAGTGGCGGGATGATCATCAGGGTTCCCGCATTGTGTTCTCCGATCGCCAGGGGGAAGGCGCTCGCGATTTCAGCTACGACGCCTTCCGGGTGTACTGGCGCATGGCCATGGATGCCCACCTCAGCCCCTCGCCGGGACGGGAGCGGGCCATCAGTTACCTTCAGCGGCATGCGTACTTATTGGATTACTGGCGGCAAAAACATTGGCTGCCGGAAGGATTTACGTCCACCGGGCTGCCCCGGGGAAAGGCCACTTCCGGTTTCGCCATGGGGTCGGTCATGGTAATCAACCATTTTAAACGTCTGGATACTCCTGGTAACAAAGGCGCCATGACGGATGGGACGCTCTACCGGCAATTGCTAGGGCCACATTATCATTCGGAAGGCTACTGGTTTAACGATTACAACGATTACCTGCACAGCGTCATCTGGCTGCATTTGTACGCAATTAGCCTGCGCGGCTGATTGGTGTTGCGGAAGGGTTCTGTAGTAGAATCACACTACTGTTATTTGGTGGTAAAGGCTGTTTTGGAATGAGTAAAAGCGTTTTTCATCGCCTGGCCCTGAGCGTGGCGTGTGCGGGTTTGTTGTCCGGTTGGGGTGGGGCTGCGAGCGCCCAGGATGCGGTGACGCGCCAGCCGGTGCATGTAACCTTGTTGCAAGTCAACGATGTGTACCAGATTGCCCCGGTAGACAAGGGGCAGGCCGGTGGACTGGCCCGCGTGGCGACCCTGCGCCAGCAAATCCGGGCCGAGAACCCGCATACCTTTCTGGTGCTGGCCGGGGATACGTTATCGCCTTCCATTGCCTCCAGCCTGTTCCAGGGGCAGCAAATGGTGGCGGTGTGGAACCAGGCCGGGCTGGATATCGCCACACTGGGCAACCACGAGTTTGATTTCGGCGATGATGTGCTGTTGCAACGTCTGAAGGAATCGCGCTTCGCCTGGGTCGTCGCCAACGTGGGCGATAGAGCCACCGGCAAGCCTTTCGGCGATTTGCCGCCTTATATCATTAAAGAGGTGGAGGGGGTCAAAATCGGCTTTTTCGGCCTGTTAACGCCGGATACCGAACATGCTTCCCATCCGGGGGCGAACGTGGTGTTTCAGGATCCCATCTACACCGCTTGCGAAACCGTGAACAAAATGCGCCGCGATGGCGTGGATATTATTGTGGCTGTAACGCATTTGCCCATGGGCGAGGATAAGCGGCTGGCGCGCAGCCTGAACCATTCCGTGGCGCTGGTGATGGGCGGACATGAGCATACCTTGTTGGAATCCGCCGCCGCAGGCACCCCCATCTTTAAAATGGGTTCCGATGCCCGCAATCTGGGGCGGATCGATCTGTTCATCGATCCCGACACGCATCAACTGGATAGCATGGACTGGCAGGTGATTCCGGTGGATGCCAAGGTGCCGGAAGACCCGACCGTGGCGGCCACGGTAAAAACCTACGAAGACCAGATTAACGCCAAGCTTGGACAGGTCATCGGCAGTACCGGCGTGGCGCTGGATGCCCTGCAAAAGACCAACCGCAGCCAGGAAACCAACCTGGGTGACTTTGTGGCCGATGTGTACCGCTCTAAAATGGGCGCGGATGTGGGATTGATTAATGGCGGCTCTATCCGCTCCAACGCCACATTCGATGCTGGTCCGCTTACCCGGCGGGATGTGCTGACCTTTTTGCCCTTCGGCAACCAGGTGGTCAAGGTGTCCGTGACCGGAGCCACCCTTAAAAAGGCTCTGGAAAACGGGGTCAGCCGCCTGGGTGATGAGGAGGCGGGGCGTTTTCCGCAGGTTTCCGGCTTGCAGTTTACTTATGATGGCCTGAAACCTGCTGGCAGCCGTGTTCTTCGCGTAAGCGTCGGCGGCAAGCCACTGGTGGATTCCAAAACCTACACCCTGGCCACCATCGCCTACCTGATTGGCGGAGGCGATGACTACCTGATGCTGAAAGACGCCAAGGTGCTGGTGAATCCTGAAGAAGCGCCACTGGACAGCGATTTGGTACAAGCGGCCATTGTACAGGCCAAAACCATTGCCCCCAAGGTGGATAGCCGGATTGTGCGTCAGGATAACGCCAAGCCAACCGCAGCGCCGACCGCGTCCAAGCCGCCGAAAAAAGCCAAATAATCAGCGGAATTGCAGCGATTTCACCCGCGAATTGATCTCTTCCGGCGAGGCGGGCGGCCCCTGGCCGGGACGAACGGGCAGAATCAGCGCTTCCAACTTGGTGTTTCTGGGCAGCGCAAACCTGCGTCCGCTGAGCGAGGCCATGCAATACGGATCAAAGCTCATGGCTTCAATCAACCCGTTTTTGTGAAACTTGATGGGCGTTCCCAGCGGGCAACGGATGCCGCCGCTCTGGCCCAGGTAGGCCCGCGCCGACAGATACCACGCGTACCAGTCCACATAATCCTTTTCGGATTCCATGGCCTGTTGCAGGGTTTGCACTTTGCCGGTCAGCACCAGGGTTTTGGAGGGGGCGGGGCCGCTGTCGTTTACCGGAATAGTTCCCTGCTGGGACACCTGGCCTTCCAGCGGGGGGAGCGCGTTGGTATTCACCAGCGGCTTTACCAGCGCATCGGTATCCAATTCCGGTTCGGGCTGGGCGTGGGCGGCTAGGCTCGGTAATGGGGCCAGTACGCCCAGCAACAGGTTAAATGCCATGGCGCAGGCCAACAGCCTGCCGGGTGCGGCGCGTTGAACGGATGGGTTACCGGTTGAGCTGCGTTTCATATCGGGCGATTTTCCCTGGCGGTTTCCTGTTTCATCATACCAGCGCATGCGTTGACGGCGATCCTGCAAATATAGGACGTGGGATATACGCCACATGGTTGATGGAATCGTTATGTATTAATTATATATTAAAAATATCCAATAGGCTGTCTTCCTCAACTACTCAACAAATGCTCATTCATAACGCCTCTTACCTTTCTGGTAAGGGGCTTTATTTTTTTGAGGAGGCAATACAAAACAAGATGAGGCCATCGGGTTCTCGATAATCGAAACTTTACATTCTTTACAAACTATTCACCCTTTGCGATGTGAACCGAAAACCTTTATAGATAGCCTTCAGGAGTGTGGTTTATGGAAATACGGCAATCGAACGCCTCAACGGGGCAGTTTAACACCTGGACAGCACCAACGAAAACACCGACGGAGAGCCAAGCCAAAACTTCGACCAGCAAGACTGAAAATACGTCCGCTTACGCCAATACAAGCGCTATTCAATCCCTGAACCTGGTTTCAGCGCAAGCCCCAAAAGTAGATCTGGCTGCACTATGGAACAATCTGCTCAATTCAGCGGATTCCGCCACTGAAAAACCTTTAATGGCGACCACAATCAGCCATATTCAAGGCATTAAAGCCTACAATCAAGCGGTGGCCAGCGCGCCAGCACCTGTCTCTTATACACATCTCCGAGCCCACGAGACTAAGGCGAATCTCGTATGCCGTCTTCTGCTTGAAA
>CABHPA010000130.1 GCA_902168245.1 Candidatus Melainabacteria bacterium
GACCCTTACCCTGCTGCCCTTCGCTGGGGAATTGTCTGCTCCGGCTGTGAAACATCAATACCAAGCCCTGCGGGTGGCTTCATTCTTCAGCCAGTATTGACATTTCCCATCCTCCACAGGAGTCTCCAGCTACGAAGGTCAGCCGGTTAAAAAATGGCGCACTATGCCCATTTTTAGCCGGTGCGTAGCAGTTGAACATTGAGGAATTGAGAAATGATACAAGAACAAGTCAACCCACGGGTTTATGTGGCCTGTCTGGCCTCTTATAATGCCGGGCGTCTTCATGGCGCTTGGGTGAACGTGGATGGGGATGCCGATGACCTGATGACCCACGTTCAGGCCATGCTGTCAGCCTCCCCTGAGCCGGACGCCGAGGAGTGGGCCATTCATGATTACGAGGGCTTTGGGTCTGTGCGCTTGGATGAGTATGCCTCTTTTGAGCGTTTAGCCGCCATGGCAGAGTTGATGCGCGAACACGGAAAGCTTGCGGGCGAAGTCCTCAACCACTATGGGGGAGACGTAGAGGAGGCCCGCGAAGCTCTGGAGGAGAACTACCAGGGTTGCCATGCCAGCCTGGAGGACTACGCCGAGCAATTCATGGAGGACACCGGCAGTCTGGAAGGGATACCCGCATCCATCCGGCCCTACATTGATTACGAACGTATGGTTAGAGATTGGGAGCTGAATGGGGATATCTTCACCCTGGAAACCAGTTACAACGAAGTCCACGTGTTTTGGAACCACTAGAGGAGGGATGGACGATGAATAAGAATGAATGGAGTACTTTCCAATGGTGCCAGCACAAAGCGATTCATTGGTTTTATGACCTGTTGGTCTTACTTCATGACTGGCTGATTAACTATGCTTGTGAGCGCGATCTTTGGCGAACATCTGAACAAAGGGCGGAAGAGGAACCGCCCAAAGTGCCAAAATGACTTTTGTCAGTGCTATTTAATAGCATTATCGTTTATCAAAGTGGTCTGTGATAAGCAGCATTGAGCAATTAATCTTGATGCTTCATTATGTAAGCTATCTACACGAAAAAAGTGACAAGTAACTGACACATTTATGAATTTTTTGGAGAAATCAAACATGGCGAAACAATCAACTGGTAAGGGTTTAAGGCAATCGAACAACATCATTGGGGTGGAAGGGGTCGCAGGTTCAAATCCTGTCGGTCCGACCATTTAAATCCATTGTAAAATCCTCTCTCTTATTAGAGAGGGGATTTTGCATAAAGATGAGATTCCTCATGGCCGAAGCGATTCCTCATGGCCGAAGCGATTCCTCATGGCCGAAGCGATTCCTGATTTGCATCCTGCGATTGTGAAGCTTGTGGAGCAGTTTCAGCAAGTGCCGTCCGTGGAAGGGGTTTTGTTATTTGGCTCACGCGCCAGAGGGGACGCTCACCCACGGTCGGATGTGGATCTGGCGGTTCAAGGTTCGTCCATTACCCCTGCTGAGTGGCAAATGATTCTGGATTGGGTGGAACAGGCAGAAACCCTGCTGCCGATTGACTGTATTTGGCTGAATGAAGCCGATAGTCAACTGAAAGCAAATATTCTACAATTCGGTAAACCGTTATTTGTTCGGGATCTGAAATGACTGCTCAAGATCTTCGTTGGCAAACATCATTGACGCAACTGGGCAAGGTTCTGGAGCGGTTAGATCAGGTTTTAGCCGAATCTCCGGATAATCCCCTGCTGGTGGATGCCACGATTCAGCGTTTTGAGTTGACCATTGAGCAGTTTTGGAAAACTTTCCGGCATCTTTTAGCGCTGGAAGGTAAAGAGGCATTCTCTCCCAAGGAAAGTTTGCAAGCGGCCTATCAACTTGGATGGATCCAGGATGAAACTGCTTGGCTTGGGATGCTGAAGGATCGCAATCTGACATCTCATACCAACCATGAAGCGTTAGCAGCCAAGATTTTTGCCAATATCCGCGCTAATTTTCCTGAGATGGAGCGCACTTACCAGTTTTTGCAAAAACGCTTTCCGTAAACCGATTGAACACAAAGGGCTTTACGAGGGCTATATAGGCACAATCCCAGTGGGAAGTGTGTATCTGTGTTGCCGTGGACACAATTGCCACGAGGAAGTGGTCTGTTTGCCTCTTTTGAGTGATGAATGCAGCGTCATCAACAACAGGAGAGCATTTTATGGGTAAACAGAGCCCTAAGAAAGGACACTCTGAGTATCTATCTACGTGGGAAGATGCCATGCGCTTTGGCCTGATGGACGGGAGGCCCCATAGCGAGATTTCCATCAAGACCTATGTGTATTATGCCAACTGGTTTTTAGGGCGATATGGCGAAATTTCTCTGGAAACACTCAAAAAGGCGTTGCTGGCCATTCCAACGGAGCATTATGCCAAACGGTTAAAGATGTATCAATCAGTGACCAGTCTAGCCAAGATTCTGATTGAAGAACAAGTGTTGGAGAAGTCCTATTTGATGGAAGCTAAGAAATTCCGGCCCCGTCGGCACCTGCCAGAGAAGAAGCACTCGGTGGACCAGAAAAGCCTGGAGAAGCTCCTAGAGGCTTGTCAGAACCCACTAGAGAAACTCATTGTGATTTTGCTCAGTCAAACAGGGCTACGGGTGAGCGAAGCTGCAAGTCTGAAGCTAGAGGATCTGGACTTTGAGGAAAAAGTGCTGACCGTTCGCTTGGCTAAATGGGGCAAAACGCGCAGGGTAGGTTTGCAAAATAAAGTGGTGGAGGTCATTCAGGCATATCTAGATGTTCGGAGTAAAACCGAAGAAGAATGGTTGTTTATCAATCGCAACGGAAATCGAATGGATCGCTTTGGCGTTCGAAACCGATTGGATCGAATTGGCAAGCGGGCCGATGTGAAAGTGACGCCTCATGCCCTACGTCGAGCTTTTGTAACTTTAAATGCCAACAAGGGGCGTCCGTTGGTCATGCTCCAGATTGCCTGTGGGCACAACGATATCGCCACCACCCGCTCCTATTGTATGACCACCGAGGATGAAACGATTGAAGCGATGCGGGCTTGGGAATAAGCAGTTCTGCTTCAATGTAAAAGCGGCATTATTAACAGTCTGACGCTTTTGCAAGCTGGTTTTAGTTTTGTGTTGACAAAGGGTATCGTGACTTAAAATGCTCTGCATTCAGTTTGCTGGGGAATAAGGTTAAGGGTATACAAGCGTCTCCGTTTACGTTGTGCGTGCATTCATTGCCCTGAAGGGAATCTGAGTCAACAAAAGGAATCGCTTATTTAAAGAATTCGTATCTAAGGAGTAAAGGAGAGTAGAAATTGCCAGCCTCGGCGTGAGGCTATCAAGAGGCTTTTGTTACTCTCGCTCATTCCAGACTACTGCTCAAGCGATTAACCAATCTGTGAATACAGGCTCTAATACTACAGTCGTGAGTTAAGTTGGTTTCTCGCCAGTCGTGTTGCCTGGTGACATTGTTGAGAAAGTCTTTGGTGCCTTCGTCGCCAATGGGACCAATGCTGAATCAAAGACCAGGGTATGGTTTGTC
>CABHPA010000131.1 GCA_902168245.1 Candidatus Melainabacteria bacterium
AGCGCAAGGCACCCGCCAGCTTAAAAACACTCAGACCGCCACGCGGTACAGATCACTGGACACGGTGATGAAAAACCTGCAAAAGACCGATGAAAAGGCGCATAAGCTCTATAAAGAGCTGCAAGGCATTGCGGATCGCTATAACAAGTCTGGCGTCAGCGAAAAGGATAAGCTGGCCTTGAACCGGCAGTTTCAGGACGGACAAGCCAAGCTGGATGCGATTATGGCCGATCGTGAAGCCTTGATTGCGGAAGCCCACATGCGTACCCCGTCTCAAAAGCTGGGGACGATGGGGCAAAACGCTAAGTCGCGCACCCAGCAGGCTGGCCATGGCGTAAAAGGATGGTGGAACCGCATGTGGGGCCGGGATGCGGCAGCCAACGCGGAGCAAATCAAAGCCAACGCCATGCGCGAAAAGCGGGTCAATCTGGCGGAATATAACGCGTCCCGCTCGACCACCGGCTATCGCGACATCAACCTGGATTGGGATCCTTCCATGAAGCCGACTCGCTATGTATTGGCCGATGAGGGTTCCGAGCTGGATATTACCGAAGGCCTGGATGATGCAGAGCTTGCTGAAGAAGAGGAAGAGGTTGAACTTGGCCCCGTTGGGGAAGAGCTTGCCAGCCGGGTAAAGCAAAAACAGGAGCTAATGGGGGAACTGGAAGACCTGTTCGCTCAGAAAAAGCTGGACCCGGATTTGGATATTCAAAAACAAGAGTATAACAAGCTTGCCAAGAAGTTTCCCGAACACACCAGGCGGCTGGAAGACTTGTGGAACCTGAAGGTTATTGAGTTGGCCGAGGAGCATGGGCCTGAATATCTGGATCATTACAAAGGATTGGCCGATACTTTCAAAAAGAATCGAGCGACCTACAGGCAAGGACTTGCCGATGAAAAGTTTAACATTTTGTCTCGTTTAAATAATGGCGAGGATCATCTGTTTGCTTTGTCCAATAAGCAAAAAGCAGCTCTGAAGCAAATGTTGGAGGATCGTCAAGATGGCTGGAAGCCGGTTTCCGATCCGGATCTTTCGAAAATGGGAGACAAATATCGATTAACAGCGGAACAGAGCACTAAAGTTGCTGTAAAACTGGCTAACCGTCGATTGGCTCAAGGCAATAGGTATTTCCCGAATGAAAGTAAACTTTCTGCCGAAGACATGGAAGCTTTGGAGCGCATTTTTGACGGAAACGCAAAAACGCTTAAAGCAGGCGATGTTGCCCAAATTCAGGTGCTGCGCAACAAAGATGGTCTTTTAAGCGATTATGTAACAGATACGTCAGCAACGTTTAAATCGGACATGGAGAAGCTGGTTACCGCTAAAACAGGTTCCTTAACATTTAGTGGCAAGGTCTCAGAATTAACTGATCCTCGTGCTGGCAACACTTTGAATATTGGGGGAAATGCTGCAAACACTCCTCTGACTCCAGCGCAAGCAAAATTACTTAGGGAATTTATAACACACCGAAGAGAAGCTCAAAAGGATGCGCTGTTTCCTAAAAACGGATGGTTGACCACATATCGTTTGACTGAAGCCCAATTAAACCAACTGGAAGGGTTGACGACTGTAGATGCGAGAGGAAATGTCACAGGAGCACGTGCTGTTGTGGCGGCTGATGTGCCACATATCCAGTGGGCTATTGACGTGGAGCAAGCTTTACAAGACTATAAAGTGGCACAAACCAACGGTAAACTACAGGGTTTGATGGATTGGTTCAATCCAATGTCCTATTATAGAAGTGTAACAGGTACCGTTCATGGTGCGATAAGTGACTTTAAATACGGGGATGGTCCTTGGAACAACTTTGGAGTTAAGGCTGCCAATCTCAAAACTGAAGCGACCCAACCTGCTAAAAAGAAAGTAACCTTAAATGTAGACGAAGCAAAGCTGGTGGATGAATGGGCTGCAAAAAGGAATGTACTAGGGCAGCTTCTTGATAATAAATACTTCTGCCAGAAAATTAAAAAAGAATCAGTTAAAAGTGCGAAAAATGAAGACCAGAACTTAATTGATGTGTTAAGGCTTCATCACGACACGTTAAATGGTAAGAATGGTTATACCAAGTTGACTAAAAAAGAACAGCAACTGGTAACGCTATGGACTAAAAAATATGAGGATTTTGAGGATAAAGATGTGTCAGCCTGGGGAAACGTTAAACGCTTTTTCTCCTCACACGAAGATACGGCACATTAGTCATTTAACAAGGGGGGACTACAGAATGGCTAAAATTCAAACAGGCAAAAAGGGTTGGGCCTTCTAACCCTAATGCTTGTACCCAAATCCAAATTCCATTGAAACATGTTTTCAACACCGATCTTTCTGGATCGGTGTTTTCTTTTGCAGGGCAAAAAGCGCACGGTTCAAAACGTGGAATCGCAGCCCGGCACATGGGCGAAAACACTTGTTACATCCCGCGAATCAGGCGCACAAAAATGGGTGCTTCGGGTTTTATACATGTAGTAATGGGCGATTCTATAATTAATTGAATTGACACAAGGGGCAAGGGCTGCGGGCGAATGAATCGGCAGCCGGGCAGGGCATTAATTAGGGGGCATTTCAACATGG
>CABHPA010000132.1 GCA_902168245.1 Candidatus Melainabacteria bacterium
ATGTCATCCGGGCTGCTCATGCCGGTATCAATCACCCGCAGCCAAGGACCGGGCTTTTGGATTTCAAAGGTCAGCGGCTCCCAATAGGTATTGATCAGCACGTACAAATCGTCATCCATTTGGGAAGCGCCATTCAGGAAAAATGCCAGGCTGCGGGACTCATACGAGAGATCCGGCTGCGGGCCGACCCCGAACCATTCCATGTCCTTTCGCCAGAAACGGCTGCGGCACAGGGAGGGATGGGACTTGCGGAAAGCGATCATCATTTTAAAGAAGCGGAAGTTTTCCGCATGGGTACTCAGACGATCCCAATCCAGCCAGTTCAATTCATCCAGGTTATAAGGGTTGTTGTTGCCCTGCTGGGTTTGCAGGAATTCATCCCCGGCCCGGAACATGGGGGTTCCGTTGGAAAGGAACAAAATAGCGCAGGCGTTCTTGGCCTGCTTGCGACGCAGGGAAATTACCTCCGGCGGCACCGCCTGATCCCCTTCCCAACCGCAGTTCCAGCTTAAGGTGGTAGACATGCCATCGTGCAAATTCACCTTGTTGTTGTAGGACACCTGATCGTACAAGGTAAAGCCGTCGTGGGAATTCACGTAATTGATGCTCTGATAGGGATGAAAGGCAAAATATTCATCATCCGGAAACAGATCGGCGCTGCCATACAAACGGGTCATTAACGGGCCAACCATGCCCGCATCGCTCTTGATGACGCGCTGAACGTCCATGCGGTACCGATCGTTCCACTGGTGCCACTGAATGCCCGGAAAACTGCGCTGGAATCCATACACGCCCAACTGGTAGCCACCCATGGCGTCCCACGGCTCGGCAATCAACCGGATCCCGGCCAAATCCGGATCGGTGGCGATTTCGCTGAAAATGGGCGGATCATCCGGATTCAGGCTGCCATCGGTGTTGCGGCTTAAAATGGAGGCCAAATCAAACCGGAAGCCGTCCACATGCATTTCCTTCACCCAGTAGCGCATGCTGTCCAGAATCAGTTTTCGCACCGTATGGTTGGCGCAATGCATGGTGTTGCCGGTTCCCGCGAAATTGGCGTAGGGATGGCTGGGCAGGTCTTCCGAAATCATGTAGTACGTGCTGTTGTCGATGCCCTTGTAACTGTATACCGGGCCATTTTCATCGTTTTCGCAGGTATGGTTGTACACCACATCCAGAATAACTTCGATACCAGCCTTGTGCAGGGCTTTCACCATATCCCGGAACTCATTGCGGAGTTCGCCCACATCGTTGGTCGCCCCGTAGGCTTCATGCGGGGAGAAGAAGTTGAGCGGCATGTAGCCCCACACGCTGCCTTCTTCGGGATCGCACTGGTACACGGGCATCAGTTCCACAATGGTGACGCCCAGATCCTTTAAATAGGGAATTTTTTCCACCACACCAGAAAACGTGCCGCGCTTGGCCTCAACCACGCCGGAATTGGGGCTTCTGGTAAAGCCGCGCACATGCAATTCGTAAATGACTGCATCGGCTTCATGCCAGGGGCGGACGTCATTTTCCCAGTCGTAATGATCGCTGTTCTTGCAAATCAGCCCCAGCGGCGCTTTACCAGCATTGGAGCCGGGACGGCTAGCCGCGAAACGATCGAAATTCGGTGGGAAGTATACCGAACGGGCGTAGGGATCCAGCAGAATTTTTTCCGGATCGAAGTGATGCCATTCAAAACGCTCTTTGGGAGCAGGGCCATCCACCTGGTAGGCGTAATAGAGCGCCTGCGCCATGTCGCTTTCCGGTATGCGATAGTGCCAGACCCTTCCCGACTTGTTTTTAAGGGGATCCAGGGTGACGGTTTTGACCGGGTTCGCCGCATCATCGCGGGAGTAAAGCAGCAACGTGACCTGGGTGGCGTACTTGGAATACAGGGCGAAGTTATAGGCTTTCAATTCCTCGATCCAGTGCGCCCCCAACGGGGCGGATAGGCCCTCTTGCCTGGCCCATTGCTTTAATTCCCGCTCACTGGCAAGGGGAAATGACACGCCCGTATTTGCCGCCATATCACTGACTCCCGATTTCAACAAATTCTACGTTTGGATAAATTGGATGACTGCCCTTTTCGATTGCAGTCTTAAAAATACCATACCTTGCAACGAAAAAATGTAAACGTGATTCAATCCGACTGAGGTTATTTACATCCTCTTCCCCTGGCCTGACCAAGTTGCATATCGGGGTTATTTTGGCAATCCCCCTCCAGGTTAAATCCCATTTTATAGCTATACACCATAAGTTTAATAAAAAAACATTTAAACATTCCGTTATGTTCTTGAAGCGGTTTTGAAATCAGGTACAGTAGTAGTTAAATTACCTTATCGGTTTTATCCCCATTCCGTAGAGTCAAAATTTGATAGAGAGAGACTATGGCTGTACTCAATACCCTGAGCGCCGCATCCCCGGCGCAGGGTTATATTCCGCGCATCATCAAAAAAGACAACCGCTACATTTATAATTTTTGCGCCAAATATCTTGCAAGGGACTCCCAGGACCCTCGACACAACTACGGCCAATATAACGATTCGGAGTTGAGGGCCACCATTTGCGAACCCTGGCGTCTGCCCATCATCGACAGTTACTATGATCCGGCCAACCCGGAGCAAAGCCGCCTGTTCAACCAGGTCACCTTTGTTTATTACCAGGGGCCGGTCGCTATTCCCACCGATGTGGCCATTGTCGGCACCTTCGCCAACCTGTACCAGCCCATCCCGCTGGAACAGGTGGAAGATTCCCCCTACTTTGCAGTCACGCTGATTATTCCCAAAGGGGAAGTACATCGTTATAAGTACCGGGTGGATGGACAATGGAAAACTGACCCGATCAACCCGCAGCAAGTGACCTTGCCCAACCGGGAAGTGTGGTCGCGGTTCTTCACGCATGCCTGTTCCCTGCCGGTCACGTTTGAGGAATGGGAGCAACGCATCCTGAACCGCCTGGTGACCCACATTCTGCCCTTCCACACCAAGGACGGCCAGAACTTCCTGGATCGCTACATTAACCAGTTGGATGAGCAAACCAAAAACAGCCAGTACCGGGCCACCTACAAAATGGACGAATCGGTCGGCGTGGTGAATTTCATCGACAAGCTGGTGGCCAAGGAAGAGAATCATCACCTGGTGGACTACCGCGTTTGCCTGGACATTATCAACAAGGTATTGTCCGCGCGAATCCCGACCATGGATGTTTTCCAGATACCCAAAACCGCATTTGAGCATTTGTACGATGAAATGGCCAGCGGCAACGTGCCGGGCTGGGATTACCAGCGATACGGAGATCCACGATACTTCCTCACGTTGTTACGTCGACATGCGTTTTCGGGCGCGTTCACCCATCCCAAGTACCACGGCAATGCCGGGGCTGCGGGTTGGGCCTACCTGCAGGAAACCTTTACCACCACCGAAAGCGGAAAAACGATTTTCGACTGGCGGGGCAACTGCGAAAAACCCTACGGTACCAGCGAGGAGTACCTGGGTTAGCGCAGCGGTGATTGCCGACCACTCTATGAAATTTTACAGCAACGGTTTAGTTAGCTTTGGATTTTGAACGCCATGAATAAAAGAAAAGATTACGATGTGGTTATTATCGGCAGCGGGGCCGGAGGCGCGCCCATTGCCCATACCTTGGTTAAAGAGCGCCCCAACCTCTCCGTGCTGGTGCTGGATAAAGGGCCGCTGTTTTTCACCCAGTACCAGAGTGAAGACGGACTGAGCGACTTCAAACGGGACGAAATTTTCTCCACCGGCACCGAAAAGAAAATCAACGTGCCGGGCGTATCCAACCAGGGCGTGTCCTACTACTCCAGCCACGTGGAACCGGACGTGAACGACGAGCCTCACATCTATCGCCACACTGACGGGCGGGATCGGGCCACCATCGAAGGCTACACTACACACGTTGTGGGTGGTGGCACCCAGACTTACGGTGGCGTGTCCCTGCGGTTCACCCCGACGGATCTCAAATTAAAAACCTTCAACGAAGGACGCACGGACATCAAGGGCGATCCCAACGGGGATGTACAGCGGGAAGCACGGGACTGGCCCATTAGCTATCAGGATCTGGAACCATACTACTGCAAGGCGGAAGAACTCATCGGCTTTAGCGGCACGGCGGAGAACCAGGGCAAACCCTTCAGCAAGGTCAGCTACCAGAAGCCGAAAGATCCCAACCCGATCAGCAAGTACATCGAAGTCGGGATGGACGCGCTGAAACTGAAGCGCTACCGGACGCCCCTGGCGGTGATTACCGAGGATCATGCGCCCAGCGGACGCAAGGCGTACAACCCCAAAACGGGTTACGTCAACCGTTACGGCGATCCGTTGGGAATGAAATCCAGCACCTGGGTTTCGCTATTGTGGCCCATTTACAAGGCACCCAACTTTGAATTGCGCCCCAACACCCTTGCCACCCATTTGGCCAGCGAAGGGGACAAAATCTCCAAGGTGTTCATTCGGGATGAAAGCGGACGCGAGGATTACGTGACTGGCAAGCTGGTGATTGTGGCCTGCTCCGGCATTGAGTCCGTCCGTTTGCTGATGTTGTCTGCGGAAGCCGACGCCGGGTTTGCCAAACAACTGTACCAGAACGATCTGGTGGGCAAGTACTTCCTGACCCACTGCTTCGGCGGCGCGCAGGTGGTGACGCCGGATGCATGGGACAAGTCCCAGAGCGTCGACAGTGACTGGGCCACCGACCACTGCGCCACGGATGAGTTTGTGAAAGCGAACGGCCTGTGGGCCGGAGGCGCTATTTACAACAACACCTCCGATCAGGCGTTGCCGCTCTCGCTGGCGCGCACCAAGGGCAGCATGGATCTGGACAGCTTCTGGAAAGGTTTCACGGATGACACCGGAATGACCGGCCAGCGGATGTCCGATTACATTAAAGGCAACCTGGGCAAGCGGGTTTCCCTGGCGTTTATGGCGAACCAGGTGCCGCTGAAGACCAACCGGATTGAGCTGCATCCCACCGTGCGGGATAAATGGAACCGCAAGAGCGCCTATATCATCAAGGATTGGCACGGTCAGGATCGCGCGTTGATGGACACGCTGGCCAACCAGTGCGCCGAGATTCTGCGGCACATTGACGGGGTCGGCAATTATCAGGTGAGCGAATTCGGCAGCGTGTACATGGGCGAGAACGGCGTTTCCCGCATCGCAAACCACATTCTGGGCGGGGCGCGCTTCGGGGACGATCCCAAGGATTCCGTGCTGGATAAAAACTGCCGGGCCTGGGGCTTCGATAACCTGTACGTCACCGATGGGGCGTTCATGCCCACGTCCGGCGGCGCAAACCCCACCCTAACCATTGAGGCCAACTCGTTCCGGGTTGCCGATCACCTGTTGACCCGCGTATAAGCGAACGCCTACAAGCAAAAAGGATTCAAAAAATGGACGCAGTATTTAACGATATTTTTACGGAACCCCAAAATGAGATATTCCGGGTCGTCTTCTACCCGGATCGGGTGTATCACGCCCAGTACCTGAACGCCACGCGCAGCCCGCGCTACCGCTACAACGTGCGGGAAGTGCGCAACGCCATCGGCATCCTGGTAATGAAGGGCGAAGTGTACATGGACGATAAGTTCCTGAGCAACTTCATCCGGGTGGAATACAGCAGCAGCCGGTTGGTGGAGCTGTCCCGCGAGCAGAACCGTTTTGTGAACGACAGCATCATGGCCTGGATTCGCCTGCTACCGGACGATGCCAGCAAAACGGCGGAAGCCACCTACAAATTGCACTACTGCCCGTGGATTGACGCATATCAGGTCGAGTTCTGGGAAACGCTGGAACCCCCGGCAGGCAGCAGCCACGATTATAAAGTGCTGGACATCATGGGCAAGGACGCTTCCATTACCCGCATCCGCGAATTTGCGCCAGCCATGGGTAAAACGGCGGATGAACTCAAGGCAATCGGGCGCATGGAAATGGCTTTCCGGGAAAACGATAAGGATCTGCCTTGCGGCTACACCATCAATCAGCCGCTGTGGGACAACAACTTCATGCGTTCCCACCAGGAACCGCGTTCCACTGAGCCTAGCTCTTTCCAGAACACCATCAGCGATCAGAACTACCTGATCAACTTCCAGCGCGGCTGGTTCCTGGACGCCAACCAGATTCAACCCAACCGCTACCGCAACGCCATGATGGATCCCGGCAACCCGGATCAAGGGCCGAACAACATCATTGAAATGCGGTGGATTGTGCAGCGCGAACTGGGCAGTTCCGTGGTGTTTTTCCATGAAGTGACGATTCCGCCCGGCATGATTGAAGGCACCCACCGGCACATCGGCACGGAAGAGCTGTATTACATTACGGAAGGCACCGGCACCGCTTACCTGGGCGTCAATGACGATCCCAAAATGGCGGACATGCCGATTGTGCAGCGCGATATTTACGGTTTTGGAATGATGCCCTGCCGCGAGTTGAAAGTGAAGCCCGGCAACGTCATTTATACCAAGAGCGGGGGTATCCACGGCATCCGCAACGAAGGGGACAAGCCGCTCAAGTTTGTCGCCTTCCTGTACCATACCAGCTAGATTTTAAAACCCAATTATTTTAAAGAGGTTATTTCGATTATGTCGACTACCATTCCGTCCCAGCCGCAGCAACAACAGCAGCAGCGCCGTTATATCCTGCACACAGACAGCGTGTTCCGGGTAGAGCCGGGAAAACCAATTAATTACAACGCGAACAACCCGCTGGTGCGTTTGCTGGATATTATGCAAAACGCCCAGGTCGCCGCCGAGCGGGAACATTACCTGATGGAATCCGTGCAGTACCTGGTGCCGTACAGCTACCTGGAATTGTACGGGCCGCAGGCGCCGTTCCAGGATATGCTGACCCCGGAAACCCAGGATTTCAAAACCGATTTCCAGAAACAGAACATCAAGGACTTTGTGACCACGGACGCACAACTGATGCGCGGGCTGGTCAGCGCCGGAAACTGGACAGGGCCGTTCCTGCGGTTGTCTTATAACGGCAGCCCGGATTCGCAATTGTCCAAAATGACCAATCAGCAACTGGGTTCTTCCATTAAATTGTTCCTGAAGGTCAACGGCGTGCAAACCCCGCAACTGATTACCGTGCCGTACAACCTGAACGCGGATCGCTACGAGATTGAAATCTGGGGCTACCCCGGCGACAACCTGTACGATTTGCTGGATGAAAAAGGCAAGGCCGCAATGAGCCGGGGCGAGCTGATTGTACGGAACGATCTCATTCATGGCAGCGCGTCCGATTTTGATCGCGATGGCAAGGACGGGCTGTACATGGGCGATGTGTCCCGCTCCAACAGCATGCACCCACTGTGGCCCATGCACGTGGAACTGGCCTGGGTGAACCAGAACGAAAACATCTGGGATTCGCAAAACGGAACCAACTACCACTACGAATTCAACATGCTGGTGCGCGGCTGGGAAAGCTACCTGGGCGTCGGCATGAGTCCGAACCCGCACGGCGGCGTGGGCTTTCTGGAATATCGCAACCTGTTGTCCAACTACTTCTACCCCAACCATCCCAAGGAACTGGGACGGCAGTTGAACGACTATAACTTCAACGCTTACGGCAACAAGCAACACATGCAGGATCACGAAGATTTTATGGCCGTGGACTACATGGATTTGCATGTCATGAAGCCGGGCTGCGGCATCGGTCTGCACCGCCACCGCGACAACCAGGAAATCTTCCTGATGATGTCCGGGCAAGGCTACATGGTGGTGGGCGACTGGTGTAAAACGCCCGAGCGCGAGCGGTGTTTTGAAATTCGCACCCTCAAGGCAGGGCATTTCGCCATGTTGAAGGGCGGTAACTTGCACGGGCTAATGAACGCCAAGGATGAGGACGCATCCTTGTTCATGTTTGGCGGTTACGACTAAGCATCGTTATTTCCAGCAAAAACCTTTCAGGGCGGGGCTTTTCGTGAGCTTCGCCCTGTTTGTTTTTCGGACACAAGTTTTATGGAGTTCCTTCATTTCGCAATTTAATTTACATTCAAAATAATTCCACTTTGACGATTTGGTTCGGGGCAATAAAATAGCTTCACTCAGCCATAACGAGCTATCTTCCCTTTTTCCATCAAAACTGTAATCATTAAAAACACAGAATGCCGCTTTGACTGTCGAGCTGTCGCCCGTCCCAATAAGCGGCATTTTGAATATCTCCAGACAGCGTTACCATACCCAAGATATCGAGTGTGCCAGTGCCTTTACAAAATCGTATAGAAACGGCTGCCGCCCTGGCTTACGGGCAAGAGCAAGCCCCTGCCGTCTGCAAGGAAATTAACCGGATTATCCAACAGGTAAGGCAAAGCCGCCCAAGCGAATTGCTGAGGGAAGACTTCCAGCGTCCCCCCGACTGGTACAAGGAAGAAATCGTCTATATGTTTTACCCGGAACGTTTTGGCACTCAAAACGGCCAGCCCAACACGTTCAAGGATTTAATTCCCAGGCTGGATTACCTGAGTGGGCTAGGCGTCACCACACTCTATTTGCTGCCTTTTTTAGAGTCCCCCATGATTGACGCTGGCTTTGATGTGAGCGATTACAAGCAGGTTCGCAAAGCGCTGGGCGGAAACGAGGAATTCGACGCCTTTATGGACGAGGCTCGCAAGCGGGGCTTTAAAATCAAGGCCGATCTGGTGCTGAACCACGTATCCGATCAACACCCATGGTTCCAGGCGGCCTTACAAGGGGATCCGGAAAAGCAGGATTACTTCCTGATGAAGCACCATCCGCCAAAATTCCATCTCATCAGCGCCAAAAAAGGCAAAAAAACCGCCGTATACCACGAGGAAAACGGCCAGAAATCCAAGCGGCGAATTATTTTCCCGGAAATTTCCGACAACCATTACCGTCGCGACATCATTGACGGTCAAGCCAGGCATTTTTATCACACGTTTTATCCGCACCAGATTGACCTAAACTGGAAAAATCCCAACGTGCTGTACGAAGCACTGGATATTATGGGGTATTGGGCCAACAAGGGCATCGACATTTTCCGGCTGGACGCCATACAATTCCTGGTGAAACAACCCGGCACCCATGGCGAAGGCAGCGCGGAAACCCACGCCATTATTCAGTTGCTTAGCGCCAGCCTGCAAGCCATGAGTCCACGCTCCGTGCTGTGGGCGGAAGCCTGCCAAAGCCCCAAAGAACTACTGCCCTATTTTGGCGAAGAGGCGCAGTACTCCTTGCCCATCCAGGGGCATGGGGACAAAGCCATGACGCGCTCCGACAAAGTGCAGATTGCCTACCACTTCCCCATGATGCCCGCGCTATGGGCAAGTCTGGTTACTCAAAGGCCGGACAGTTTCTGGAAAATTATCAACAATACGCCTAAACTGCCGCCTTCCACCGAATGGTCAAACTTCCTGCGGGTGCATGATGAATTAACCCTGGAGGCGTTCTCCGACCCTAAAATCCGAAAAACCATGATTGAAACCCTGATGCCCAAGGGCGAGCCTTTCCGGGGCGGAGAAGGCGTTGGCGGACGTTTGGCGGACTTTCTGGATCACGACCCGAAGCGAATCGGCCTGAGCTACTCCATTCTGTATTCGCTACCGGGCATGCCGCTGCTGTATTATGGCGATGAAATCGGCGAGACCAACGATCGCGACTTCATGCTGAAAGAGGAGCAGGAGCGCAAGGCGAACGCGGCCAAGGGCGGCGCAAGCGCAAACAGCTTTTTGGATGCCAGGGATATTGGCCGCGCCCCGGTTTCCCTGGAAAAACTAGTGAATGCAACTCTCAACCCAGAAACCCATGCCGGACAAATTTATCATCATGTGAAGAACCTGATTCAACTCCGAAAGCAAGAGGAAACCTTGGCAAAAGGTAGCCTGAGCAAGGTAAAGACGAACCAGGGCGGCATGTTCAGTTACTTGCGGGAATACGGCGAGAACCGCCTGCTAATTGCCCATAATCTCTCCGGCGAGGAAACCATTTCCCGGTTGCAATTGCCCGCGCATATCGCGGTGAGTCAGATGCCAGATTCCGGACTGATTAACCTGCAAACCGGCAAGCCGGTGGTGTTTAAGGCCAACCATAGAAAAAACCAGCTTGAAATCGCGCTGGCCCCTTATCAATCCATGTGGTTAAAGTTAAGCCCGGATCAGACAATCGATTAATAAACAGTTAGGCAGACTAAGCGAATGCAAAAAACCACCACCCAACTGCGCGCCCTGGTACTATAGCCAAGGCAGTCTGCGGTTTGTAAGCCATCGCTTCCAGGCCATCTAAGGCCCACACTCTCCTGAGTTTAAAGGAGGCATTCTGCGCGACGCTTGATTAAAATTGGGGGAAAGATCCGAATGAGGCATCAGAACTGAGGAAAAAGCCATGGCGACTGAAGGCGATCTGAACCACGACGGCAAATTGGATGAACAGGATTTGGCTTTCCTGCGACAACTGACCCTTGAAAGTCCGGGGCTGCTGAGCCATTTAAGCGAACAGGAAAAGGCCTGCCTGGATATTAACCACGACGGCCATATTAATTATGACGACATTGTGGCGCTTTGCGGCAAAATTATTAACAACCATGAGCCTGCAACCACCCACGCCATCGACAAACTAACCAGCCTCCGAAACAAGCTGAACCGCTGAATGCCAGCAGCTTGCATCTCGTACTCCTGTGCCGCATTACCCAACTGATATCAGCCTTATGGTCCCCACGCCGAACACTTGACTTGCCCTGAAGCATCCCGTAGATTCAGCCTGCCCCGAACTCCAACCCATCTTTTCAACCTCCATGCGAGGCTTGTTGAACAGCTTTTCGCCATAACTCATGCACCTTTTCAAAATAGCCTACCGGGGTAATTTCAAAGCAGTCTAATTATCCGGTAAGCTGTCAGCTCTCCCCTGGGTAGAGAAGAACTTAGCAAAAAGAATTAATACGCACCTCAAATACGCTTACGGGCGTTCTCAATTTTTTTTGACATTGATAGGAAAGGAAGGGACTTATGGAGCATTGTGCCGAAGCCCTGGTCATACGCCGGGGCATGTGTTTTGTCGTCGCGGGAAGCATTGCCGTGCTGTTGTCGCAGTTGCCCGGCTGGGCGGCTCAACCGATCAATACGGTCAATGATGGGCGAATCGTCAAAGGCGGAACCTATTACAACACCCCCGACGGAAAAACCACCTTCCAGAATTCCGGATCGGGCGGCTTGTGGATTAAGAGCGACACCACCGTGCGCGGGCTGGAAATGAACGCCAACGGTAGCATGACCAATAACGGCGGCGCCTTGCAATTTTTAGCGCCGGGCAGCGTAGTGCGTATTGACGGAAAAATCAATGTAAACGGCTTAATAGACGGCAAGGGCTCTTATCTGGGCAATGGCGGCAAGATTTTCGTGGATTCGGCCTACCTGTTTCAAAGCGGGCAAATATACGCCAACGGCAATAACGGCGGACTGGTGCAAATGAACGTAGGCTCCGCCGTGTTCGCGCCCGGATCGATAGTGGAGGCCAAGGGACTGAACGGCAATGGCGGGGTCATCGCCATCAACTCCGACAGTGTGGTGGATGTCAATTATGGGGCGATGATGGATAGTTCCGGTAAGGTGAGCGGGGTATACGACAGCAACCTGATCAATATCGAAGCCGGAGCCATTCGCAACATGGGTACTTTAAGGGCGGATGGCGTGGTCGCAGCGGGTTCGGCAGACGGCACACGGGGTGGAACCATTCGCCTTGTCGCAACCGGAAACACGAACGTATCTCAGGTGGCGAACGCCATTGACGACGGCGCAAAAGTATCGGCCGGGGATCCCGATAAAACGCCGACGTTTTCCGCCACGGAAGCACAACTGCGGAAAAGCGCATCCGTCAATATGGTATCCGCCCAGGATGGGGACATCCTGATTACCGGCCCCGCCCCCGGCAGACCCAATCCGGGGCTGCTCAGCGCGGAAGGCGGCCGAGGCGCGATAGCCGGGAATAACGACACTATTCAGGACGCTACCCGGCGGGCTGGCGATGGCGGCTCCATCATCCTCACCGCCATGCGTAACGTGGTGAATGCCGGTAAAGTTAGCGTAAACGGCGGGGACGGCCTGCAAGGAAGCTCGTCGGTCAATGGCGGTAACGGCGGCGCCATCACGGTATTGGCCAATGGAAACATCGTCAACAGCGCCACTCCGCAAATGGGTTTCAATGGAAGATTTCAGGCCAATGGCGGGCGCGGCGGCAAATATGTCGTCGCCGGGCCTGCCTTAGCCCAGGCGCCTAAAGGCGGTAACGGCGGGGTCATCGCCTTTGGGTATAACGGCCAAATGCAAAATAGCGGCGTCATTCAAGCCAGCGGTGGCGTAGGTGGGGCAGGAAGCACAGCCCTTTCGGGGCAAGCCCTCGTAACCGGCGGGCATGGCGGCCAGGGCGGATTAATCGTGCTTAGCGGAAACGCCAACCCAATCGGTAAAGGCATCATCGACGCGAACGGGGGACGGGGCGGCAACGGTTTGCCTGGAGGCGTCGGAGGGGTGGCGGGCGCCATTGTTTCCGTGACGCCAGCCACTTTGAAAAATACGCAAATCGCCTTTCAGTCGGATGGCGGAAAAGGCAACACGCTAGGGCAATCCACGCCACCGCCGATACTGGGGGCAGCCAAGCCCCTCACCCAACAGACGGCTGAAAACGAGTTGATCAGCAATAGCGACACCCTGATCCTGCTCACTAAAAATGCCGCCAACGGGCTGCGGCAGGGTGATTTATCACAACGGGCATCGCATGCGGTGATTCGCTCCACGCGGGATCCCAACGGCACCGGCCAGGCAGCCACGGATATGCTCGCCAAGGACGCCTTCAACTCATCGGCGCCATACCGGCACCTGGTCATCGGCAGCAGCGCGGATACCCTGCGGCTGAATATGAACCGAGATCCCGTTTTTCCGCTAAAAGATTCGGAAGTGCAGCTCAACCAGCTAAATACATTGACCGTGCTGAACGACGGGTACACCACCAATACGTCCCAATGGAGCCTGGGAGATGGAAACAGCCTTGGCGGCGGACGGATTTCCATACTGGCGACCGGGGATATTGAGAACGGCACCGGGCTGATGACCTTCGGGCAGGCGTCCGGCGGCAGCATCAACCTGGCCAGCAAGGGAACCATCAATAACTTTGACCTGCTGATGACCAGCAACCTGAATGATGGAAAGGGGTTGCATGGCGGGAGCCTGATGCTCAACGCGGGCCGGGACATCACCAATTTCGGCTTCCGGCTGATTGCGAGCAGCGGCGGTATTATGGGCGGCACCCAACGTTATAACGCCAATCGCAACGTGATGAACTTGGGAGACATCACCTCGGTTACATTCAACGCCAAGCCCGATATTGCCGCTTCCGGCGGCAGCATTAACGTGCGGGCCGGGGCAAAATTCATCAACGGTAACGAAACCTTCTCGCCTTCCACGCTGCAAGCCACCGCCATGGCCAATAACCTGGGATACGGCGGCTCCATTCGGGTAAAAGCCCAAACGATCGACAACGTGTTCGGCTCCTACGACACCAGCGGTTCCAAGCAGAACGGCAAAGTCATCACCGGGCCGTAATAATTTAGAACCCAGATCTTAGCGTCCAGAAAGGAACACCTCATTTACGGGTGTTCCTTTTGGCAATGCATTGCAGGCAAATCTTACGGCATTGCCAAATTTGAAACGCGACAGGCCGAACATTGCTGTCCGGCCTGTCGCGTGTTTCAGGCTCAAAAACGGTTACAACCGTTTATCTTTGCCTGGCTTGTTTATTTGTCTTTCGCAACATAAGCGGCGCCATCCACCGTGTTGCCCTGAATGGAAACATTCGTGCTTCCGGCAGCCACATCCAGGTATTGCTTGTTGCTAATGGCGGATAATTTGTTATTGGTAATTTTCGCGATGTCCACCTTGCCGCCAGTCACCCAAATGGCAGGCACGAAGTTCAGCGGGTCATGCACATCCGTGAGAATGTTGCTATCAATCACCAGGTTTTTGGGGATGTTCTGATAACCGCTGGAGTATGGATTATGCGCATAACGGATACCGCGCCCCACATTCTTGATGGTGTTCCCGCTGATGATGAAATCATCGCCCCAGTTGAACTGGTTGGGTACATTGGCGGTATAGATGTTCATCGCAACTTCTTTGATGTTCTGAATAGTATTGTTCTGGATTTTGAAATCGGTATAGTTATTGATTTCCAGGCCAAAGTGATCGCCGCCGTTAATCACGTTGCTGAAGAACTCAATATGCTGTCCGCCTGCGGTTCGGGTCGCGAATTTAACCGAACCGCGCAGGTTGAGGAAGGTGTTTTTCAGCCAAGTGGACTGGGCGGTTCCGCCATGAACCGTATCGGTCGCGGTGGTGGCCGTCTGGTAAATATTATTGAACAGGTTGTTGACCACCATCGTCTTGAAACTGTTCACTCCCGGCACCGGATCGCGGGCGTCCGTCACTACCCTCAACGCCGCGTTCCCGAAGTTATAGAACTTATTGCCGTCCACCCGCACCACGTTGCAAGAGCCGAAATACACGCCCTGATCCGGCCAGAAGGGATTGGTGTTTTGGGCAAAATCGGTCTGCCCGTAGAATTCCATACCCAGCAGTTGAACCTTTTGGCACATGCGGAAATAGAGCAGGTACTCGGCGCTGGTGGCGCTGTTCCAACCGGCGATTTTAACCAGTTGCGCAGGGTTTTGCAGATCCGAGGAAGTCACGATTGTGTTTTGCAGGCCGGACGCCATGACTTGCCCGGTCAGGGTATATTTGCCGGGATTGAACTTCATGGTCCACTGCGTATCCTTATCAGGGCGACTGATCAGGAAGCCGAACGCGTTACGCAGATCAGTAGTCGTTGCGGCAGGCGTAGCACCCGGAGACACCGTAACGGTATGCGCCGTTTTATCGGCCTGGTAAGCGAAGGATGCAGGCACATGCAACAGTAAAAGCGCCAGCAGAGATAAACGGAAAGATTTCCGGAACATAGCATTCTCCATTTTATATTAATAGTGATGAACATTACCGCCGCAAACTACGGTAAACCGAAATTTGTAAACGGTAGGGGTGACACATTAAGCACGTAAGCTAAACACCAAGCCTAATCAGCTTTGTTAGACACTCATTCCTGGAAACAACCACTCAAACATTATAAACTTGGCGAAAGCTATTTGTTTGATTTTACAATATCACGCGTTTATTTTTCTGACAAACTCAACCATGAAAATTAATTAGGCTGAGCTTCAACAAGCTCCCAATCCTGTTTTCGAGGAATTGCCCCTGAACCAAAAATGTGTATTTCAGCTCTTTGCGCTACGCTGTTTTCTTAACTGGGCCATCAAAAAATCAACCAGGGGCTTTAATTCAGGCGTTAGCGCCTCTTCGCCAACCTCAACCGTTTTATCGCCCAGCGCGTCATCTCGAACCGTCAATTGATACTGAAACCGATCGGGTTGCGGCGTTTTGGACATAATACGCGACGGCAAACGAAAAAAATCAGCTTGTCGAATCAATTGCTCCAACTCCTGTTGCTCATCCGCAGAAAAATCACGAGAATCGAAGCTTGCGGTCATTTTCATCCCCACAAACCCGCCAGCCCGCTGAAAATAAATTTGCATACCCTTCACTCCATTCAGTCGCCAACCGCATTTATTTTAGCGAAAATAGCGCGTTAAAACAAAAGAAACGCATTGGCCTTTCCGATGTAAACGAAAAGGCCAAACGCATTTCCGATTAATCCATTGCCCCGATGTTTCAGGACACGCTGGTAGGCTTTTTGGTATGCTTTTTCACGCCAACCTGTTCCCAGGCATGCGCAACCGCCCTGCATTCCAGGCTGGTTTCGCCGTAGAGGTCCGCAGCGGTTTGGATGGTTGCCTTTGCGGCCACCTTGAACGTGGCGCGGTTCCGCAAGTTATCGCGTAAGGTAATGTACCAGATTTTACCGGCTTTCTCCCAGGCATAACCCCCGATTTCGCTGGCCGCCAGAAAAAACGCCCGGTTCGGGATGCCGGAATTAATATGCACCCCTCCATTATCATCGCCGCCAGTGTATAAATTCGCCATGTTGTCAGGCTGGGGGTCCTTGCCTAACACGGGGTCGTTATAAGCCGTGCCGGGCGCTTTCATGGAGCGAATCCCCACGCCGTTCACATTGCTGGTAAACAACCCTTCCCCAATAATCCAGTCCGCCTGGTCGACGGTCTGCCCTTTGCTCCATTGCTTCACCAGGGAGCCAAACACGTCGGAAAACGATTCATTCAGCGCGCCCGGCTGATCAAAATAGACCAACGCGGCCTCATGCTCGGTTACGCCATGGGTCAGCTCATGCCCAATCACATCCAGGGACTTGGTGAAACGGTTGAAAATATCCCCGTCCCCGTCGCCATATACCATCTGGCTGCCGTTCCAGAAAGCGTTGTCATAGTCCTTGTCGTAATGCACGGTAGAAATTAAAGGCATTCCCTTATCATCAATCGAGTTACGCTCATATAACTTCTGGTAAAAATCGTAGGTGATGCCGGAGCCTTCATACGCCTCATTAATAGCCGGGTCATTGGAAACCGGCGGCTCTCCCTCCCGCCTGACCACGGTTCCCGGTAAATCCAGGCCATTCTTGGCGTTATAAACAGTCCTGCGCTTATCCCCGGCGGAAGGAAGCCCCACGCTCGCCAGGCTCCCCATTGCCTGCCTGCGGCCCCGAAAATTCTCGGTAACGGTCAGGGTTCGCAAGGCCCAGTCTTTTTGGGCTGACGTGCCGTTTTTGCTGATTTCTTTCAGCATATGCGGTGGGAGAATACAAAAAATGGAATGACGATGCGCACGCGCGCAGGTATTGACAGCTCTGCTGCTCATAATCTATGCCCTTCTATCAAAAATACGACCCGAATCTTGAATGCTACATTATTAAAATCTTTGCCGTTTAAAGTAAATTACCCACTCGACGAACCATAAATTTAATTAATTAAATTTCAATTTCCGCATGCCATGCCCAAACCAATTTCATCAATTCAAACATCACTAATTCAAATAGCAATGACGCAATATCATCCGTGACCCCAATCGTGATCACCCGCCGCCGTTCTTCAACGTTGTCAATCCATATGCTTTATAGTATATTGACCCATCTGATTGTCAGGTAAAAATAGGGTGAAGGTATCTGACATTCAGTCTCTGCGCACTATCTTAAGGAGTGATTGCCGATGATGAGCAACAACATTGTCCAACAGTCCGGTTTGCGGCCGATTCAGGCAATGCAGGCTTGCTGTTGCTGTTGTTGCCAACTTTGATTCCCATTAGCTGAGGGTCTCCGGAATCTGTCAAAACGTCCCCAAGCGTTTGACCAATCCGGAAACGGGAATTCCAAACAGCTTCGACACTCACCGTACATTTGAGTATCGGGACTCCATCAGCTTTACCCGTTAATCGGTTTCAAACAAGCGCGCAGAGAGTTCCGGAGAAAGAGGGTCTTTTCATATGCCATCCCCAATTCTTCCCGGCCCGTCCAGGGCTTACGCACCGGCTGCGAAAAACCAGCCCGTCGCAAACAAGCCGCACTTCGGTTGCCGACTGGCGGGAGCCATGGCTTCCGCACAATCGAAAGAAGGCGATCGTTTTGTCAAAACCGTCACCCTGGCATTGCCGGAATATGCAAAAGTGCAAAAACGCCTGAAGGAAAGCGGCGAAATCAATCCCTTTGCGAACCTGCTCAACAAAGACCAGAGCGACGGCTGGGGGCTGGCGCACTTTATCGATAATCAGGGTGGGGACAGGCCGCTTCATTTTCGACAAACCCAAAGCGCCCGCAATATTCTGAAAGATCCTTCCTTTAAAACCACCCAAAACATGCTGCTTTCGCTGAAAACAGCTTCAGGCATCGGCCATGTGCGAATAGACAGCCACGGCACCGGCGCAAAAATTGAGAATAGCCATCCCTTTCGGTTGGATCTGGATGGGGCCACTTGGACTTCGGCATTCAATGGCCGCTGGGACCAGGCATTGTCTCCCAAGGTTAAGGAAACGCTGAAGAAAAACCCGGCCTTCCAGCCAAAGGGAGACACGGACTCGGAACATGCGTTTCTGTATATAATGCAGTCCATCCAGGCAAAGCTTGGCACCGTAAACTCCCAGAAAACAGGCGCTGAAAAAATGACGCGGGCCTTTGCCGAAGTCATTCGCGAGCTGACCAAAAATCCTCTGCCGCCAACCTCCCTCGATATTCCTCCGGATTTGGGACTGAATATTCGGGGCAAGGTTCGGGTAGGCCCATCGTATAACTTTATCGCCAATGACGGGAACCTGATGATCGCCTATCGCAACGGGCAAAGCCTGTACCTGGGCGTCAAGCGGGATGCGAGCCACAAGCCGGTGGCCCATGCGGTGTCTACAATGCCCCAAAAACTGCCCGGCGTGGTCTGGACGGACTTGGCGGACAATACTCTGGTGGTCATCAATCGAAACCGGCACACCGGGGAATCCCAGGCTGAAATACTTCCGCTGGAAACCATTCCCCCCTTAGAGGCAAGCCTTATGGCAAGAAGATTGCCCAGCGCCCGCAAGCCAAGGCATAACGCCTAGTGCAAATTATGGAATTTGCGCTGAAAAAATCCTTTGAATGAAGGATAAGGGATTCCCATACGACCGTGAAAATAGAGAAAGGAATCGCCAGCCTTTCAACCTTGAGATGGGCTGCCGCAAACGACGAATCGAAGGGTACGGGCAACTATTATGTCCAAGCAGTTTGGCAGCAAAAGCAGTGATTCCCTGAAGGGCGGACAGCACAAGGACACCCTCTTCGGAGAATTCGGCAACGATCTCCTGCACGGGGGCGGGGGCGACGACCATATTTACGGCGATGTCGGAAACGATACTTTGAAGGGAGGCTCCGGCTCAGACAAACTGTTTGGCGGGAATGGCAACGACAAACTGTATGGCGGCAAAGGCAAAGACAATATTGACGGTGGCGACGGGAATGACCGCCTATACGGCGACAAAGGCAAGGACAAGCTTTTTGGCTATTCCGGAAACGATTACCTGGATGGGGGCAAGGGCCGGGATCAGGATCGATTATACGGCGGGGATGGCAACGACACCCTGAACGGCGGCCAGGGGCCAGACAAGCTGGATGGCGGCGCAGGCAACGACACCTATATTTTTACGTCCGGGTTCGGCCGCGACGCCTTGAAAGAAACCTCCGGCACCGACACCATGGATTTCAGCGCCGTAAGCAACGGCTTGACCGTGAATTTTAACACCCATTCACTCACCAGCGCCGACGGATACGTGACGTTTCAGGGGATTGAGGTTATTCAGGGCGGCAGCGGAAATGACCTGTTCATTCTGGATGACGGGGCCAACCTGATTACCGTTTACGGCAACGGCGGGGACGATACCGTCAACCTGTCCAACGTGCTGGGCGCCAACCTGGGCAACATCACGCTCAACAATATCGAACACGTCATCGGCGCCTCCATCGGAACCTCCGGCAATGACACCTTTTCTTACGGGGATAATTTCACCAGCACCCTCGTCAGCGACCCGGGCGGCACGGACACCCTGGACTTCCAGGCCATGACCGTCGGGAACCCGGTTACGGTAACATACACTTCCAACACCGGCGGTACGGCCGCAAACGGAACCGGCGGCACCATTTCATTCTACGGCATAGAAAACGTGAACGGGGGCGCGGGCGACGATCAGTTCATCTTCGGTGCGGATTTCGGCACCCATACCATTAACGGCTTCGGCGGAACCGACAGCATCGATCTGTCCGCCGCAACCAGCGGCAACGACATTGATGCAGACTTCTCCGCAGGCACTATCAGCAACGGCGCGGACACCATCACCATGTCGAACGTCGAGAACGTGCAAACAGGAAGCGGCAACGACACCTTCACACTGGATGACATTTCCACGGCCCACACCCTGGACGGGGGCGGCGGGAACGACACGCTCGATCTCAGCGCATTGAGCGCCCTTGAGAGCGTCCAAGTGGATTTTCAAACCGGCGGTTCGGGAGACATTGTAGCTCTGCATCTGGAAAGCGTCACGACCGGCGCGGGGGACGACGTATTCGCATTGGCGGATCAATTTGAGGATCACACCATTGACGGCGGAGCCGGGAGCAATACGCTGGACTTTTCGAGTATGACCTCGGCGGATCACGTGGTGGTCAACTTCGCCCTGGAAACGGCCACCAGCTCGTTCGGGGGAACGGTGGACTTCAGCAACGTCCAGGAAGCAATCGGCGGGGATGGTAACGACGTATTCTTCAGCAACGGCGCCAGCCTAACCCTGGACGGCGGGGATGGCGACGATTCGCTGGATCTGTCCTCGGTGGCCAGCGGCACCAATACCATTGTCAACTTCTCAGGCTCCGCCGTAAGCGGCACCGTGCAAACGGTCAGCAATATCGAAAGCGTCTACGGCAGCGTGAACAACGACCGCTTCGTTTTCGGGGATGGCTTCGGCGCGTATACCGTCACCGGCGGTTCTTCCGGATCGGATTCCCTGGATTTTTCGCTGGTAAGCAGCAGCGTAACCGTGGATTTTTCAACGGAACAGGCCACCAGCGGCGCAAGCGGCGTCATCGACTTCAGCAACATGGACACGGTCATCGGCGGCAGCGGTAACGACGTTTACCAGGGCTTCGGCACCGGCGGTTTTGATCCCTACGTGATTCAGGATACGGGCGGCTCCAGCGATTATATGGATTTGGGCGGATTCACCCAGGCCCAGGTCACGTCCTGGCAATCGACGGATCGATTTGGCAGCGACGGTCTCGCCGATTCACTTTCAATTCACTTTGCCACCGGCGACACATTAATTCTGGAGCATTACTTCGACAACAACACCAGCACGGCGGGAACCGGCGCTATTGAAACCTTCCATTTCTCCGATGGCGATCTCCATTTTAACGATATCACCTACTCCTAAAGAAGTGTCGGAATCTCCCCAGGCCAATCCATATGAGCCAGTATCCCGGTTCGGGCATCTTTATATCATCCATATGGGGTTCATAAATCTTTAAACAAGATCAACAAACCATCATGCCCGGTTTTGGTTCTTTCAACGGAATATAAAATCACTCTTAAAGCCGTATTTTTTGTCATCTTTTTGTATATTAGGTCTTTAACGCCATGTCGTCGAACCTCCCCATTTCCGCTCCCAACACGCCACCGCGCCCAAACAAAGGAAAAGCAGATAATAGACGTACCCGCACCATCACTGCGGACGAAGTCCTTAATACCAATTCCATCAATTAAGGGCATTTAGAATCCATCCATAACCGACAATGGATTGTACCAGGCCTGGATTATCGTAGAAGTGCTTTAATTGAGCTTCTAATTGGTTTTCCACTTCATCTAAACTG
>CABHPA010000133.1 GCA_902168245.1 Candidatus Melainabacteria bacterium
GGGCGGAGGGGAACGATATAGGCTTGGACCATAGCCACATCTCCCGCTTCTGGAATTCCATCGCTATAAGTGTCATCCATCATGAAACGGAGGATGACTTTTCCGGGGCCGTTGAATTTGGCCCAGGCTCGGGTGACGCCGGAGACTTCCTTGGCCCAGGCCACATAATCAAAGTCTGCCCCGCCATGCGGCGGTTGCTGAACCCGGGCCAAGACCCGTTCGCGTAAATCCTCATTGCTTTCCGTATCATTCCCGCTGGAGACAGTGCCTGCGGTAGCAATAGCTTGTACCCCCGCAATGGGGGACACGCAAATCAGGGAGGCACCGGCATCCAGATTGCTACCGGTTCCGGGTTCCACTGCTTCAATCGCAAGAGTCAGTGTCCCACTAGCAATGATTCCTGCCTGGATGGTCACATACTCAATCCCACTGGCGCTTTGTAAGCGAGTCCCCATATTGATCGCCATTCCGTTTTCACCGCTAAACGTAGCCGTTCCGGTTGCTTTGGTCGCCACTTTTCGCCCTGTTTTCAGCCAGAACGTGGCATGACGATCCAGTTGCTCATCTTCAGCCGTATCCACAAAATGCTGGCGGGCAATCCAGTCCAGATAGCCGTACATGCCATGCACCAGACCGGATAAGGAAACCCCGTAGACATAGAGAAAAGAGCGGCGTAAAAACGCGTCTACCCCGTCCATGCCGGATTTAAGATCATTCAGAACTCGTTGGCGAATCTGGGGCAGGGTGGGTCTTGAAAAACTGGTGTCCATTATTCCAGCAACAATCCTTCATTGGCTTCAGTGAGCAGTCGGTTTCCGTCCTCATCCAGCAAATACTGTCGAGCAGTGAATTCCGACGGTTCCGCATAATTGGGAAACAGTCGTTTCCAGAGCAGGTTATACCGTTCCTGGGAACCATTGCGTTTAACGATAATCACTTCAATTTCCATGAATCCCGAAGAGTCGGGGTCAACATACCAAGTTCTAACCTGAATCCGATCTGCAATCCGGTCTTCTAGCAGCCAAGCCAGAGCATCCAGACAGTATTCCTTGGCTCGGTTCAAGGTTTCATCCGTGTTCTTTTCCCGGTACAGCAGCCAGAGCCAGGAGCCCATTTCATCCCCTTCAATCTCTGAAAGCGCATCGCCCCACCAGCCTCGTCGGCTATCTTCCAGACTGGGCAACTCATCTTCGATTCGGGCACGACGATCGGTGAACAGGGAAATGATCACCGCTGTTTCCAGGGTGTCATCCTGAACCAGCACCAATCCATCCCTGCGGATATCAAATTGGCCCAGGCTCAGTTCACCTGGATTGTGAAACAGTTTAATATCCATACAAACCTCAGGTTTCTGATTTTTTATTGGGCTGGATCAGGATTAATATCCGGTGGCAGAATGGGAACCGCACTGCCGGTGGCCCCAATCACATAATCGGTTCGAGTCAGTGGCGTGAAATGTACCCCATTGCCCAGGCAGTCATACCGCAGGTTCTCAGTGGCATGAATCTCAATGCCTTTGGCTTGCAAGCGAATGGTTTCCGGGCTGTGCAGGATCAGATTGCCACTGCCTGCCCGCAATAAAACAAAATTTCCGTTTGTCGTGTACAGCGCCACATCTCCAGGTTGAAATGCCAGGCCGGTTTCCGCTTGAACATTGGCTAGTACGGCTTTTCTGGCTTCCCGGTTTTCCACTTTGACGCATAGCGGATGGGAGCGGGTGCCACCCACCATGAGCAGTAAACATTCAGAACCCAAGGGAGGACTTGCGGTAAAGCCATATTCCTGCAACCGTTCTACCGGATCGGAGATGTCATCATCTCCTAACAGAGTTGCCTGGATCAGTTGCAATCCGCCTGAATCCTGTAAAACAGTCAGGACGCCGCGTACCGTACTGTTCAGCAATCGGTAAGTCAATCGCCTGAGTTGGGTTTCCAGACTCATACGCTTTCTGGCTCCTCAATGAGTTTGAAGGCATCTGGTTGGGTTAGGGTCAACATGGTCAGGGTTCCGGCCTTATCATCGACTTGAAACTGCACACCGGAAATCAGCAGGCGCTCTTTAATTTTGAGCAAAGGGTCATCCACAAAGACCAGGCTGTTGATTTCCCAAAGCGCCCCATTAGCCTGACGCCAACCCGGCACTGTATATTCGATTCGAGTGGACTTTCCTTTGCGCACCGCCACTTCCCAAGCCGCCCGTTTCTGACATTGTTCCGTATTGGCCTGAGATTCTGCCAGCACCAACAAGGGACGATAACGTTTGACTTCCGGATCAACCGCTTTGCCTCGGGCACCCGTAAAGATGGATGCGGGGGTATGGTCATCCCCTTGGCTTTGGCCTTTTACGGTGATTTCAGAAAACCGATTGGTATAGTCCAAGGTGCCGTTACAAACTTCAATATTCTCACCCACTTTTAAAGCTGAAAAAGCGGTTTTCATGCCGGAGCGAGTGACCCTGAGTCCCCCATGCCCGTCACTGACAACCAATACCGCCCGTATCTTGGCCAGTCGCTCCAGCGCTTCATACACGCTTTCTCCCGGTTCAATGGCAAATTTCTTAAACGGTTTCCCCACGCTGACTTCTGTAGTGACCGGAATTTGAAACGGCGCGGTGAGATCCGTAGCGACTTGCAATAGTGTCCGTCCGTTCCAGGTTCCCGGTTTATTCATCGCTGAGCAATCCACCAGATCCCCGGCCCGATCTCGCCCGGAAACGGTAATGCCGTGATTTTCCTTATCGTAATTAATTTGAATCTCGTCCACATACCCGGTCAAAATCACATCACTGCCGATTTTTAATACGCATTCATCCCCGTACCGGATACCCCAGGGAATGTTCTGTCCCGGCCATTTTTCGGAAATCCCCAGTTCAAAAACGCCCGAAAGATTTTCCAGGCTCAGCGTAATGCGGATCGTTTTCCAGCCGCCATACACCGTCCCGTTGACGGTCAGGGTGACATCGTTGTTTACCATTAGGGAATCAGCACCTGAACGGTTTTACCGGCAGGCATAAAATTGGGATTTCTGACTTTATTCCGGTTTCGGATTTCTTCTGCCTGATCAATCCCGCCATAGAGTTCGTAGGCCATTACCAGAGCAGGCATGGGTTCAGCCGGATAAATGTTTTTAATCCGGGCCAGATTAGCTGCCCGTTCCGTAATATCCAAGACCATGGCTGCTTTTAGATCGGACAATGCGCAAAATGTAGCGTCCTCATCCGAACTGCCCACGCGATCCAATTCCTGATCCAATTTCAGAGCCAACCGATCCCGGATTGCCACCGCATCCTCATAACTGGCAAAACTCATTTGACTGGCTGTCAATGCCATTCCAACCAGGGCTTGCCGTTTGACTAACGCGATTTGTAAATCCCGGTTGCGTTTTTCAATGCGTCGGTTGGGAGAGCTTTCAGGAATGGACGGAAAATCATCTCCAAATGTGCTCAGTTTCTGGTAAGCCAGAAACCCGATTGCAGGATCTGTGAACAAAGTCTGAATTTGGGTAAGACTGGTTTGGACTTGAGTGGAATAAACGGAAATTTTGGAAAGGATGCCAGGACTAGCTAACTGGGACAGGCCGAGCATCATAGTCGCTTTCATTCCTGGATCTGCGGGAGCCATTTCAGCCGCTTTTTGTAATTCTCGGCTCAGTACGGCATTGGTATTTTGAGCTGAACTCACTACAAAGCCCGGCATTCGTTTTAAAGTGAATTGTTCATCAAAAGTGGATTTCAAAAGGGTTTTCAATACAGCGCCAGCATTTTCCACCTGACCACCAGTATTCAGAAGGGGGCTGGGGTATTTGTTTTCTCCGGCTTCCAAAAAGGTGAAATTGAAATATTCAATGTTCCCCGCTTCATTGTCAAAGACATGCTCAATGGGTCCTGGGGAAACCCGAACCGCTCCAAAAATGGGATGCATGAGAATACCAGGGTCTTTGTTGTTTTCAATGGCCTGAATCAAGCGATCCCGAAGGTCTTCATGCCCTTCCCCAATCACATGGGCTTCCAGGGTGTATTCCCGCGCCCCTTTTCCCAGATCCTCGGTGTAGGGAACTGTCTCTTATACACATCTGACGCTGCCGACGAATAGA
>CABHPA010000134.1 GCA_902168245.1 Candidatus Melainabacteria bacterium
CGGAGTTGGCTTGATAATCGCTCGGGGAGAGGCTCCGGGGCATAGCATAGATTGGGGCGGTAGGTAATACCCATATGACCTTTAGCAGGCAATGGTATTGCAAGGTAAGCTTTACTGCGGATTCGGGAAATCGTCTTGTTCAATGGTCCTATGAAGGAAATAACTGCCGAAGCAAAGCGCCTGCAAAGATACCCCCACAGACACCTCTATGCGCATGAGCGAAGGGTCTGCAAAGTGGCGAGAACTATACGAACTTTCTAAGCAGACAAAAATTAAATAATTTACCGACAGGTGAGCCGGGGGGCGTTCCGTTGGTATGGGGCGTACGAATGGGACAACTGGACGTAACGTTTCATCGGGGCGGGTACTGGCGCAGATTCATCGGAACAGGGGGGCAACTGTTGAGACGATTGGCGTTTCATGTGAGCGTTCCGTGGGGCGAAGAGAGAGGGGATAGATATCAGGGACGGCGAAGGAAGAGTGTATAGAGGAGAGATAGAGGGGTATACGGCTCGATGAACGAATCCCAACACGTATCACCCACACCGAGGCAATCGTACGAAGTACGGTTGACGATACCCACCAAGATTCGCTGTTCGAGCCATAAACATTTATTCGTTACCTCACTCGGTCGTAACCTCACTAATGGGACAATCCGTTACGGTTTGCGTTACGTATACGCCCCGTTCCCTGGTTCCTCTCCCTTATATAGTAGGCAGCCTTAGAGCCGCTCATATCAAGGGTCTTAAAATTTCGCCCGCTCAGGGAGAGGCTTCCAGAAGGTAGGTTTTTATGCATTTCGGTATCTAAGCTCCGTGTTTGCGACTTGCCCTGAGAGGCCGATAGCAGGCCCGTTAAGCCACGTTTAGCAGATGAGCCTATACTCTAATCTATTTATCAAATTCCTCTAAAATAACCCCGCGTAACGTCTCCAGTTCGGCCGGAACCGTGGCCCCTTGAACGATACTTCTCGCCCGTTCCTGATTGCCGGTCGCCAATGTCACGTACACAAGCGAGATGAGCGACCCGAGTCCGATTTGTTGCGTGTCCGTTAGCTGCCCCACAAGCTCGGTTAGGCGTCCCAGAAGGGGCCGTAACGGCGGATGGGCCGTATCATACGCCACGATTTCGTCCCACGTGGGTTGGGGTCGGGGGTCGTTCCATCTGAGCGACTCGTACATAGCCCGAACCTCGTCGAGGCTCAGCGTACGGAACCCGCCGTCTCCGGTTGGCTGTTCATATTCGACCGTTCCGCCGTACGATGCGGCCGGTACGAGATTATTAAGGGCGTTTATAACGTCAATCATGGTACCGACCTCTAAGCTACTTTTACGATTTTTAAAGTTGCATACACCTCGACCGACCCGGTAGTGGCCGCCTGCCCGAGTCCCGTAGTGGCTGCCCCGGTGTTACTCCAATATTGAAGGCTGAAGGTCTTAGTTCCTGAGATGGTGAATTGTCCTTGCAAGGTGGGGGGGCGGGTAAACTGCCTTTGCCTTGATAAAACTTTCTCGAGCTGTCGCTTCATACTCACTGTAATGGCCCTTGAAGGTGTAACTGCTCGGCCTTTTGCGGCTCATTTCAATAACCCAGCCGTCTAGCCTGAGCTGCCGGACCACTTCCCATACGTTGCCTAAAAGGAAATGTTTTCCCTCTATTCCGCTGATGGGCTTACTACGCAATGCGGCAATCGTGGTAGTGCCGGTATTTTGCAGGTGTGTCAGCAGATGATTCATTTGGGTACGAAGCTGCTTTGTGTCCATATCTTCAAAATCCTTAAATTATAAATAAACAAACAATTAAAGCCGCACGAAAGATTAGCCCGCGAGCCGTGGCTCCATTGCTAATTCCCCCGGTACGAGTGGTTTAATTTAGTTTACTCAGATTAGCTGATTATGATTACTTTTTTCAAGGGCTATGATAGTTTAATTGGCAAATTTGACCCCCAGTGACTTGTCCACTATACGCGCTTATAATGGACACTTTTAAACGAGTATGTCCTGCGAACCATTATGAGACAAGGCAGGAAGGCTAGTAGGGTGCTTTCAATAAATTGGACTTTACATTTCTTTGAGATATTTCTCGGTTTTCGTTCTGTACACGGCGCGCTCAAACGGGGCGAAAGCGACCCATACAAACTAACGATGAACCGGCCCGAGCAATGGAGTCTTGCAAACTGCGACCCTTTTTATGAAACTTTGGCTATGTAACTTCCGCATAACTTCCGCAAAAAGGAGCTTAAGACGAGTCGAGTAAACGGTGCGTAATCAATCCCCACAAGGTGCAAGCCCGTGAGGGCGGGTGTCCTGGAAAGACTGTGTACGTTAATAGCGTACCGAGAGTTCGAATCTCTCCCGCTCCGCCACTTACATACAGCAATAACGGTTTTGCTCTTTGACCACAAGGTCAGAGGGCTTTTTAGTGTTTGAGCATTCGCAAGAAGCAGGCAGTCAAGAATCCCCAACTTCGACAAAAGTTCGACATGAACTTCGACATTCCCTGAACGGCTTTTTGTCTGTGGCCCAGGCTGCCAAAATGTTAGGGGTCAACAGTGTTACCGTGACCCGCTGGTGTGAACAAGGACAGCTTCCAGCGAAGAGTAAGCCTTATGGCAAGAAAACTACGTTTGAGATTTCAACCAAGGCCATAGAGTTGTTTTTAAAAGAGAGGCAGGCAAAAGATCCGACAAGGATAACTACGGAATCTAAGCCACATGCCAGCTATATAAAGGGCTGGAAACAAGCAATGGAAAAAGGCTTGATGACTGGTAGAGTGTTTAGCCCTGCTACAGTGGCTTATTATTCCGAGTTTGCAAAGAGCTTTCTTGATTCTCAGAGTGTTTTGAATGTTCAAACATTCAAAACTGAATTGATGAGGCTTCCTGCTGCCCAGTTTGCCAAGCGGTTCAAGCTATATAAGGCACTTGTTTCCTTTGCCAAGTACCTGATCCAGTTAGGGCAGTTGGAAGAATCCTTTTTGCAGGAGGTAAAACACCTTTATCCGAAGAGGCATAAGCCGCCGGTTCGTAAAACTCTCACAGAGGAGCAGTTACAGAGCTTCTATCTGTTTGCAAGCGCCCACCTGAAAGGCTGCTTGTGCTTCTTTTGGCTCAAACTGGACTGAGAGCTTCCGAGGCTTGTTCTTTAAAGCTAGAAGATCTGGACTTGGAGAATGGTGTTCTTACTGTACAGCTAGGGAAGGGTGGGAAAAAGAGAAGCTTGGGCTTCGGTGAGACATTAAGGGCGGCATTGCAAGCCTATTTGCTTGAAAGACGGGCAAGCGTCAATGTTCCTAATTTGCTGGTTGGACAGGATGGGAAAGCTATGGAACGTTACGGGCTGGCAAAGCGACTGGAACGTTTGGGTAAGAAAGCAGGCGTAACCGTTTCCCCTCATGCCCTCCGCCGGGCCTTTGTGACCATCAACGCCAACAAAGGCCGTCCGCTGGTTATCTTGCAGCGGTCTTGTGGTCATCGGACATTAAGACGACCATGAGCTACTGATTAACGGCTGAACAGGAGGTGATTGAGGCAATGAAGGGGTGGGATTGAAATTAAGGATTCTATTCTTTTATCTTGTCTCCCCATTGACCGGGGGCGGTTTGATTTTCAGCTAATATTAGCAGGGAATTTTTGCATTTCTAAAGATGCGTTCTTCCCTGTCTCTATTCGCTGATATACAAGGGTGCCAATAAAGCAAGAAACTGCAACTATTATGGCAGCGCTAAATGACTTCGGTGCAAAATCTGGCCAGATTTGAGTGATATAGCTAATTACTTGAGAGAATATAGGGGGCCTGTTCTCGCAAGCCACACAAGGGAAAAGAGCCCCAATTAAAATACTGATCAATATCGAAAAATAGATAGTAGTTAAAAATGCTAACAGTCCACAAGTGACTGAGGAAACGTAAGGTAATAAATATCTATTCATCTTTTGGGCAAGCGAGGTTTTCAGAATAAACACCAAAAGTAGGCTGAAAAGCATATGTAGGCTTAAGGCAAGTCCAATAAAATAGCGAAATATGGAAACGCCATTTAGAAACGCGAAGCCACCACCACCTAGAACAAATGGGAGTGCAATGGGCACTAAAATGGTTAGGACAAGCACTGTAAATGGAGACCAGAATACTTTTCGAAGTAATCCCCAAATTAGCCAAAAAAGATAAGGAATGATAAAGGCCAACAGAAACTGAAGCTCTAGCCACTTCCATTGTTGAAACCCATTACTGCTAGGCGTGGGAAACCAATGCCCACCTAGTTCCTGGATAGTCTTATATAGAAGGCCAAACAGTAGGCTTGTGACAAATGTGATAATCCAGGTGGTACGGAGTTGTGTGTTGGTATTCATTGTGTGGAGGTTTCCAAAATTGTAAATACTTTTGGGATAGAGCTATAAGAGTTTGTATTTTAAATAAAAACCTGAAATCAGGAAGATTGCTTTCAGCCACTATTTCAGGATATCAGAGGCATTGTAGGGAATAAAGAAATCTAGCCTCCTTATATACTTGGAGATCTTAAAGTGTCTTGTTTCTGATTGTGAATAAACAAATAATGCTTGGCCAAAAGAATACCCGCCAGAATTGACGGGTATTCATAGCTAGAGAAAGTGAAATCTAACGTCTATGCTGATTCAGCCATTACTTACGTACTCCATAAAGCTTGAATGCGCCCTGTGCAATATTCCCGCTGGAAAAAAGGAAACGAACTGCATTGATGGCGGATGAGGGGGTAACTGTCCCTGCATCACTATAGCCGTCTGGAACTCCTGCTGTAGTTCTATTGGCCTCTATCCATCTGACAGACTTCATTGCCTGCCCGCCGGACGGCTTGGTGAAGTGCAGTTCAAAATCCAAACCTTCACTGTCTGCGTTGCCAATTCCAATTGTGGATTTGTTCAGCGAAAAATAACCCACTCCCGAAGGGCTTTCCCCGTTCAAACCAAGGCCGCCGGTAACGTCTGAATACTGAGTGCCAGCCATGAACGAAGAACCGCCATCAGTCGAAAACCGGACGTAGGCGTTAACGCCGTCCGTGGCATTCCTTTGCTTTAAAAATTGGATCTCAAGGAAAATCCGCCGGATAAACCAGCGGCAAACCTGGAAAATATAGAGTTTTTAGGAGGGAATAAAACTACTCAATTCTATTCTTGGCATTTTCCAGGTTTGAAGCACTCACTGGTTCCCAGTTTGTTTAATTATAGCAAAAATCAATATAGCCTGTATACCCTGATAGCCTGCATTTAACGGACTTTTTACTATAACTTCACAGAGCTGGAAAGGCTTTTCGCGGTCATAATCTCCACTTCTTCGATAGTGAAAAGGCATGTGGTACTAACGGAATAAACTTTCGAGTCATGCTAAAACTGAGCCATGAAAGCGTTTCGAGTTGACATGATACATGGAAGCCATGCGATAGAGGCCATTCTTTTGACACGTTGCAGGAAGCCGAACGGCATTACTGGCAGAATGACCCGCCTTATCCTCTGGTTAGCATTCTGTTGAAATTTTTAAGCGGTCCAACTTCCCGAGAAGCAGGCATCAACAATAAGAAGCGTATTTGGCACCGGAAGATTCTTACGGATTAGATTCTTTACTTCATCTTCGCTAATGAAACCATTTGCAGTTGCAACTCCTCCTTTTACAGCACCTTCCGTCACGGAGCGCTCATGATGTCTCTCCATATCCTTTAGCAAGCCATGACCTGCATGATAAACCAAAACTTCAGGCTTTAGTCCTTGACTTTGAGCTTCTTGAACCTGCTGAGCCAATTGCTTGATACCCTCATCAAAATCTTCTGTTTTGACATCCCGATAGATTTTAATTTGGTTGTTTTCTAGGCCAAATGTATTTTTCAGCACTTCTTTCATGTTTTTTAAGTTTTGGGTAAAATCACGGCCGTTACCGGTTAAGAGGGCAAAACGCGCGGGTTTGGGGTCTGCATTTTTCTCCCATACTGCATTACAGGTACCTTCGGGAATTAAAACGCCAAAACTCGAAACTGGTACTTGATTCCGATAACCAGGTGCAGATTGATACCCCTTGGCTTCTAAATTACTGTGGGCCTGAGAAAGGCTATGTACATCTGGGCGTTTCAGCTCCGTTAAGAGAGCATCAGTATAATAAGTGTAACGTGCAGGCTGGTTTCCAAAACCGTAATGGTTCTGACTTGCGGAGGCTGCGATATTCATACTGTCTCCCGCGCCGAGAGGAGTATAAGAAGGCGATTCAGCATTTGGGGTTTGCCAATAATTAAAAGGATCTGTACCTGCTTGGTAATACGGTTCAATATCGTATGACATAGAAGGAGTATCTGGTTTATTAGGTGTATTTGGCTGGGAGGACACACCCAAATTGGAAAGAGCATTTGCACCCGCCAAAACCCTTACAAATAATTTACTTGGAGAGGTCGCTCGACTCCCTGATTTTGAGGAAGGCTCATTGGGATTATTCCCTCCGGAAAATTGTATCTGGCGTTTATCAAACAAATCCGAGCCGACTTTAAGGTTAATTACCTGCCTTGAGTCAACCGTTGAACGGCTCTGTGTTTTCTGAGCAAAATACACTGAAAATCCATTTAAAATCTGTAGCACAAGTAGTACCTCATTAGGTCAAAAGCTGATACACCCTCAAATTGAGGAAGCTCAGGGACAGAAACTATGTAGCTAAAAGGTGATATTTGATGATGAGATTAAATATGATATTTAAAAAGAGATTCAGTTTCAACTTTCCAGCTAAAGTTCTTCATGATTGACAGACTCATAGAGACGGTTTCCCAGTCATACTGGCGTCATAGCTTTTCCTCCTCCGAATTGGCTATTATAACCATCAATAATGGCTTCTATATGCTACACAAGCCTTGTATATTTACCGTTTGCAGAGCAAGTATTGCTTACGTAGGCATTGTGGTGCAGAATCCAAGCCCATGAACTCTTAACTTGCAGCGGTATTTCTATCTTTCGGCCCTTTATGCTCAGAGCGAAAAGCTGTCTTTCCCTCGCTTACACTCTCTTGGCCCCGAAGGGCGGCACTAGGCCGCCGGTGGGGGATTGCCTCCTTCTCATATTTCCTGAAGGCGGCATTCCCGATACCGGCCAGTTGCCAAGTCATAATCCATTAGAACCCGGCCCAGCTTGCCAATGGGCTTCGGCTTGATTTTCTGGATATAGACATGGGTTGGCCCGCCCTGGATGGTAATATCCCGCCAGACACAAATGCAGTTATCCGCTTTGTTGAACCAGTGAGCCGAGCCGCTGATATCGTAAGGCGTGGGGACAGGCTGCTTTTTCTTCTTGCCGGATTCGTCTTCTACCTTCATCAGCTTGGTTGGATGAGCCACCACCCAAACATGAACCCCATGACTCCGGGCAAAGTAGCGAATCCGAGTCAGGCACTTGCTGATGTACTCGGTTTCCGTCAGGTTGGTCGGTCTGTGATGATCCAACTCATTCCAAGGATCGAGTACCAGCCCTTTGATGCCCTTGCGGAAAACCAACTGCTTGGCCTTATCCAGGATGTCATCCAGGCTTAAAGCGTCTTCTTCCATACCCAGGAATACAAAATGCTGATCGGCCCAAGCTAAGGCGCGGTCACAATCCGCCTCACTCATGCGGGCCGTTGCACCTTCCCTAAAGGGTTTATCCAGGTATTTCTCGCATAAGCGGGAAATGTGTTGTTCCACCGGGTGAGACTCTGGAGAGTAAAAGGCGAACGTCCAGCCATGGTTTTTGGCAAGGTTGACCAGTAACGCATCTAACCATTCCGATTTCCCATGCTGGGGGATTCCGGTGACAATGGTCATGTATCCTTCTTTGACGGTGTAGTGAGCCGCCATGTATTCCCAACCGGGATGAACGCCGCGAGAAATGCCGTTGCGGTATAGATTTACAACCCGGTCATGGATCTTGTTGACTTCGATCACTCCTTCTATTGGAAATTCAGCGGTATAAAACAAGCATTCCTGGAGCTTTTCAACGCCGTGTTTCATCAGCGTGTCATTGGCATCCTTGCATCCTTCCGGCCAGGACATGACCCGCATGCACTTTTCTTTGCCCAGGCGACGCGCCAGTTCTTCTTCCAGTACTTGCCCAGCAGCGTCATTATCCACGGCCAGAACGAAGGTTTTCACTTTTCCCAATTCGGTTTTGCAGTTTTCCAGGAAGTCAAATTTGGAGGCGTAATCTTTTGCTTCTGGTGAAGGGGCTCCATCTGGTACTGAAACACAATTCATAAATCCGGCTTCCTCAAGGGCTAGCTTGTCCATCTCGCCCTCTACAATATAGGTCAGGCTATCTAATCATCCAGACCAAAAAAGATGCGTTCAGCGCCGCCTACGCCCCGGAAGTTTTTATCTTTGTCGCGATATTTGACATTGACCACTTGCCCACCCCGGAAAAACGGGAAGCAAATAACGGGTACTTCCGTTTCCGGTTGGGGCATGTAGACCACATCCCGGCGGATCTGATTGCGACGCACTACCGCTTCAGAAATACCTCGCTGGGCGAACCATTCCAGCATCTGGGCTTCCGGATCTTTAGGAATGAAAATCGGTTTGGTGTAGGTTTTGGGTTTCCACAGGTAAGGATTGGATGAATGCTCAGCGCCTTGCTTGAGGGTACCAGCCCAGCCGCAATGGTGGCAGTTCCAGCAGCCTTTTTCAGTGTTCACGCTCAGGCACTTTGCCCGTTTGTTTTTACGAGCGGACGAGCATTGAGGGCAGGTAGAAACCCGCTCAACACCAGCACCCTTTAAGTCAGTAATTCCAAAGTCGGCAAAAGTCTTCATACGATTATCTTGTCTCCTGAATAGGCACTGTTCATGCCATAGGCAATGCGCTTTTTGTTCCTCTTGATGATCAGGCTGTCCCACTGTTTACGGAGTTTGGACGGGGAAAGGATGTTGGCTGACCAGAAATCATCCTGATTGACCCAGGCAAACAGATCCCGGATTTCAGAATCGGTTCGGTGATCCCGCTCGCGCATTAGGCGAATAGTTTCGGCCCATTCGCTAAGGTTCGGCTGTTTATGGGATGGGTTCATTTCTTGCAGCTTGGAATAAATCCATTCAGCCGTTGAAAAATCTTCGTCCGAATACTTCGGAGCAGTATTATATTTATTATCTTTATTTACCCTTATTATTGGTTGGCGTTTAGCCTCTTCCTGATTGGGTTCTGGCGTAGGTACCTGTACATCCACCTGTCGTTTACGTGTACACGTACCTGTACATCCATCTGTACATTTACCTGTACAATCCTGCGCAAAAATACCCTGAAAAGCATTGTAGTTAGTGATCTTCAGACGTGTACAAACACGTGTACACTTTTCGGTCAAAATCATGCCATCTTCTTCGAGTGTTTTCAGAAAAGATGCTGCTACTCTGCGATCCCACCCCCACGGCTTGCCTAATTCAACAGCAGTGGTGATGATTTCACCTGATTGTACAGCCAAAAGTGCTTTATCATGGCGTTGTTTCTGTGTTGTATGTGCAGCTTTCAGGAGCAGCCAAACCCAGGCTTCCAGTTCCGTGTAAGGCCGATCTTTAGGCCAGAGCCAATGATCCATTAACGAGCAGTGCAACGAGATATAGCCGTTTTTACTCATCTACCGGCACCCCCACTAGTTCCAAGCTTTTGTTCAAATAAGCCGCCAGAATTTTCAGCTTTTCAAAAGGCAAGCTTTGCACTGCCCCAGCGACTTTAGTAACAATCTGCCCAGCTAACTCCCGACAGAATTCGGCATCCACCTGGGCCTGACGAACCATGCTCAACTCGTTCTGTAATGCTTCTAATTCACTCACTTTCAACCTGCTTTCGTGATCTCTATTGGCTTAAAACTAACCTGCATGGCTCCCACCAAGGCTATTGCCAGATCTTTTAGGGGAATTGCCACGGATTCACTGGTATAGTTCCTGTTTTGAGCGGTGATAATGCGGTATTTCGTTTTCCACTCTTCCCCGTGTATGTGCCAGGCCCGGCGCAATAAGGGAAAGGGCAGAAGGTAACAAAGCCCCAAGGGCAGAACGGTATAGGCCACAAAATCACAGGCCAGATCCAGGCAGATCCAACCGGGGACGTTCTTTTCTTTTACCGCCCAGTATTCCAACAAAACGTCTTTGTAAGGGCTGTAGCGAAGCTTTTCATCCACGGTGATATGAGCGCCACTAACGAGTGTGATTGTGCGGTCTATCCCTGCATACTGGCCCCAGTGCTCACCGCTGGGGTGAGACACTTGGGCGTGGTATCCGGGGAAGGCTTGCTGGTAAATGTCATTCCAGAAGTCGGCTTCGCAGATCGTTTGAGCGCGATCACGGGAAGCAAAGAATTCGGCTTTCATGCGCTGGCTGCCTCCTTCTGATCCAACTCCTCAAGCAGCGCCGCTAAAAAGCGGCGTGCTTGGGGATCGTCTTTTACCAAGGCATAGAGGAGGATGATTGTAGTGTTCCGATCCTCGGTGGTAAAATAGGAGGTGGAAATTTGAACTTTAGCCGCTTCCTGCGCCAACAGGGGCGGTTTTTCATTTGGATTGCTTAACACGCTTGTTCTCCTTCTTGGGTTTGGTAGCTGCTTTCAGGTTTGCCAAGCCCCGGAACAGGGTTTTGATTTCGGCGTTCTGAAACAGTTCATCTAAGGTGATTTCGGCGTCATCAATGGGAATATAGATGCGTAAATCGACGTGAGCGCGCTCGAATTTGCTGGTAGCCATTATTTGGTCTCCTTTACTTTGTTTTGGAATGTGATGGTTTGGAGTTTTGCCAGGGTTTTTTCGGAAATCTGGATGGTTTTGATCATGTTTTCTCCTTTCGTTTAGTTGATATCAGTGCATAGCCAAGCTAGCCCTTGTGGGCTGCCTCCAATTGCCAAATGTCTTTATAGAATTAGGTGGCTGTAATAGTTAGCGGTGGGATGCCTTCTACTAAAAGCCTTTCAAGTTCATGCTGGGGAATCAGATACTTGCGGCCAACCTTAATAGCCCTGATTGCACCATTTCGGATATGTCGACGAACGGCCTGCAAATTTAAATCAAATTGGGTTGCAATTTGGTCTGTGGTAACAAAATTCACGTTGTCCACTCCTGTTTAGAGATTCCAAACCAAGTAATGATATAATGAGGGTGTTGAGTTTGTAGGGGGGTGGGGTAGAGATGGAGCGTCCTTTTTGTCCTTCTTGTCGACATGTTGCGGTTGTAAAGAATGGGTTTGCCAGAGGCAAGCAGCGCTGGAAGTGCAAATCCTGCACGCATCAATTCACCCGCCTGGAGTCCAAGGGCAAGCCGTTACCTTTGAAGCTACTG
>CABHPA010000135.1 GCA_902168245.1 Candidatus Melainabacteria bacterium
CCATATTTCCGCTTCCAGATGTACCAGGTGGCATTGCTGACTCCCAATTCACGCTGCTGGTCCACAGCCTTCTTGCCACCGGTTTCCACAGCTTGCAAGGCTTTGACGATCTGCTCTTCGGTAAAACTGTCCAGAGCCGTAGCTTGTTAAAGCGTACGGAAGTGGATGCCCTTTAGGGTACTCTTCTTCATTTCGAGATTCTCCTGCATTCAATTTTAAAGGAAAATCTCTACACTCCACTGGCCCTAAATTTCGGACGCCTGTCACGAGCCACTTTTGCTTACTTCGCTATTTCAATGAGACCTTTCCACGCAGCTTGAGCGGAACCAGCCCCAACATATATCCGTCGAACATCTAGATCAGCTAGTTCTGCCACACTGATGTCTGGTCTCATAACCATGACATTGAGTGATTTTGATCTGACGGTTCTCACCATGGCCTGCACGTCACTTTTTTCGGAGACCCCAGGTGCGAATAGAACATCAGCACCAGCCTCAGCAAATGCAACGAGTTTATCAATCGTAGCAGTAATAGATGGTGTGTCCGTTAACAGAAGTTCCATACGAGCAACAAGGAGATATTGTGCCCTGACTGATCGATAGCTGTTCGTGCTGCTCTTATTCGTTTAACCGAATAGGCTGTGTCACATAGTTTTTCGATGGTGCGATCCTCAATTGAAAAACCAGAGATGCCTATATTTATAACTAGGTGTACGTTTTTGGCAATTTCTTGCAGCGTATCAGTATAGCCTGAAGCCAAGTCGCATTAACAGGGATATCGACAGACGTACTTAATATCTTCAGATGCTGGAGCATATCATCACCGGTAACTATGTGATCTGGATGCCCATCTGCCCAAGCATAACATGCATTTGTAGATGCAAGTGCTTGAAGCCCAAGATCTTGCAGGATGCGGATGCTACCAATAACCCAAACATTAACACCTTTCTTTGTGAAGAGCTTGAAATTCACTACGTTTTTCCACATAAAGTACGAGTCAAGGATAGGTTGCTATAAATATATTTGCTAAAGGCTGAACTAATGTTAGTTCAACCTTTAGCCATAGTAATAGAGTTCTAGCTCTCAAATGACTCTCTTTTACGTTTTCTTGGCACTATTGATTTCTCTAAGTCGCTTTTATTTTTTATTGACTCAAACAGAGTTTTAATGACTACAGGATCTATGGATGGCACATCATTCTCAGGAGGTGGATCTAACCAGTCCATGATCTGTGACCATATAGAAATTTGTTCTCTTTCAGGTTGGGAAGAGTATGTTCTACCAAGATCTGTAGCTTTATTTTCTCTTCTCCTTTTTGCAGTTAGAACCAATCGGTCTTGAACTGCAAGCAGTGCTTTAAAATAGCTCTCTACAGCTTGGGCGTTTATCTGTTTGAGTCTTCTATCAATGTCTGTACGTCTTGTCTTCATGTCTCGATTTGTACTGAAATGTGTTCTGGTTTCTGCTATTGGTGCTTCCAAGATAGGAAAAAGAATATCAATATCGGCACCATAAAAGATCAAAAGTTCTAAAATCTTTGCTAAGTTTTTAAAACTCTCAAGTTTTAGCTTGGTTTTTTCCGCGAGCTCACCACTAGGATCTGTAACACACCTCATGTAAAGTGATGGCGAACCATGATACCTATGGAACAATTCTTTTCCAATAATTGAAGCAATTTTGTTAATCGACTGCTGTGATATTTTATTTTTATCATCTAAAATTATTTTTAAATTATCTTCTTCAACTTTGGAAAGAGGAGTCAGCATAAGCCGTCTATCTTCTTTGTCCAAATGGATATAAACATATTCATAATACACTCTTTCAGGATTAATAGGAGGTACTACCGAACCTGAAATATGTGAGGCTTCGCTATTTAGGCCGACACTTATAAAATGTTTTTTACGTTTTTCTTCTTGAGGTTTTCCTGAGAAATAAACTTGATCTCCAGTTAAGATTGAATTTTTCATAACAAAAGGAGCAAAATATCTCTGTTGATGAGATCTTAAGATTGGGGCTGAAAAATTAATCAAAGAAATTTGCATAGATGATTTTTACTCCAATGAATAACGGATTTTTTATCCATACGTGTAAACTTTGTCAGAAGAAAATGATTGTGGAAGTAAGAGTGAATTCTACTAATTGGTAAAATTAGATGAATCGCCTTCAACCATGCACTCAGAAACGTATATTAAGCCATGCTGCATTTTTTTCCAGCAGGTCGGTAGGCAATTCGTTTTGCATTCCACATAAAATATCGGATAAGAAAACGTTGCGTAGAGAGTTACGCCATGCTTCATCGGCTTCTCTCATAATTCGAGCAAAGCCAGAAAGTTTAAAATCTTTTGCATCCGAATATCGACAGGGAGTGTTATGGCGGGTTTCGCAGCAAATGAGCGTATTTTTTTTACCTTCGATTGCTTCCACGATTTCTAGAACGCTAATTGTCTCTGGCGGTTTGGCTAGACGATATCTGTCCTGTGTCCCGCTTATAAGTGACGCTTGAGACAAGTTTTGTAGGACTTTGGAGAGATAATCTATAGGAACACCATGAAATTCTGCCAAATCTTTGGTGGAAAGATATCTGTTCGGTAGCAAACAAGCAAGCAAGACACAGCAATGAAGTGCCCATTCAACCTGATTCTTTAAAGGCATATCAGTACAGTCCCTCTTTATCTAAATCATAGACTGTATCTGCTGAGCAGGGTACTAGAGGAAAGGCAATAGTTAAACGATTCCAAGCGTTGAACATTATCATAAATATCAAGTCAGAGAGCTCCTTTTCGCCGAGTTGCCCTCGAACATGATTATAAAATTCATCAGAAACGTCTTGTGGTGATAGTTCGGTCAATGCCATATAGTTGACACGCGACATATACTTACATCCTTCTGCAGGTAGTATTAATAAACCAACTGGTATTTAGAGATATAATTAGACCTTAAGGATATTTTATGTTTATAATTCAAATTTTACAAGTTTCATTTTGTAAATATCGACACTTGAGGATACCTTTTAGCATAGTTGCAATTAAAAATTTAAACCGAGTGAGATCCAAAGATCTAGTGGATCAGGCGGCCCTGCTGCAGTTTGATCCCAAGTTAATTTGTTTAAATGATTTTTAAGAAATAGGGATTTTAGCATGAACGGTTTCAAAGTCGTCAAATGCTGGAAACCGTGACATTGGCGTGGGCATCTTATGCTGTATTGCTGAGTTCAGCATTATGCCTTGCACAATTCATAAAACTTCTATTTTCTTTGCCGCCGCAAATAACCTGATTAATCAGGTTATTTATCCTAAAGTTCTATTTCTAAATGGCATTGAGCATGGGTTTCAATCAATACCAGCTGGTAATTATTATCCAATTAATATGATAAAAAGTGCTTTTCATTTTCACTTTAAGGACATATAATAACCCTAATTAAATCAAGGTTATTCTATGTCTTTGATTATTATAAGATAATTCTCAAATTCATTAAAAGTAACTTAAGTCAAGAGTTAGGCTAGAAACTCTTATTCTTGGTCTAATCATTTTACTCGATATAAGGAAAAATCACTATGACCATAAGCACTTCACTAATGGGCCGTTTTCAGTTCAAGATGCCTTCAAAGAAGGGTACCGAAATGCATTTCGGAAGTGGTAAAACGCACGAAGAAGTTAGTATGAATGCAGAACGTATTAAGCGCATTGCTGAGAATACAGCAAGGGGATTACAGAATGATTTCTTGGACTTGGCTAAGTCTAAACGTGGAGAATCCCTGGCAAAGGATCTAAAGGTAAAATCCAGTGAGACAGAAGCCGAGCGTATTAAACGTATTGCTGAGAAAACGGCAAAGGAATTAAATAAACGTAGATAGGCAAAGGAATAGAAGAAATCTAAATTGGCTCAAGCCCCGCTTTCTGCGGGGCTTATTAGTCTCATTTCTTTGTGCTGAATGATGATCTTACCTCTAAAATCGTACTAACCGACGTCAGAAAATCAAATTTCAAATAGCGTGATTAATCAGGCTATTTTGAATGAGCAACTATCTCAAATTGTCAAAATTTATACTCATGTTAATTGAAAGATTGGAATAAATTGTTTGAGTCGTACTCAAGATGTAATAACTCGCATTTTTCCAATAAGTTTCTCATACAGATGATTATGGTGATTTTGAAGCTCTTACCTCGTCCGGCAAGCTATTCATAATAGGCTTTCAAGAGTGGCTTGTATCCCTTGGCGACCAAAGCTTGTTAGATGCATATTTTTTGAACCACTCGATATTGCTCGCTATTGCAGTTAAAAAGGACAACGCCTCCAGACTGTGAGGCCCTTGTTCTCGACTTACCACAATTCCGGCAATAATCCAAAAGAATTGAAGAATACCCATAGGCGATTGAAAACAAGTTCCACAGTAAAGAAGATAATTTTCTTTTGTTAAGCATTAAAGCTAGAGAATGGGTTAAAACTCTTTGTAAAATTACTATGCTGCCTTTCCGCTGCTAGTTTTTTCGTTTTTTTAATGGCTGCTTCAATAAATTGATTGGAATATTTTGCCACCTCTGCAGCAGGTTCGTAATCCCGATCTTGTAATTCTACATCAATTTCCGGTTGACTTAATAGTAAATTTGCAATTTCAGTATATCCCTCCAAAGCAGCGCTATGCAGAGCTGTAAAACCAGAATAGTCTTGTTCATTTAAGGATTTCTTAAATCCATTTGGCGACAAAGTTGTTCTCCAGGTATCCAGTACATCTTTAACTAGATCAGAATTTTTCTGCTCAACGGCTTTATGTAAGTCAGTTTTGCCCGCAAACTGTGTATTAGCTCCCAAACAATAGTGAGAGTATGTTGGACGGTAAGTGATCGAGGATAACATGAAAAGGCCTCCTGAAATAATAAATTATTGAACATGAACAATAATTGGATTGTATAGATTTATTAGGTATTTGGGCTGGAGAATGGTTGTTCGCTGCTGCGAAAGGTTAGAAAAAAGCGGCGCGATTATAGGTGATGGAGATACATATTTTAGAGTCGTGTCTACTATATATCATGGTTCATAAATATCCACAAGGATATTTATGAACCATGATATATAAGTGGAATAGAAACAGGGTCTGCTAGGTGTGGCGATTTGCTAGCAAAAAAACCTGAGCGTTCAGAGTGCTGTCGCAACAAAAATAAATTGTTTTATTTCCTTAAAAGAATCAAGGGTTCTGCAGGTTAATGACTTTTAATGGCGACATTTTCCCCACCAGCTTGGATCCCTATATGTCGGCCTTAGTTACGGCTGCGGACAAGGAAGAGTCACCCTGTGAACGGTGTACTAATATTGTAAATACGACATTAGCTACTTGGCATTAGAGGAAATTGAGGAATATCACGGCACTTAGGGGAACTACCATCACTGCAGTGCTGAGTTAAGCTCTCTGAACTCCTAAACGGAGGAATGGGTATCTTAAAAGCGCATTTCATCAGAGTTGGTGAAGTAGATGAGACTTATATCAAAGACAGGGGTTTGGGGAGTAGTGGAACAGCAAATGCACTTAAGGGTGTTTTTGTGGATTACGCAAGGGTCTCAGCTCACCTCGAGTCACAGATTCCGGCACGGAGAAGGAATAGCGGCCCAGCATATTGATATATTTTTGGATCAGCGGCGATAGACGAGCAACGTCCTCATCCAACACTCGGTAGTCCTCTTGCCTCAGTTGAGCCAGTATGGCGCTCATATAGAGCGTGTTCCACAGAATAATGATATTGAGAACCAGGCCGAGAGCCCCCAATTGGTCTTCCTGTCCTTCACGATAACGCTGCCTCAACTCACCACGTCTGCCGTGAAAGACAGTCCTGCCCAGTCCATGCCGTCCTTCCCCACGATTCAGTTGGGTAAGAATGGCGCGACGGCCTTCCTCGTCATCAATGTAGTTGAGCACATGCAGCGTTTTGTCAATGCGGCCGAATTCCACCAGCGTTTTCCCAAGCGGAGTTTGTCGATCCCCGACTTGCAAAGCCCTCATAATATTGGTCGGGGAGACATGACCCAGCTTAAGAGAACCGGCCAACCGCAGCAAATCATCTCAGTGTAGGGCAATCCGTTCCAGATTAACACGTTGCCGCGCCACATGGTTTAACAAGCCATAATCCGCATCGCGATCAATACGCCAGAACCGTGTACCACCGATATCAGCCAACCTTGGGCTAAACCGATATCCCAACAACCGAAATAAGCCAAATACGGCATCCGAATAAGCGCCAGTATCCGTCATGATTTGCGTTGGTTGTAGCTCTGTCTCCTGCTCCAGAACCACCGATAACAGAATCAGACTATCTCGTAGGGTACCAGGCACCGTAATTGCCTGCAGGCCTGTAAACTGGTCGGACACCAAGTTGTAATACGTGACCCCACGCCCAGTGCCAAAGTATTTCGGATTGGCTTTGGCATGCAATGTCTTAACCGGCACCACAAAACGCATCCCGTCTGCTGAGGCAACTTCCCCACCTCCCCATGCCTGGGCTAATGCCAAAGCGTTTTGTGCGGATACCAGCCTGGCGTTGGCAGCTACCAATGTTTCATCCCGTATGTAATTCTGATTGGCCCAAACCAATCGATCTCGCCGCAAGTACTGTAAGTCATCATTGACCAACGGCTCAATGCCCGTATTACAAGCCTCGGAGAGCAAAACCGCGCAAAGGCTGACATCTAAATCGGCCACACGGGCCGACTTCTCGCTAATATGAGTGAACGCCTCTGTAAAACTCGTGTACGCTGCAATCTCCAACAAGATTTCCGGTAAATCAACCAAGGGCATACGCTTCTCGACTTCCGAGCGCAACGCAATCAACGAATCCGGCTCATCCAGCTTATCTAATGGACTCAGAATCAACTCCTCCTTGCCTGGAGAACCTTCAAAACGAACGGATGGGTTATCAGCCAGCCTGGCGCTAACCTTCCGGTAAGTTGCATCCAATTCCTGCCTCAACTCCTCTAATACTGGTTTCGGATTGGCTGAATAACCCAATGCGCGGCTAATCATCGGCCTGGTTGCTTCCCATTCCTCGCCACCTAACAGTCCTTTGCGTGGATCCGCATACTGCCAGCTCGGCGTGACAAATACATCTCGCCGTTTCAGTGCCGCTCGCAGACGATCCAGGACGCAAAATGTGTAAGCGCGAGGATCGACGGTCATCTTCTCCGCATCCGTAATTACATGGCGCTGCCAAGCCTTGTTGACCACTTTTAAGGGAACAACCCCCTTGAACCGTTGCTTTTGACGACGTAAATAGTTCAACGCGGCCAGGGTGTCCTCACCAGCAGGAGACGCTTCAAAGCGTATATGCTTAAGTAGAGCCGGTAAAAACAGGCGGATCCGTCGATAGCGAATCTGTAACTCATTGTAGAACACATCATCCGGAGGGCGAACGAGAGCATACGTTTCCTCCAAGGCTTATTCCAGACGCTCACGTGGAAACTGGTTAAAAATAGCCTAACGTACTTCCGTGTCCGGTATTTCCGAATTGAGCAGCAGGTTGCAAGCATCCGCTAACAGGGTTGCCGCCGAATCCAAGTCGTGAATACTGCGCAATCGCGCCTTTTGGTCGGCTTTAGCGGCATTATTGAATATCTCGTGCAGTAATGCATCCGCAATCGTCAACGCATCATCCTGGGCGGATGCCTCCAGGGTATGCATAAAGGCGGCAAGCGTCGCCAGTCTTCTTTGTTCCGGCAACCTGTTCAGCGTTCCTGCCTTGGCACGCGTGGCAAATCGCGCTAACGAAGCAATCCGATTAGGCGGAATCGAGCCGGCATATGGAATTACAATCCCATACCGCTTGATTTTGCTCAGCCGCTCCAGAGCACGAACCAAGGATGGGCCGCTGATTTGTGTCGGCCCGATACGTAACTGATCCAGTTGAGAGCGGCGTCCTCCCTCAGGCACTCGCAATAAATCCTCCATCCTTCGCTGTTGACGTTCCGTCAGTGATTGACTGATACATTGCCAAAGACGCTTTTCTACCCGCTGACGGAGCCTGGATATAAACCGTTCCAGCAAACTGGCACCTGGGAGTATGACCTTGTTTGCTAGCAACCAAGCGGTCGCTCGCTCAAACAATAAACTGGGTCGATCCGTGCCTGTCCAGCATTGAGCATACAACCAACGGGTCAGTCGAAATCCTACAGTTGGCTCAGTAAAGGCACGATAGCCATAATTCTGGCATATTTCCTCAACATGCCGCAATCGCTGATGCTGGTCACGATAGCTGTCAATGCAATCCGTTTCCTCAAGATCAAGCTGCTGGGCCAGCGTACTCAAAACTATCGGAGGTACTTGTCTCACATCATCCAGAAACCGACCGAGATAGCGCACACTGGTCAGTTGAATGGCAAAGCCCAACCGATTATGTTCACCACGCTTAGGTGCAATATTCCGTCGATCGCTATCATCCAGATAAAAATAACGCGATAAATCAGCTGGAGTTGGCTCCGCTATAAAACGGCCATAGTTGGTCCGTTGCTCTTCGGTGAGGAATTGGACGGGCATGGGCTAAAATTGGAAGCTCTTCGTTGCACAAACGTTCGTTTAGGCAACAAAATCGGGATCGCCACCCACAGCGGGTTTGCGTCTTGCGTAAATGTATTGCATAATCACCACCATTGGCAATAGGTTTATGCAAGATGTTAATCGGGTATGCCCGTGTCTCCACTCAGGATCAGGACACCACAGCGCAAATTGAAGCCCTGAAATCCGCCGGATGTGAACTCATTTTCCAGGATAAAGCCTCCGGTGGCCGATGGGATCGGCCCGAATTGCTCCGTCTCCTGGAACAACTTCGCAAAGGGGATGTGCTGGTCATTTGGAAGCTGGATCGCTTATCCCGCTCCCTGAAAGATGTGCTGATCCTGATGGAAAAAGTCGAAAAGGCCGAAGCCGGCTTCCTCAGCCTCACGGAATCGATTGATACCATCTCTCCAGCAGGACGCATGATGATACAAATGGTCAGCATATTCGCTGAATTTGAACGCGCCATGCTCCGGGAACGCACCAAAAATGGACTCGATGCCGCACGGCAGCAAGGTCGTCTCGGTGGGCGACGACCAAAGCTCAATGAGCATCAACAACAGGAGATTATCCGATTAGTTCGGAACGGACATAAAACACCGGCTGATGCAGCCAGACTATTCGATGTACACCCCTCCACCGTTTCCAGACTGCTAAAAAGCATTTCCCCAACCATGCAAGATATAGGATACAAATAACACAAAATCAAAATAAACAGTTTTTATAGCCTATAGAACGTCTAAGGCCAAATATAGGGAATCTCCAGAATATGATGTATACAGGCTTGGGGAGTGTGTTACCTCCCGTAATGCAGTGTGACACAATAGGAAGGCGGCAGGAAAATCTCTTCAAGGATACACGGTTTACATCGATTCAGATTATACAAATTGATAATTTTACTCCCATTCCTCCAGAAGATGCCTTCTACACACAAGATATTCATTTCAACCATGGAGAGACGGTTGCCAACATGCTGCGTATGGGTGGAGCGGAGCCTAGTTTGCGGGGACGGATTACCCTTAGGACATTTAATATTGGTGCACCTGAAGGTCAGGAGCCAGAGCTGACCGACAAATGGTCAATGCGTATTGCTGACGTATTGGAGCAGATTGTGGCAGAGGTGAAGGTGGATCCGACGTCTGTAGATGTTGTCTGTATAGCCCAGCAAAACCCTCAGGATACACCGCAGACTAAAGTCGTGCGGGATCATATTGACACCTTATTGTCTCTTGGTATTCCTGTTGTTGTTGCCGCCGGGAATCAAAGCGATGAATTGTCAGATTCAGTTAACTTTGTACCGAATGCATTGGCCAATATGAATGCTTTTGTTGTTCAGGCCACGCAGCATGGTAATTTGCTGAGTAACTCAAAACCAGGAAATGTGAGTGCCGAAGGACGGTCTACCTCTTTTGCGGCCCCGGCAGTAGCTCCTTTACTGGGTTATTATAAAACATTGGGTTATGGTATAGATGAAATCAGGCAATTGATTCAAGAGAAAATGGTATTTCATAATGGGAGCTTGCCTGCTGCCATTGCCTATAATGCATACTCCATCACACCTACTGTTCCAGAAGTACAAACGAGAACAGTCGTATCCGTATGACTGAAGAATAGCATATTGGATGAGGACGTTGCCCGTCTATCACCGCTGATGCACAAGCATATCAACATGCTGGGCCGCTATTCTTTCTCCGTACCGGAGTCTGTGACGCGAGGTGAGCTAAAACCCTTGCAAAATCCAACTAAACAGTCTTAAGTGCATTTACTGTTCCCCTACTCCCCAAACCCCAATCTCTCGAATGCGTCTCTCAGAGCCGGTAAAGCCATACTCTGTTTTTAAGCGCTGGTAAAGACGACGAGCCGTATGCCGTTGCTTTCGGGGAGCCAATTCATCTTCTGCCAAAATGCCTGCAATCCAAGATTCATATTCACCCAAAGTAGGCTTGGGTTTCGTCTGCTTTAACTGGTAACGACGGTTTTCTCCGGCCTTGGTTTTTAGTAATCGACTAACTGTATTACGGGAATATCCTAGCTCTCGTGCTATTTCACGCTGGCTCTTGCCATCCACCAGGTGCGCTTTGCGCACCGCTTCCTGTTCATACACGCTCTTCACCCGTGCTCTATCCTCTTTTAGTTTGGCTCTGCTATACACAAAACCTATCCCAAAGAGGTGGCTCAAAATATGTTTGCCGTTTCTATCTCAAACGGGTCAATTTTAGTATGCCGTTTACAGGAATCTTGGGCTGGCAAAACTCGACTAGCAATAAAGCAGCGCTGGATCAGCTATGCCTGCTCCAGCCCTCTTCTCTAGAGTCAGGACGGGTTAGTTTATATGTTTGCCACGAATGTGCTGATATAGGCTGCGGTATGATCACTATGTCTGTACAAGACCAAGGCTCAACCATAGTTTGGGAGCGGTTTGGCTATGAAAATGGCTATCTGCCTGTTGATGAGAGCGAGTATCAAGGATTATCCTTTGAGTTTGATAAAGCGGCCTATCTGAACTCCTTTGAGACCCATCGAGGCTCTTGCGGGGCATCCTGACCGTAACTTTGCCTTTCTCCAGCCCCGGTAATCATCCTGGAGACTGTTTGAAGTGAAACAGCAGAAACTAAAACACCCTAGCTCTGGCACCAGCTCAAGGCTGGGAGAAGAAACTAGGGCATACTCCTAAAGTTTAGACTATTACTCGATTTTGTGAAAGCTTTCTATACCCCATCAAGTCTTGAGGCCTATATGTGCTTTGGCAGGCAACTCTAGTGTCCGTTACTTAAAGCGCCAGCGGCTCAGCTTTGACTCGCCTGGGGAGTAGTAAATTGGGGCACCTGGATCAAACTCTTCATCTGCCCAGGAGGGGTGATATCATAACTACTTTTTCGTTTTTTTATTAATTAAGGAGATCAAATCTCTAGGCTATTGGACTTACAACCCAATATTCATTGTTTTTTTCTTATCAGTGAAGTTCATTCAGCGGAAATTCCATCCATGAAAGCTGACATTGGAGTTTCCACCATTCTGGTACTCACTGTATCATGGATCTAAATACACCTCAAGGATATTTAAAGACCATTTATATAAATCATTTATTTAAAGGGAGTGGAGCTCATAAAATAGCAAGCGTCCTATCTTCTATGTTCAGGAGGAATAGGCCATGAATTGTTACCGTTGTGAGATTTCAGCCGTTCATCGCAGTGGCTTTGCCAATGGAAAACAGCGCTATTACTGTAAAGCCGAGAGTGCCCCATAATTAGATATATCGAGTATCCTGGTATATATTTGTAAGCCGGGGAAATATTTCAATGTCTGGAACAGTGTGCTGCAAGCAATGCCAAGGGGAAGAGGTCGTTAAAAGTGGTCGAATTCGCAATAAGCAACGGTGGTTGTGCAAGACTTGTGGCCTGAATTTTGTAGAGGGCGAAGGTCGACCCGGGCCAAAACCTGCCGGCCTTGAGAAAAAGAGCTTGGCCATGCTGTTGGTCTGCTTGGGGCTCAGTTTCCGAGCAGCAGGCTTGGTGGTTGGTGTGGTTAGAAATACAGTCATGGAATGGTTTCGGGATTGGGCTGGAGGCCTGGAATTGCCCAAAGTGGAGGGCCCGTTGGATGTGGTGGAGTTTGATGAAATGCACCATTTTATCCAGTCAAAAAAACAAGTGCTGGATTTGGAAAGCAACAACGACTCTTGCTGATACAACTCGACTCGTCGATGTCGAAGTGGGGGATCGTAGCAATCAAACTTTAAAACCCTTGTATGAGCAAGTGGGTGCCAAATTCAAGCCCTGTTATACAGCCACACTGCCTGAAGAACAACATGCCACTGGCAAAGATTTGACGTATACCACTGTGAGGTGGCCTGAAATGTCCAGACAGCTTTCATTCTGGTCCAGTTTAAGGGTTTGAAAGCACCTGTTTTTCCATTCTGACCTCCTGACCTTCTTGAGGGATTGAATGGGGGAGCTTGGGTATCCAGCCAGGCTCCCTGGTCGTTATAAACGCGGTCTGAAGTTCGTCCCAGCAGGTTCTGGTGAGGTCTAGTCCGGTTATATTGCTGAATGTAGCGAGCAATGCCTGTTCTGGCCTCTTGCAGGGTTCGGTAATCCTAGAGGTAAACTTCCTCCTGCTTGAGACTGCGCCAGAAGCGTTCCATATGGATATTGTCAACAACGCCCCTTGCCTGTCATACTGATTTGAATGCCTTGTTTGCCAGCTTCCTGAAGCCAGGCTTGGCTGGTATACTGGCTGCCTTTGTCACTGTTCAGAATTGCCGGGGGCCGTAGCGGTTAATGGCTTCTTTCTGAGGTGATCCCCAAATTTCAGACCACGCAATAAGCTACAGTGAAAGTCCTTTCATGGAGTAATGAAAGGAGCACGAAATGAAGAAGAGAAAGCAATATAGCGCGGCATTCAAGGTGAAAGTGGTCT
>CABHPA010000136.1 GCA_902168245.1 Candidatus Melainabacteria bacterium
AGCTTGCAAGGCTTTGACGATCTGCTCTTCGGTAAAACGGCTCTTCTTCATTTCGAGATTCTCCTGCATTCAATTTTAAAGGAAAATCTCTACACTCCACTGGCCCTAAATTTCGGACGCCTGTCAGTTCGGTTGCTGATTTTCACTGAACGTATCCGCAAAGACAGCGTTTAACTGAAGGGCTTCCATCAATTGGCCCCTGGTGGCCTTATTCGTTTTTTTGAATACATCCCTGTCTATCTCGTTGGTTTGGCGTGATGGTGGATTAGCCCCAAACTTGACGGCTGGTGGGTTTTTTGAGGATGAAAGGCAAGTGGTTGTACGAGTGGTGGTAAAGGAAGAGGGGCCGACTGGATTCATAGAAACGATCTCCTAAAAGTGATAAACGGGTGTTTATTATTACGGTAACGGTGGATGATGATAGGATTTGGCGTTTCCGTCAACTCTGGCTAGAGTTGACGGAAGGGAAGGGTATTCATACAAATGCCCGGTATTGGAATTAATGGGTATTTCGAAACCGTTTTTTTTTGACATTGGATGTAGCAGGTGGTGATGAGAAAGGTATGTATAGGGGATGATGGGGAGAATGGTGATGATTGGGCTAAGGCTGTGGTTAATCCTGCTCGTTAGACGCTTTGCCTCAAACATTAACGATATGGGTTGGAGAAGTAAGAGGCGTAAGGGTTATGGAAAACGGTTCTGTTACCTGGCTCTCCGATGCATGGTGCTTACGGACAGGTTCTGCATAGTAGAAGCTGTCTTCACTGTCTTTCCCGCTCGGAAGGGAGATTTGCTCATCTGCGGAGTTCTGTAAGTCAAGATCGTCCCCAGAGGCTATAAAGACTGTTAGTGCTGCTGGGGGGACTGGGGTAATCATAGGCCCGTGAGGTACGTGAACTGGCGTTACTTTTGGAAACCCCGGTCAGGCTCCAGTTGCTGGATTGAGATTGGGAAGTGGGTGATAGCACGTTAGAGAACATTAGAAGATGTCCTTTCTGGTGGTTTTAATTTTAGCTAGGCCAAAATGGCTAAGCGAAAAGAATTTGGTGGTAGAGTGGCTTAGTTTCGGTAATTGAGACTTTTGTATATTTCTGTGATGTATAAAGTGATGAGGAATGTTATCAGGTAATCTTATCCAAAGCACTTTGCCAAGTAAATTTTTATGAAGTGCTTCACATTGTCTGTTGCCATTTGGTTGCCCTGTCTATGAAAACAGACATCTCCATTCGTTGATTGAGGGAAAGTTAAGGTGTTCCCATAAAACTGGTTTCTATTGGCCCTGTTGGAGCAGGAAGTCCAGTGCCGGGATGAGAATGCCCGTAAAAAAGAATCCACCAGGCTCGCTTTCCAGCAGCCAAATTACTGAGCCAGTATGATTTTTCAGCCTTGCCCAATCTCAATAAACCATTGATCCTCAAGTTGGCCCAGGGTGATTACCTCCAAGCTAGCGAAAATATTGTTTTACCGGGAAATTCCGGTACGGGTAAAACTCATTTGGCCATTGCTCTGGGTATGGAGGCCTGCACCCAAGGGAAACGGGTCGCATTTTATACGGCGGCCGAACTGGTTAACCTGCTCCTGGAAGCTCAGGCCCAATACCGTCTCAGCCGGGTGGAACACCGATTAAACCAGTTGGATTTGCTCATTGTGGACGAGTTGGGTTATCTGGCTCTGGACGGCAATGGGGTAAAGCTGCTGTTTTCGGTCTTTGCGGCTCGTTATGAGAGAAAAGCAACCGTTGTTACCACCAATCTGCCCTTTGAACAGTGGGAAAGCATTTTTGGCGACCCGGCCATGACCGTGGCCTTAGTAGACCGGCTGGCTCACCACTGCCACATGGTTCAGATGAATGGGGACAGTTACCGCTTCAAGCAAAGCCTGAAAGCCCAGGAGACTGCCGCAAGCTAAATATTCCCTTTTCCCAAAACGGGATTATACGCTCCAAGCCAGGCCCCTCAAGGAATCAACCAGATCTGCTCCAGTACAACCTGGACGAGTCTGTCCTTGACCGCCCTGGCTTTCCGCTACACAGCTTTTTCCAGGGGAAAAGGGGAAAGAAATGGATGGGGTGAGGATGGCTCAATTTTTGGCTGCCGCACTGGAAAAGCGATTGGCCCGTTATCCTCAACTCTATTCTCGGGTAGGCTTTTCTCATACCTTCCGTCCCCTCAGTCAGGAGGAAATGCGCTTTATCCTCCAGCACCACGGCAACGCCTGGGTCGTGACCTTCATCCTGATCAGTTTACCGATCATGATGCACTGAACTTGGGCCATGAGGCGGTGAATAAGACGGGAGTTTCCACTAGTCATGCGGCAAATGGCCCAAGTTCAGTGCATCGCGGGCATTAATGGGCTCACGATCATTACCGTAGAAGTCGTGGAGGCCGCCCGGCAATGCCTGGCCATAGGCTCCAACTAGGTTTCTGGTCAAATATCTTCTAAATACAAGCGATTCCCTGATACACTACATGCACTTCTTAAAGGATAACAATATGAGCGAATCCTGTTGCAGCCAATCCTGTGGCTCAGAAAGAATAACCCATGGCAAGTGGCTTAAAATCGCCTTTGCTTTGGTCATAATGACCATTGCTTACAACATTGCCGAAGCATTGGTGGCTGTCTTTACCGGGTATTCTGCGGAAAGCATTGCCCTGGTAGGGTTTGGATTTGACAGCCTACTAGAAGTGTCGGCAGCTATTCTGATGCTCTGGCGCCTAATAGAACAGATGCGCCATAATAATGATGAGGCGATTGAACACGCAGAAACCGCGGTTCATCGTTTTGTTGGGGTTACGTTCCTTCTTTTGGCTGGTTATATTGCTTTTGACTCGATAACCATACTCTGGCATCAGATCAGGCCCGAAACGACCATTATCGGTATTATTCTGGCAGCCCTTTCCCTGCTCATTATGCCCTTATTGGCATGGGTGAAAATGCGGGCTGCCAAAGAGATTAATAGTTCTGCACTTCGTGCCGAAGCCAAGGAAACGGTTGCATGTTCAATCCTGTCCCTCATCCTATTAGTTGGGCTTGGCCTGAATGCGGCTTTAGGCTGGTGGTGGGCTGATCCGGTTACCGCTTTAGTCATGGTTCCCTGGCTGGTTAAAGAAGGCCTAGCAGGCATTCGAGGACAAAGCTGTTGCGGGTAATCTGATAAGCAAGGGTGAAAACTCAAATGCAGGCTGCCATGCAAAACCGCGATACCAAGGTTTCGGAACTATGCAAGGAGATTGGTATTACCCGTGTGACTCTCTACCGGTACATTAGCCCCGATGACACTCTCTGGAATAATGGGCAGGCGTTGCTTTACCAGCCTTAACGTACGATATTTTCCGTTCCGTGAACTGACCCTTCTTTGGCTTTGGGTGGGCAATGGTGTATGCAGTATACTGGTTGAGCACCCCTAGATGCTAATTGCCCCTAAGAAGCAATGACCTCGGGCGCTTGCAAGCAGAGGCACTATCGAGGTTTAAAGCCTGATCCCTATGAGGGATGGAATTGGTTTATCAAATCTACAAGGCTAATGGCTTCAAAGCCGTCTCCCAGAGGGTATTGTTCTGCCCCTGCATACACGAGGAGTTTTTTATCAGCCTGAATGTCTT
>CABHPA010000137.1 GCA_902168245.1 Candidatus Melainabacteria bacterium
CTCAAGTACAGCGAATCCACCATTGAGTGGAGGCGCCCACGGGTAGCCTCCTTCAGCGACTGAGCCACTGGCCGAAACTAGAACGGGCGGTACTGTTTCATCAATACCACCGCCGAAAACATAGGCACCCGCTTCCTTCGCCTCGCGTATCACCGCATGAGAATCTCGACCGGCCGCTTCCCACTCACTGTTGGATAAATTCATTGCAGCACTTGGGAACGAAATTAGATACTTTGCCATATCTTCTTCCTTTTATTTTTTTACAGGATCTTTTAATTTTTTATCTATCAAAACATCTTGCTGCCATTTACTGGGTTTTTTGTCGGTACGATGAATACAGCCGGCCCAACAACATGGTCGCTTCTTCCCTTCAAGAAGCTCCTCAACAGTTCGGCTGATCCGTTTTGACCTTGTCTTCGCTTGCTTGGCATCTTCAACCCAGCAAATAAATTCGTTGCGGGCGATGGGTGTCAAATTCTCCCAACAGATTGCTACGTCTTTTTGTGCAGTCAACGCTTCAGCAAGATCAACAGGTAGGTTGTGTACTAAGCCCCCAGATATTTTTGTATTCATAGACTCACTTCATTAAAAAATTAGCCGCCAGACGACTCATTAGTTCCCGTTGCTTTTAATTGTTATGTATTTTTCACTCGGTTTAAAAAATAGAGCGGTAACGCCGTTAAAACAAGAAGCACCCATTGCCACAAGGGAACAAAAATAAAAACGAGCCCGCCTTGAGCATCAGGATGTATGAACATAACATCAACTAGCAGCCATACTCCGAATGCTCCAACCAACAATGACAATGCAAACACTGCTGTAATTGAGGCCTTTGCAGAAACCCACGAGGCCGCTACCGCCAGATAAATATAAGGGCTCACTGCCCAAGCAATAAACGCGAGAGCTGTGGCGGTAATTGGGGCGGTCATAGACTTATTGCCTACGATTGCGGTCGCTAGTGCAGCTGTAAAAATTAAAAAATACGTGGCTATCTTCATGACAGTATGCGTAACGCCTATGAAAGGGTTTGGGAAACGCCTAGCGTTTGATACTAGCTTTGTTGTTATATTGTTGGCGTTCATGGTTACCGCCCGTTGCGAAGAACTCAGCTATAGAAGATGTATAAGAGATTGCCAATATAGAGCCCCATATTACGAGGGATGCTTCATAGAGTGCATTAGCTAGGCCTGACATCACTGTTGGTCCGAAAAACGGATAAAGAAAAAAACCGATAATAGTTGTGTAAAGGGATAGTGAGCGACCCCAGCGCTTAAAAAAAAGAAGCGCCACATTACCTGCCAGGCCAGCTAATGCCCAACAAATAAAAATGAATAGTCCTATTGGATGCGTAAACATTTCGGGAAGCGGGATGTCCTCATAAGCTTGCGAAAGGGGTTGAGGAGTTAAATTGGGCAATAAAGTATCAATTGCTGCAGCAGCAATAGCCAACACTATTGAAGCTACAACGAGTGCGCGGAAGATGGTCTTGGACATAATGCTAATACCTACAGCAGGGATGGGGCGAACGCATGACGTTTGACAATCCATTTCTTGTAATCGTCTTGGGTATCACTGGATTAGGTCCTGCGGATCAAAAACGAAAGTTATTTCGGGTTTTTGAGCGCAACCAAAAATCAAAGTTGAAATACAAGCTATCAATATTTTCTTCATTTCGCCCTCGGAAGCACATAACGCCTACAACAGCAATTGTAATTGTTAACTGTTTCACTTGAGGCTGGTTTTATCAAGAGGATATACCGTGATATTGATGCTAAAGCCATAGCCAGCTACTTGTCCCAACATGTTGCTGGATAGCATATTGGCAACGAAACCCTCTTCACCGCTTTCATAACCGATATCTAGAACCCTGCCATGACATCTTGAGAGCTTCTCTTTGGAAATCTTACTAAGTGAATCGACGAGCTTTAGAAAAGTATCAAACACCGAGCTCGCTTCAGAGGCATTGAGTGTGCACTCAAATGCTAGCTGATACTCACTTTCGAAAAACTCATTTTTAAGAATAAATATTTTTTCACTCAATTCTTCGGCTAGGGATGCAAGGCTCTCCACGGAAGAAAGTTCCAAATCTACATTGATAAACGATGTTCGAGTCATGGTGACAGTCCCTTTGCTTGTAATTGGTATGGGTAAACTTATGCTGCACATGATTCAATTAAGTAAAGCTTTTGCAAGCAGCGGTCTGAATTACTGAGCTCGTTGATTGGGGCGGCTCTTAGTTTTTTTATGTTTTTTAGCTGCATAAATATATATGGCCAAGAAAATAGTGACTAAAACAATAATTATTAGTGCTCTGCCGAAGCCGCTATCACTGCACTCAGTCTGGCAGCCAGCTGATTTTATAAATACGCGAAATATTATGCTAACTATAGAGTCAAGTAATTCGCCAAATATGCTTGCTGCCTGGGGATTAATCATTAACTGAATTCCATAGCCCATAACGCTAACAACAGGGATTGTTAGAGCCATTTCCTAATACCTATAAATATTGCTGCGCTCCACATACAACCAGCAAGAATGTAGAAGCCATAAAGGGTGAATGATTCTAGCGCAGTTAGATGCTCTTTCTCTGAGCAGGCACGCTTGAAGTTGGCGATGTTTGTATATGTAAGATAAAAAAATGAAGTTTGAGTGATAAATTTTACGTTTATAAGAAGTGCTATGAAAGAGAAAATCGCGAAAAGGCCCAGTGAGTTATCAAAGCCAAAAGCATATAACCAAGTAATGAAAGTAAAACCAAGAACTACTTGCGTGGCCACAAAATGGCTGCGGCCTTTTAGCCACAAGCTAGAGGCGATAAGAGAGGCCAGAATAATAAACGTGGAAGTCGCGAGCATAATTGGCTCTAACGCCTATAGTGGGATTGTTAGATATCTTTTTCGGCCTTTTCAATTTGCTTACCGCTAAGGAAGCTGAAGAATGACCACAACAAAAATACAGCGCCCAAAACGGCTATAAAAGCATTACCGAAGTCACCTCTTGTGATGATGGGAAGGACGCCAACAAAAAGAAAAACGATGCCCGCTAAAAGAAGGGATATGCCGTTTCTGCGATAAGATTTCCCAGCTTTTTGAAATGATAGCTTTGATCGCGCGATTGCTACATTTAGTTGCGTGACATCCGACTCGCAGCGATTTATACATGCAGTTCCCGGATGAACATCAACTGCACAATTTTCGCAAAGAGCGCGATTGCACGATTTGCACAAAGCTATCGCTTCAGTATCACGATGGTAATAGCACTTCATATCATTTCCTCTGCCTAACGCCTACAAACAGTGATGGCGCGCGCAGCGTGTGGCACAAAAGGTCGCGGTGCAATGTCTGGTTAGGCATTTACACGCTTCTAGGTCCAAATGGAACGAGCAGCCAAGTGCGCTCGATATCCGGCCCAATCGCAAAAAACGTAGCATTTCTTTCCGGCATAGCCTATCTGCTTTAACTTTTTCCAAACATGCTCTCTACAATCTATAGATCCCAATTCTTCTGTCAGCGTCGGTGTAAAATCGGATTTTACTCCGTTAGAAATCAATATACTTCCTACGGGTAAGGACCCTAACACCTTCTTGGTCATATTTCCCGCAAAAACTGGGTGTTCTCGCCTTCTTTTATTTCCAATCTCATTAATCGCTTTAACGATTTCGGATTTTACAAGCTCAAGGCCTTTTCCTGTTGAAATACCCAAACGACCAGCAAGTATTGGAGAAACATTTCGAACATCTTCGAACTCCAAATTATGCCAAATGGGAAGAATTGCTTTGTTTCCAGCTATCTCTTTAGACACCAAGGCATCGAGTTCTGATCGAGTCCATTCCTTTGCGAAGAAACTATGGCTGAGAACAACAACGTCAAATTGGGATTTAATTAAGCCCACATCAATTTTTTCTCTTAGCCTATCCCCAACAAACAGCTCCGCCTCATCTAACCATACCTTCAATCCCGATTCGGCAAGTTTGTTTGCCAACGGCCTCGCGATACTATTTTTATCCTCTGATGCGTGAGAAATGAATACATCCCATACTTTTTCTGTTTTCAAAGCTACCTACCATCGAGATCGATTCACGTTTTTGTTGCTTAACGCCTACAACAGCGTTTGACAATCCCTTTGCTTGTGCTTGTTAGGATTTGGTTAGATCCTTTGCAGAAAAACAATGCATAAGATCCTATGCTCGCAGCGAACGATGAACAATTATTGCGGCAATTAGAAAAGAAATTCCTATGATTATTCCGACACTGATTAAATAACTTCCCGCGCTGGTCGGAGTAATTTGGTGTGCAGAAGCATGCTCAAAGATTTGCGATATGCCAAAATAACCGCCAGAAAAAATTCCTAATGCCGAAGATAAGCTTCCAATGATTATGCCTGCTTTCATAGTAAATTCTCTCCTTTGATTAATGCCTAACGCCCACAACAGGGATTGTTAGCGCGCAGTTTTAGTTGCATACCTTACTCCTAAGGCGGCAATACCGAAAAGAGCAGAATAAATGCAAAACCAATGCAGCGACGACAGTGAGACGACGCCGTGCAAGATGTTGCTTTGAGAAAAGGGAGATAGTGGCCGAATATCACTGTGCATAACGCTATCAAGAATGATATGTGAATAAGCACCGAGAAATGCGCCAATGACTGTGGCTCTGATGGAGCTGGAAAAGAACGCCTTGAAGATAGGCGGAGCTAGCTTTTTGGATGCGACGCTTAAAGCCGAAATTATGAATATGGCGCAGATGCCAACCAAGGTCGCACCAACATAAGTATGGAAGAATCGATGCAGCGGATATTGCTGCGAGATCATGTAATAAAGCGGCTCAAGATCGATTAAGACATTTGCTGCTGCAAAGCTCACAAAACTGATGCTTTTCGGAGCTAGCGAATTTAATGCTGCTCCCGGGCCAAAATGAAATGGAGTAATTGGCATTTCTTTTACGCTAACGCCTACACCAGCGTTTGAAAATCCTTTTGCTTGCAATTGTTAGGCGACACTTAAACACTTTCATGAGGATCAAAAAGGGGTGGATTGTAAGCAGAAATAGAGTATTTCTTTTTCAGGTAATTTATGACGGACTCAACGAGAACCCCACCATTACGACCTGCTTTAACCTGGAATTGCATTGAGCTGAACGTATCCAAAGCCACTTTCTCATCATTTAGAAAGATCCAAATGTAGGCATCACCCTGAACTCCTGACTCGACGTTTGAGTAGGTTTCTGTGATGTAGCTAAGCAGCTCTGGGTAAAGCTCGTAGTAACTCCTGTCAGTGTGTATTTCTGCAAATATCATGGCGTTCTGAAGAGCCTATTTCGCCTAATGCTACAACAGGGGTTGGCGCACGCATAGCGTCTGACAACCCCTTTGCTTGTGATTGTTATGCGCCGACATCAGACCACACCGCAAATTCATTACCGCTAGGTTCTGTAAAATGAAAGCGACGACCGCCAGGAAATGGAAAGATTGGCTTTACGATTTTGCCGCCAGCACCAGATACTTTTGCAAGCGTACCTTCAATGTTGGTGCTATAAAAAACTAATAATGCTGCACCATTATCGGTTGATGAATACAAGTCTGATTGGAAAAACCCACCATCAAGACCTTGGGTAGAGAATGCGCTGTAACCAGGACCATAATCTACGAAAGACCAGTTAAACACCTTTACAAAAAAATCTTTAGTCTCAAGTAAATTTCTTGATGGAAATTCTACGTAGTTGAGCTTTTCATGCTCGTTCATAAGTGGCTCTCCGGTCTTTGCGCATAACGCCAGCAACAGTGGGTGACAAACCCGTAGCGTTTGACAGTTCCTTGCTTGTAATTGTTAGCGCTAGCGATGCAGGTCATGAGCTACATACCCAAATAATAAAAAAGACGCTAAGGCTACAACAAAAACGGCAGTGTGCTTTCTTGCCACTCTCCTGCCGGTTGCTGAGATTAGCAGCGCTAGTGGAAACAAAATTCCGATTTCTATGGCTAGATTTCGCCAGAGATAAAGATTTGCAATGCTAAGTCTACCAGCGCTCGGTAGAGCGCCATAGCTAGATGCGTAGGTGGCGTTAATAAAAGGCCAAAATATAGGGTTTTCATGCACGCCCACCATAAAATCTAGAAAGATGTGCGAAAGTGGTGATGCGAAAATTAAAGCAGTAGATAGACCTGTAAGAAGTCTATGGAGGCAATATTTTGCGAAGATTAACCCAAGAGCTGAGATAAGAAAGCATCCTCCCAATGAGTGAGAATATCTTGGTTCCATGTTAAGGCCAAGGAGCCACGTGGGAAGATAATCTAAATCTGGTGCGATGCTCAGAGCGACATAGAAAAGGCATAGCGTTAATTTTTCTGCTGCCGATTTGGATTCGACATTGTTGCCGATAGCTGCGCCTATGAGAGCATGGCCGAATATCGAGGACATGATAGGTTCCTAAACTCTAATGCCTACAACAAGGGTTGGCGAACGCGTAGCGTTTGACAATCCCGTTGCTTGAAACTGTTAGCTATATGCCTGCACATTTGTTGTTTATTACCTTGGCGCAAATGCTGATTGGCATGAGAGATTTCTTGAGCTCGGTAATTGTTGCTGCTTGAGTTGAATAGGTTTTAGGATCAAATGAAGGAGTTTTAACGAAACGAGATAAGACATACATGTCATTCTCACCAGCTATAGCAATATATAATTCATAATATGCTTCGCCAACCGTTAAGCCGGCAGCGGGTGACTGAACATACCCACAACCGCGCACCATGGTTGCTGCCATATACTTTCCAATTTCTTCAGTGCCAAGAATATCGTAGAAGGATTTCTCACAAAACTTGGCTTTGCCAGTTGCCAGAATGTCCAAAAAAATTCTGGGTGTCATTTTGGGGTTTGCTGCATATCCCTTAAAAGCCTCGACAGTAACCATTTCTTGCCAAGTTACGGGCGTGTCAGCGACTCTTGCGTAAGATGCCGAGAATGCAGAACCGTCTGGCGAGATGGCCGTTTTAATTGGTGATGAAATATAGCCAGTTGGCAGTTGATGTATAAGATATTTCCCAAAAATCTCATTTGTAACTGTTGGTATCCAAGTGCTTTCCGCTGCCGCATTACGTGTTTCGGCTTGTGTATTGAGCATGAAAATGGATGCAGAAATAAATGCCCATAATCGAATTATTTTCATCAGATATACCCTGTTCGTTGATTATTAGCTAACGCCTACAACAGGGTTGGCCCACGCGCAGCGTTTGACAATCCCTTTGCTTGTAATTGTTAGGAATGTTGCTTGCGATTTGCATTTTTTTCAAATGCCAATATACGGCTGAACTCAAAGCCGAAAAGACCGATAACACCAATGCCGCCCAGCAATGATAAATATAAACCAACTACAAAAAACTCTATGCCGGTCTCACTTCTATGCGTGTTTAGAGAGGCCATTAGCGGGCGCGACATCAGATTAATGAGCCCCACTACTGCCCCCACATAAAGAAGAAAAATACTGACTCTTCTAAGAAGTTTGGCAACCCCAGAAACAGGATAGGAACATAAAGAATAAGGATTTTTATAAAGGGTAAAAATACGATACAAGCCAACAACCAGATATAGGACTATCCATACTAGAGGAATTAAGTTGGGGGTAAATCCCGTGGCCAACGCTACCCAAGAAGAGGTGGCTAAGCCTATCGGCAACACTTTAGAAAGGATTACCAGGGTGTAAGCGTGTTTTAAGGTTTTTGGAGGTTGAAGATCCATCAATATTCTCTTTTGGTGTAATTATTCTTAACGCCTACAACAGGGGTTGGCAAACGCGCAGCGTTTGACAATCCCTTTGCTTGTAATTGTTAGGTGCGTACAGTTGCCGCATAAAATGCCACACCACCAATAAAAAGAAAAACTGGCCATGCAAGATGTTTAGCCCTTGAAATAATTAGCGTAAGCAAACCAGTGGCGGCAAATGTGAAACCGACTACCAAAGCGACGCGCTGTGCCGAAAGAGTGTTGCTAGCAAGTTGAAAAAGAAGCGCAGCAAGCCCGAACCATGCGATTGAGGTTATATGCCATGCAAACCGCAGTGTGCGAGACGTGAATTCAGTACCACCGAAAAGCTGCGGTAAATTATCACGACGAAATAGGCGGATTAGGATATAGCGTTCGCCAAGGAAAGAATGAACAACACCTAATGCGATTGCCAAAATTCCCGCCACCGTGAGAGCAATGTTCATGATGAACACCTAACGCCTACAACAGGGGTTGGCACACGCGCAGCGTGTGGCAACCCCTTTGCTTGTAATTGTTATAGAAAATTTAGCCATTTTGATTTTACAAATAGATGGTTAAGTAGACGATTGGCTTTTGTGATGCCGCTTTAGAAAGCTTAAGGTCAAGCTAACCAACTTTACAACGACTACCGCTATGGCTAGTAAGATTAAAATAAATAGCTTGGGGTCAAGCCAAACGGTTAAAGAATTTGGTAACTGCGAATAAAAATACAAATAAGGAATGCCAAAGATAATGAAAGCGGCGGCCATGGCAATGCCGTACCAGATTTTGGTTGCCACAACTTCAGCAATATTTTCAGTGCTTTGATCTTCCACAGATCCTTCCCTGAGCTGGCTCGATATTTAGTGATTTTCTATAACGCCTACAACAGGGGTTGGCAAACGCGCAGCGTGTAGCAATCCCTTTGCTTGTGTTTGTTATGACTTTTTGCCCGCGTAGGGCTCACTAATGTTGTCAATATCGACAAGATTCCACGGCATATTTTTCTGGCGATACATGCGTTTACTTAGCTTTGGGTAATCGCACACATCATGCTCAAGACGCTGGCCAACTACTATGCATTTCAATATTACGTCTCCGGTATTTCTAAGAGTGTGAGCCTCTCCGCCTGCTCGATACCCTATAAAATCGCCTGCCTTTACTGAATGTTTTTTTTCTCCTATCTGTGCTTCAGCTAGACC
>CABHPA010000138.1 GCA_902168245.1 Candidatus Melainabacteria bacterium
TTAGATGAAGTGGAAAACCAATTAGAAGCTCAATTAAAGCACTTCTACGATAATCCAGGCCTGGTACAATCCATTGTCGGTTATGGATGGATTCTAAATGCCCTTAATTGATGGAATTGGTATGAGATGTTAGATTGCGATCCTTCAGCATCCCAAGCCAAGCGGCTTCATTACGGATCCATCCAAGTTGGTATGCCGCTTGCAGACTTTCTTTGGGAGAGAATGTCTCTTTACCTTCCAGCGCTAAAAGATGCCGGAAAGTTTTCCAAAACAGTTCAATGGTGAACTCAAAACGCTGAATCGAGGCATCCACCAGCAGGGGATTATCCGGAGATTCGGCTAAAGCCTGCTCTAACCGCTCCAGAAGCTTGCCCAGTTGGGTCAATGATGTTTGCCAACGAGTATCCTGCTCAGTCATTTCACATCCCGAACAAATAACGGTTTACCGAATTGTAGAATATTTGCTTTCAGTTGACTATCGGCTTCATTCAGCCAAATACAGTCAAGCGGAAGCAGGGTTTCTGCCTGTTCCACCCAATCCAGAATCATTTGCCACTCAGCAGGGGTAATGGACGAACCTTGAACCGCTAAATCCACATCCGACCGTGGGTGAGCGTCTCCTCTGGCGCGTGAGCCAAATAACAAAACCCCTTCCACGGACGGCAGTTGCCGAAACCGCTCCACAAGCTTCACAATTGCAGGATGCAAATCAGGAATCGTTTCGGCCATGAGAAATCTCATTTTAAGCAAAATCCCCTCTCTAATCAGACAGGGGATTCTACAATGGATTTAAATGGTCGGACCGACAGGATTTGAACCTGCGACCCCTTCCACCCCAATGACCAAGAGTAGGAGAGGCTTTCAGGCATATTTTTTAGTCTTTTTTCAAAAAATTTGAGCATTTTATGTCGCCCAAGCTTTGATTTCTGCTCCAAAAATCTATGAATTAAGACTGCTTACACAGGCTCTATAGGATTTTTGCCAATACTCTACAAATAAGTGACGACATAAACGCGACATAAAATGATGGGGTTGGGGCATAAAATCCCCCTAAATTCACCATTGTTACGCCCATTTGGCCTCTAAATGAGCATAATTTGGACAAGAAGCTTATTCAATGGTACCTAGTCTTAAGTCCAACATGTTTTCAAAATAAGGCTACTTCCCAAAATAGGGAGTATGTATCCCTTGCTCATTAGCGTATTCTCATAGAGAATATTTCTCCCTCTTACATTCCTAAACAAAAGGAAAGGCTCATGTTTGAGAAAGTCTCTCACATCAGATTAGGTGCGGTCTTCTAGGTAAACAACCTAGGAGAATCACTCATGTCCAGAACATGGCGAACCGATCCGTACAGCCAAAAGCCAGTACGAGATGGGAAAGCATTTAGTTATGATGCAGCACCTTGGTGGTGGCGAAACTCAACAATGACGCGACCCAAACGCAGGCTCACTCGTAACTTATGCCAAAATGTCTTAAAGGGCTTTGACACAGAAGATCTGGCCTGGCCATTAGGCAACCATAAACCACATATTTGGTACTACTAACTGGAGAACAATGTCATGAGAAAGCAACTCAAACAGAAAAAACGATCCTGCCCTATGTGCAAACCTCATAAAACAGGCTGGGAAAATCGCTGGTCAACCAAAGACCAGCGCAAGTTTCTGGCTGCCAAAGAGCAAGAATCCGCAACCAGAGATTAAAACCAAACCCGAATACCTACCATTCCCACCCAGTCATTGCTTGGATCACTTCATCCTCCGTAGTCATACAATAAGAGCGGGTAGTCGCAATATCATTATGTCCACAAGCAATTTGCAGCATTACCAAAGGCCTCCCCAAATTGGCATTTATAGTCACAAAGGCCCGGCGCAAGGCATGGGGATGCACTGGAATCCCTGCCCGAATACCGAGTCGCTCCAAGCGTTGACGGAGTCCACTGCGATCAATTGGCTGATGAATCCGGTTCATTAACAAGTAATCATGCTCAACTAAAGGCCGTTCAGCCAAATACTCCTGAATAGCAACCGTAAGCTTCGGAGAAATTCCAACCCTCCGGGTTTTGCCCCATTTCGCATGACGTACGGTCAAAAACTTCTTTTCAAAATTAATGTCACTAATTTTTAATGCCCCTGCCTCACCAGCACGCAGGCCTGTTTGACTCAATAGAATAATAATTAATCGATCCAATGAAGTCAAACAAACAGTAAGTAGCTTTTCAATGCTCTGCTGATCCACTGTAATTTTACGAGGTGGTAAATGACGTTTAGGCTTAAAAGGCTTTGCGGCTTCCAGATAGCCAGGTTTCATGTGTCCTTCTTGAATCAAATACCGTGCAAAACAATTTAAGGCCGCAAATAGCTTCTGTCGTTTAGCAAAATGCACCACAGGCATATGTAGCAATACATCTTTTAGATTTTCAACCGAAAGCACTCGATATTTTTCTAAAAACTTACCAGCATATTGCGCGTATAACCTAAGACAATCCGGGCTATAAGGACGGCCTCCTAGCAAACCATATTCCAGTGCTCGCAGCCAAGGCTTGAAATATTGCACATGCTGCTTCCGTCTCATGATCCCGTTTTTTCCTTTTACTGCTGAACGTTTCAGCAGTAATCACCTGAAGAAACGAAAAACGCAAGAATAATACACAGCATCTATTGATAACGGAAGACTGAAATAAAAAACAACAAAAGGCATTATACCCATCATTAATAACCAAGCAATATACATGAGCTTCCCGATATAGATATCAAAACATATTACAAATCACAATTTATTTAATCGGCCAAAAATATATTAAGTTGGGCAATTGATATTAAATTGACATGCCTATACCTTAATAATTTCCCCCCATGGAATATATCTACTTGCGGCGAGGTAATAATTTATGACAAGTAACATTTTGTATATGCGCCTCTATGGATATAAAGAGGGACATAAAAAGAGATATATAGCTGAGCTTTATGTGGATGATGGTAAGTTTAAATTACATGGAATATCCATTGACGACAAAAAACCTTTAGAACATATTGATAAAATTGAATTCTATAATGGTACTGCTCCTTATCATCCAACACTTATCATACCCACAATACAAAGCTCGACTCTTCAGAAAAAAACAGACACGCAATACTATCTAGAGTCAAAAATAGAATGCATTTTTCATAAAGAGGGCTTTATTAAATTTAATGCAGTATTAACAAGCGAAAATCCGGTGCCTCAGATTGAACTTCAAGGTCAATGGGGAGTAAGCGGTCATTTGAAGAAACGATTTGAGAATCATAGCAATAATAAAAGTCAACTAGATTTATCATCAATTCCACCATTCGATCTTTCAAAACTTTCTGAATTTATAAAAGACCCTTCACTAAATGGGTATTTCCAATATTATAATGAATTAACTGACCCTTTCCCAGTCAATTTCCCCCATAAATATCACACAAAATCTAGTGGTGATTGCACTATACTAAACCAAGCTTTATCTAACGAACTACATGAAGCTACTACAAAGGCATCCCTTCCTGACATCATATTATCACCATCTTCAATAATCGCAAAGAATAACAAAGGCGAACCCTATTTAACATATTTATGGAGTTTCCAATTTGAAATTATTAGTGGTACTTTCTCTCCAGATGCGTACTTAGGTCATTTACTATCCAATAGACCATATCTAGTTACTCAGCGTATTGACCATAGATGGTTAATGCAAACAAATGAACATCCTGGCGATCAAAAATGGCTGGTAGAATTATCTCCAAATCCTAACCAGCATACCAATAAAGACGATTATGATGGCCTTTCTCGTTTTTGGAATGCCTATATTGCAGATCCTTATCTTGAAGGATTAAGAAGAGTTAAAGCCGGACAGGCATTTTCAATTTTACCCCGCATTGAGAAGGTTTTAGTACCTTCTTGGAAAATAACCTATCATTTCCCCTACCAATTATCTGAGGGAAGCTATCATATCTCTGAACCACTCTCAATTTGCGCAATTGGAGTTTCTGATAACACTTCTGGGGTAGCAATGGATCTTGTATTTCCATGTTTTCTCACTCAGAATAATGAGCCACTCCGCTGGTCAGTAAAAGCCTTTAGTAATGAATACCCTGAGCTTGATGGATCTACCTTGATTTTTAAAGAGCTCATCACTACTATACCTTTCCGATGCAGATTTGGGGCTTTCGATCTTGATTTTCATAATAAGTTTACAGACCCTTCTGATCAGTATATTTCCTTTTGCAAAATATCCTTTATTGAAAAAAGCAGCAAAATAAAGCCCAATACGCCTATTAGTATGAAATTGAGTTTTTCATTTCCTTTAGTAGATTTTCACCCAGGGGGGCAAGACGATCTCCCATCAGATCAATATGGGAATGCAGGAAGCACCACCATCACAGATAAAGAGTTTTGTCGAAGTCAAGCATTAGTAATTTCTATAGATAATCCAAGAAAACCTTCTTCAGCTGACTTCATATTGCAAGCAAATGAAAGTACAGATTTACAAGCCTCACAAAAAATTGAAGTTTTTATAAATACAACAGGAAATAAAATTGACTTTACTTCTAAAAAAGCCATTATTCTTGATCGACATCCATTTCTAATATCCAAGGTAGAAATACCCAATTACTATGCTCAGGATATTACCCAAGTAACCACTGAAATTGCAAGCTGGTCTAATACTTTACCGGAAGGTGCTGGCTGGCAGTTTCACTCTAGATCTAAGGGCTTTAACTTGTACCTTCCTCCACAAGCTCTTGGGGAGGAAATGGAAAGAGGTAAGGATATCAGTGAAGGAGAAAGCCTTAAGTATCAGCTATCTCCACCAATGCGTGCAAAGATTCTTCCTTCCTATTTTACCCAGCGCTATGTTGAGCCTCCTTGGAACTTACGAAGAATACTTGGATATAGTGGACAGCGTGAAGCTGGAGCTAAAATTCTCAATATGCAATTTGAATTATTATACGGTCTAACTTGCCATATTGAGACTAAGGATCTGAGATTAGCAGAAATTTCTTCAAGTTTAGGTATCATTCAAGGCCCCTTAGGAGAGCCTCCGGATTATTTTCCGGAATGGCTAAAAGAGAAATTCAAAAATTATGCTAAAAAATGGAGTGAATATTATCAAGAATTGTTAGCTCGACCCGCTATAATTGAAGTTAAAGATGAAACTAAAGAGGGAATCTTAACTATTGAAGACGGAGTATCTTTTGAACTCCGCTCTATTGCAAATCTCTCATATCCAATAAAAGGAAAAAAGCCAAAATATCCATATACACCAGAAGGGTTATTACAAGGAAGCTACGCATGGGCATTTGAGAACAAATTCGATTATGACAGCTTATGGCAGTTTTTACCACGCCTACCCAAGTCTAGCCATGGGAAACTTATGAATGTTTTCTTCTCTGCTTTGGGTGGATGGGGTAACCAAAAAGCTGTATTTATGGATGGTCAGATTACGATTATATCAACCACTGAAATGGGAAGAGCCACAACTATTAGCTTGGAGTTAGTTGGAAGAGCTTCCACTTTGTGGAATCACAACAAAAGAGTTATAACCTATGAGAGAGTCGTTCTTCCTACAAATCAGTTTTCAGGAGAACAAGACCGATTGGCTGACCTTCCTATATTGCGCAAAGTGAGTGACAACCTAGCAGTTACACAAGCAATACGTAAATTCCCTGAAAATAGCCAAGGCAACGACAAAGTAACAGAGTTTGAAGTGGCCAGAGGCTTTGTTCTCGGTTGTGAATTTAAAACTTTAATTATCCCTATAGACTCTCGCTGGACAAAGGTTCTTGGAGAAAACGATTTTATTATTCCGCTTTGGCATGGGATCGATAATGATCCCAATTACCCAAAACCACATATTTGTCTGGAAGTTGCCACTGATCCAGAAACAGGCAGGCTATCTGAACTTCGCGAGATTGAAGATCCTCAAAAACTCTATTTTTACTGGTGCTATGGCCAAGGTGCAAACCCAGACTTATGGCCGCCTGTGAGCGGCGTGGATTATCCAAATGTGCCCATTCCCATTGAAGTGAGTAAAAATGCTTTCGAAGATGGTTATTGGACTCACACCTATAGCTTGAAGTCAACCCCTCGTGGGGTTAACTTAACTCATGCCAGAACTCAAAAGCCACTGGGAGCAGTTTTAAGAAATGTTACTATGATGCGCTCATACCCTTCTGCTTCTTTATCAAAACAAAATATTAATAGTCCATTTAATTTACTCGGACAGCTAATGAGCCTAGTAGAACTAATGCTAGTGTCTGCATGTTCATCTTCAGATATTTCCGAAGCACTTCAAGAATTAAGAAATGAACTAAATCATTCAACCTTAATCAAAAATATTGAGGACACTACAAAAGCGATTAAAGAAGATATTGAAAAAATACCAGATCCACTCGAAAAGCTAAATTCAATTATAACCAATAAATTTCGTTCAGAGCGTGAAAATATTGCTCATAAGCTATACCAATTCAGAGATAAGCTATATTATTCTTTTAATAAATTACTCAGTTCTATATCCGAATTCTCTATTGATGACCAAGAATTAAAAAATCTTGTCTTAAGGATAATCAATTTTGAATTTGATGGATTAGAAGATGGATTATTTGTTGCAAATGGATGGACGTACTTTCTTAAACGCAATATTTCTCACTGCATAAAATCATTGGAAGATAATAAGCCCGACATAATTGAGATTATTCAAAATTTACTAAATAATCTTGATAAAGGTATACCAGTTAATCAGACAGAATTTTCTGGTGAATTGTTAACTGCTCGCTTCCAATATTCAAAACTACTTAACAATGAACTATCAAAGTCTTTTCGAACATTCCCATATCGCTTACTGACGGAGGCTCTTATTTCCAGAATATACAATGATATAAAAAGTGATGAAAAAAAATATTTAACAGATTTTAAAACTGTATTAGATAGCTTAGCCGCTAACTCCTTGCCAAAAGAGTTCAAGGAAGAACTAATATCGCTGAAACAATCTACTATTCAACTTTCTAAAACAATAACCAATTCTTTAAATAATTTATCAAATGAAACAGACTCTATACTTAAGGGCAACTCAATACAGTTAGATTCAAGAATGGAACTCCGTAATGTTCTAATAAAGCTAGTACCTACAACTCCAACTCAGGATTTACTGAAAATACTTATAACAACTATAGACACGTACAAATGGGATATTGACACGCTACACTTTGAAGTCAGTAAAGAATTTGAACAGAAATTACTAGACAGGCTAACACAATTCAATGACAAACTCTTTAGCCAAAAAATATTTTCCAGTATACCTGATTTAATATTTGAATCAATTGAATCAGACACAATTGATTTATTTGGCACTCTTGATGAAAAGAGAATCAAAGATGTGAGGCTTTTAAAAGATCTACTGATTGCTCTTCAACAGAGTCTTTCTTCTCGGGTAAGTGGATATTGTTATATTTTTACTGATATTTTATTCGAACACCAGAAAGAAGTAGTCCTGAAAGCTAGTGATAAAACATTAAGGTTAATACGTGCCTATGGTAGTCCTCCCCGTGTACCCAGCCTAGAATTTGATACCAAGCACATGGCCTATCTTTTTGAAAAAGATAAACTACCTGTTAAGACAAGTGAGACTCTAGCATTAGTAAACCAACTACATCAGGATTTATCTTCTCTTAATCCCATTGGTATACAAATTCCTTCAAATTCAATTTTAGATGAAATTATCCCTAACTATAACAAACTTAAGGACATGGCATTTTCTCAAGTATTCAGCGATATCGCTGGATTAAAGTTGAATAAGCTATTTCCCAGCTTACCGATGCCTGATCTAAATAACAATAACATTAAAATATCCCAACAGTTTGACATCCAGACTCAGCGAGCAGCACTTGACTTGCATATCAACTTACCACTTTCTAATGATCCAGTTACAGTTTTTTCGGCTAGCCCAGTCATTCTAAGCTTGTCTAATCCTATCCTTGAAGCTTCTATGCATATGGAAACCTCTCTTGATGGCGATATTCTCCGTAAAACAACTGGCGCCCTAAGTGGTACTTGGGAAGTCCAAATAGGTGAGCTTAATCTGGTGACATTTAATAACACCACTTTAAGTCTTGATAGTTCAGGCAATATGCATTTTGAAATCTCACCTGAAAATATTCGCTTATCGACTATTTTGCAATTTATTTCCAATTATTTGGTCAGCAATAAACAAAATGGTAGTGGACTTACAACAAGTTTTATAACTAGTCCATACCCGCAAGCTTTAACTCAAATCAACCTACCATTACCCAGCATAAAAGTTCCCGGCTTTACATTAGAGCATCTTCAATTTGGCTGTATGTTTGCATTGGGGCTTGGTCCTGATTCTGAATCTTCTTCTACACCTGAGTTTTTATTAGATCTTGCTTTAAACTTGGGAAGTAAAAATGCACCATTTGCTATAACAATCCTGATGCTAGGTGGTGGTGGATGGATTGAAACCAATCTGCACTATAGCAACAAGCCAATAACTACTGTTTCTATAGGTATAGCTGCTAAAGCCACCATAGGAGTCACGATAGGAAATATAATCGATGGCGGTGTGAGTATTGCTCTTGGTATTTATGTTGAATACAATTCCAACAACTCTCAAAGCTTGGTAATTGGGATTATTCTCATCATTAGTGGCCATGTTTGCCTACTTGGCATTGTTGAAGCAGGTATTAATCTTATTTTAGAAGCTTGTTATACAGCCAGTACTGGATTAAAAGCACGAGGGGTACTCAATCTGGAAATTAAAATTTGTTGGTGTTTTACACTTGAGATTCATAGAGCGGTAGAGTATGAGCCCAATGCCAAGCCTTCATCTTTAATGACAAATGCTTTTAATGGCACTGAGAACCCCTATTACCATTTTGCAAGCGACTATATTGACATGATGCAATAGCAAGGAAAATACAATGACACATATAGGATTTATTTATACTCTTGAACGTCTATGGCCTTACGAAGACGAAGAAACCGCTTATTTTGGTTTAAATATGTCCACAGGAATCATTGACGGAAAGTTACAAAACGGTCAAAACACTATGTTGTGCCCTTGGACATATGGAAAGGTTTCAAGTTTTGAGTTATTTATGTTTCATAACATGGATAAACCAGAAGAGGGAACACGTCTATCAGGTGAACTAGTTCAACTCCCTGAGCATTCTATAGAGTATCAAGCATTGACAGATTATCTGGAAACAAAATTATCAAGTAGCAATGTAGATGATCCCACTTTCGCATCATGGGAGCCTACCAATATAAAAATGACAGCTCACTGGGCTAACCTTCTGGGGAATATATCCACATACCCCGGACTTATTCCGCATCTTTTAAATTTAGCTTTTATTTTCACTACCGACAAACATAAATTAACACCAGGCAATATTCTATTAGCCACACCCGTTTTCAACAATAAATATACGCCCAAAGTGCCTACAGAAAACGGCACAATAAGCACCTACACCTTTATGAACCAAACTGCCTTTATATGGGATTATAACCAGGAAGGCATTAAAGCCTATCAAAAAGGATATACGATAGAAGACAAGGCCCCTGACACAACTCCGGGAAGCTTAATCCAACTAAAAGATTATTGGATCAATCAACCAGCGATAAGTAAAAAGAATAATACAGTAGAACTAGAAAAAAATTGGCAGCAAGAGCTAGAATACCGTCTTGCTGAAAATATGGATCTATCTCGTCACTTAATTACTATTATTCCTACAAATCTGTTTAATAACTCTAAGCCAAGCTCCAATGAATTGGAAAATCTTCGACAGCTAATAATATGCCTCATCATCGACACAGCTAATCTTGGTCTATTAGTCAGCCCAGATGGGGTAACGCCAGCAAGCTTAATATTAACATTAGCATATAAGAAATTCCTCAAAAAGGAACCTATTAGCAATCCAGCAAGTGCTACAGATGAAGATGACCAACGGGAAGCAAAAGCACATCGAGCTATAGAGCCCTTAATAACAGCCTTATTAGAGTCAGAGAGCCAGACTGGCATATTCAACTCTTACCCTAACTGGGAAGTTTTTTTACAAGGAATTCCAGAATTATCGTCATTACCTTCACTTCAGAGCATTAATACAACTGATATCAAGCAACTAGCAACCTCACTTGATGAATTTGCAAATCTTCTCACTAGCGATAAAGTTCTTTCAAAGATATTGGTGTCTGCATGGAGCAAAGTTCTTCATGAAAAGGATGCTTGGGAGTCCTGTAAGTCATATATACCTGAGGTGTTACAAGAAACAGCGCTTAGAAAACGCTATTTATTAGGACTGCTGGGTAGCAAATTTGATTCAATTGGACTACATAATAGGGCATTTCAAAGCCCCATATGGAAAAGCATTATTACCACGGATCCCCATTCAGAACAAAGCGAGCTTAGCCAAATCCTTGATAATTATGTATTGATGCTATATGCCTATATTACTGGACGTTGTGATATTCCAATAGATAATTTTTCGAAAGTAGGAGATGCCGTCTATAAAAAAATTCAAGAATATCAAGAGATTGGAAAATTTAAAGACAGAACTCCTAAAGTACCTATTAATGATTTAGCCGCTACTACAATAACAAATATCTGTAAGTCTATTAAAAAATATGTTGAATCCTTTAAAAACAATCTGGAGACACAGCCTTCCAAACCAACAAAAGCCGCACATTCAATTGCACTGCAAATTGATCAAGCATATCATTCTGGCACAATCGACGATGTTTTAAATCGTATATCAGGTGTTGGCCTGCTTATGAGGGAAAAGGGTAATGATAAAAAATGGAGTTGCTTAAATATTGCCAGCCTATCTTTTGAGTATAAGCAGCACCAAATGAATGCGGATAATCTACTTGTTCCATATCGTATCCAACTAACAAATCAGTTTAAACAAGTATTTATTAATTTTGATAATTTCCCTTTAGTGGCGAAGAGCCCCATTGCCTTGGCTATTCACTCCAATTACAATCTATCCTCGCATTCTGATCCTGCACCTAGCTTTAACCCTTTTCCAGCCAATGGATTGAAAGAACTCAACCCTTGGGGTAAATATTACAGCCTAAAATTTGATAAGAAATATGAATTTATAGCTTTTGCTATTGGCCTGACAGGTAACCTGCCTAAATTATTGGCGGAAAGCTATACTAACAATGCAAAAAAAACAATTTATAGACCATACAGCCTTACTGCTCTCGATAATTTTAGTTCTGCCACTTTAACCAATTATATTCGTACTGTAGAACATAAACGCTTAGGACAAATTGGACAAATTCGAACAGAATTTAATGATAAAGACTTTACTTATCCTTCCACAGTACGACCTTTAGCCTCTGATCTTGGATTAACCGCACCAGCCAAATCCTCTTCTCCTAGTAATTCATCTAGCTCCTCTGTTTTACTAGTATGGAATATACATGAGAACACCCCTGTAATCTTTCATGTCAGACCGCCTGCAACAGATATAGCAACTTGGGATCGTACTGTTACAGGCAATAATTTGCGAAAAGCTGTTTGGGCAGATTATTTATACTATGCTCCTAAGGATATAGAACATAAAAGTGAAAAAGATATTTCTATTGAGGATCCTGCTGTTTGTGGATTGCAAATAACATTGCGAAGGCTTTATTGTCAAACTCAGGATTGTGAAACTCAGAAATCAAAAAGATGTGGGTGCTTTGTGAAGCACTGTTATAAGTCGTTTCCCTCATTACTACCTCCAAAAAAACAAAATCAACTAGGCTCTGGATTTGAAGAAGTCCAAAAAAATAAAATTGAATTTCAATGCTCTTGGGTAAAGTTCCCGGGTCAACCTGATTTATTGGTGGAAGAAAAAGTTAATGACCCTGTACAGGTAAAGATACCAGAGCAACAAGTATTTGAGTTGTACATACATTCAGTTATTCCTGAATCTGAAAAAGTTAAATTTGAAAGTTCTATTTTGTTTTCTGAAATTTCAGACTATCCAGACAAAACACAAAAATATTATTTATCTAATAATAATCCCTTTCGATTACTGATTGAAGGGGCCACAGCAGAGATGCCATGTTCTCAAACTCTTTGGGAGGCATTAGACATAAACCTTGATTTTGACTCTAGTTCACTGGTTACCACTCTACAAACCAGTCTTTTTGCTGCAAATCACTATTTTGCCTTTATAAAAGAGATTGAGCTCAAAAAACAGTCATGGCGTTGGCTAGGTCGTCCATTTAAATACCCAAAAGTCATGGACACTCACATAGAGTCTTTTAACGATAATGATATTAATCACCTACAGGATGCCTTAGAATGTGAGATTGAATTATTTGGTAATCGTTCAGATCAAGACTGTATGCGTTTTACCAAGCAAGTAAACTTTGTAGAAGATTTATCTCTTAAAGTAGATAAATCAGTAGTTCTATATTCAGCGGATTTAACAAATCAGCCTGAAGCACAATATTTTAGATTCTCAGTAACCGCAAAAAGCCGTTATGAAGGTCTACCAGAAATGCAAATACAATCTTTTGAATCAAGTTGTTCGCTCCACGATCGACTCCCCATCAGGAACAATGAGCAGTCTCCTCCTTATTATACAAATTGGCGACGTCTGCCAGTGCCCTGTCGTGCAGATATACATACCTCAATACCGAAACCTCATATTAAACTAGTAATACCACTTCTAAATAAGCACAGCCTTAACGCAATGCCTGATTTTTTAGTAATACTCGATGAGCAATGGTTTCAAGTCGGTGGCATTGCTGAAACATTAAAAATAGAAGTTGAAACCACAAAAAATTCAAAATTTCCGGATGATCCCAAATACGTTTTTGGTCCTGATCCCATTTTACAAGCACAGGCTTACCCTGCAGATATTCCTATAGACTTTTCCAAAATAGATCCTGTTGCTATAGGAACGACCTTTGATATGGCCACTAATGCCCCTCAATTTATACATACTTGCTTTTTAATTCCAGGACCAACTATTAATAGTCATCCACCATTCAAAGAATACGACACAGGATTTGCCAAATTTCGATTTAGACGTCAAATAAAAAGTTTTCTCTCGGAACAACCGTTATTAAGCGAGCCAACAGATCCACATTGGGTATACTTTCTACCCGATTTTGATTCTTTTTCAGTTCTGGAAGATGGGTCACAAAAGGATTATAAAGTAGACGAATTAAATTTTGAAATTACATCTGATTTTCATTTGATTTTCAAAGGACCAGGTGACTATTTATGTCCCACACCTAGTACTAATTCTAATGGTTTTGAACTATGGATACTATTAACGCGTGAAATTACCGATGTCTTCGGGAGAAAAGATCAAGAAGCTTTTGTGAGATTATTTCAAATTGACAAAAAAGGCACAATTTTTCCTAAAATTCAAGCTAATCAGTCAACATTATTTACATCACCAACAGAACATAATTGGAAGCTCCGATTATTAGAAATACAGTTTCCCATTGCCGATCGTAATCATCCTCCAAAGTTTGATAATATTTTTGAGGAACTGTTTCCAGAAACTACATTAGATAATCAAGCTGTTGATGCAACGGCTCGTATTGTGAAAATGTCTATGCCTTTTGATATCAAAGCACTACAAAATGAGACTTCTTTTCAGCTATTTTAATTTAGAGCTAGTTACCAATAGGAGTAAAACAGTCATCACTCTTAAAATTAAAAATACTCTATGAACAACTGCAAAGAGAAGGGATTTAAGTCGGGTAAAGAAAATAACAATTTATAGAAACAAGAATACCAATACTCATATTTTTATAAATTAAACTTTGATTTCTTTCTATTTACTAAACATTAAGTTAGTTGGAAATGGATAAATGCTTTCGACAGAAAACAAAGAATATGAATGTTTCTTTGACGGCAAAACCATAAAATGAAGATTAGTTTTTTTGAAATTAAATTAGGAGGTTATTATGACAAATCAATCGGTTATGTTTTCTGCCAGTGATATTATCGATTATTGTAAAAGTCACTGGGAGCAAGACAAAAATGATTGTTCGTTATTTGTTAAAGATATTGCAGGTGAACTAGGTATAGAACTCACGGGGAATGCCAATCAGATAGTTAATACTATCCAGAGCGATGGCTGGGAAGTCTTAGCTGATGGCAAAAAAGCAAAGGAGTATGCAGATACCGGTAAATTTGTTATTGGCGGATTGAAAGGAAGTGATCAGGCAAAACCTAATACTCATGGTCATGTAGTAGTCGTTGTATCAGGTCCTCTAGCCTTTGACATGTATCCCACTGCTTACTGGGGAAAGTACCACAGAGCCGAGAATGATAATTATGGAAGAGGGGATACTGTCAATTATGCATGGAACCGTGAGGATCGCGATAAGGTAATCTATGCCTTCAGAAAAATGGATGCCTAAAAATATTTCCACATTCTCTACTTCAAGTGAATCTAAAAAAAGGAGTCAGTCATCTGTGATCTTGTCCCCAAAGCGGATCCAGTTCAAGTGAGAAAATCAGTGTTGAGCAACTATAACTCAAAGCACATCGCTATAATTAGTGATGTGCTTTCTTATTTTAAGCAAGATTTATACGAATTACTAGGCTTATTATTCCAGTAAAAATCGCTAACTCCAGCCAATCCCAAAGCACAAATCGTTTTTTGCATGTACTGATGGGGATAGCTGCCTAGTTTTATCATTCATTATTTAGAGATTCGCTATGCTTTTTTAAAAATAAATTTTCTATTGTCTCTTCTAAACGTTGTTCCTCACGCTTTGGATCTGAAAACCAGTCAGTAGACCAAATACGATGCAAGTTCCAGCCTTTTGATACAAGAACCTCTTCCCGAAGACGATCTCGGTCTCTAGCAGATTTAGAACTATGATACGAGGCACCATCACACTCAACGCCAAATAGAAAATCATTCTCCCATTTGGGATGCTTGACACCAATGTCGATAAAATAGCCTGACACCCCTACCTGAGGTACCGCTATACATCCTAATCTCTCAACAACTGTAATGACGCATTCTTCAAACTCAGAATCTGGAGGCCGATGTGTTGCTTCACCAATATTGAAATTCCCTTGATTTGAGGTGAACTCTAGCCATTTTTTAAGCATATACGGACCCGGTTTAGCTTCATCGGCTAATATATCCTGAGATTTCATAGATGTGAAAGTGATAATCTGCTGCTTAGCCCGTGAAAACAATACATTGAGACGTCGTTTACCTGCAGCACCGTTAATTGGGCCAAACCTCTGGAGGACAGATCCGCCAGCTTGCTCTGGACCATAAACTGTACCAATGAAGATAACATCTCGCTCATCTCCTTGGACATTTTCAAGGTTTTTAATAAAGAACTTTTCAAGCCCACCATCTTTTTTAGACCAATATGAAATATATTCTTTAGCTTCAGGATTCTGATTTAGGGCAAAGCTCCATTCCTGCTCCATCAAATCTTTTTGCTTTTGGTTCATCACAACCACCCCTAATGACAGATCTGGATAGTCTTTAATGAACTTAAGTGCGGCTTTAATCATCTCTTTGGCTTCAAAATGGTTGATGCTGGAGCGATATTCTCCAGGAACATATACTTGAGAAACTCCATATAGTGAGGAATTTTGACTGGGAGACGGAAAAATAACAAGTTTGTTATTGTATACGTACCGATTAGAGAAGGCTATTAAACTTTCATGGCGTGAACGGTAATGCCAACTTAGCCGCCTAGCAGGCAAGAACACCTTATTAGCCATTTCCAAAATAGATTCATCGACAACACCTTCGTCCTCGTCATCATTCTCTGAAGGGGCAAACATCTTACCAAAGAAGTTAGATGGCGGTAATTGGTTGGTATCCCCAACGATCATAACCTGTTTACCTCGGCAGATAGCTCCAATAGCATTTTCAGGGGTCATCTGAGAAGCTTCATCGATAATGACAAGATCAAACTCAATACTACCTTTTGGGATATATTGAGCTACAGTGAGGGGAGACATCATCCAACAAGGCTTAATTTCCTGAAGTGCTTTTCCTGCTCTACGGGTGATAGCACGAACCGGAATGATTCGTGCTTTTTTCATTGCCTCATTTTTCAGCAATGCAAGCTCTGTAAAGTCTCCTTTTCGTCCTTTATTATTTCCTTCTGCAGGCTTAGCTCCACTGATGAGTTGACTTTTCAGCTTAAGACGAGAGAGGTTAACCAGTTCTTTATCAGTATTTGCAATTCGTTTACGTAAATCATTCAGCCGCTCCCCAGAGAACTTGGTTACAAAATTCCCGTGACGATTGCAAATTTCTTTGAACATGGCTCTATATACTAGAGCTTCAGTAATTTCTCCAAATCCATAACGAGTATCCTGCAAATATTCCAGATCATTGATGAGGAAAGCAAAGCCTAAATCAGTCAACTCTTGTCTAACCCAGGCCAAGTTCCTGTAAGCCTCTAAGCCAGTTTTATCTTCAGATGCTTCATATAGTTTATGATAATCCGTATACAGTTCAAGAAATTGAGGCTTCTTTTCTGGCAACACCTGAGCTCGTTGAATCAGAGTTGCGAAGGCTGCTACTTGTTCCTGTAGAGCATTCTCAATTGCAGATTTAAGTTCAATCAAGTGATTCGTTTGTTGATTTTCCAGTATGTAAAGTAAGACATCCCGGAATTCGGTATCCAAATGACAAGCTGTTTCCGAAATAGCCAAAGCACGGTCCAAGTTTTCGTTCTGGGTATCTGCTCCCATAAAGGCCTCTCCAAGAAGCCCTTTTACCGTGTTATTAGAAGCAAGTTCATTCCAGAGTATAGTAAGTTCTTTTACTTGGGTTACCAGTGCAGGTAATTCTGCCAATAATATTTGATTAGGATTATAGAATAAACTTGCATATTGCTGTATTTGGCTGGTATTGGCCTCCAGAGTATCAACTTGAGACTCCAATTGTTCTATTTCGGTTTTGATTAAATTCAAAGTAATGTTTTTAAATCTCTCATAAGTCATCAAAATTTCATAGCGAGGAAAAGTGAGTAAAATAGGAGCTGGAGCAGTTTCCAAAAAGTTTTTAAAATGACTGGCGTCTAGGTGATTTAACTGTTGCTCTAGAGCTTGATAAAAAGCTATAAGAATTAAAAATGGTTCAAAGTCAGTATCAATCCCATTAAAATGAACACCCATTAGCTCCCGAAGAGCAACCATATCAGAAAAATCTTTGGTTCGAGTTAAGTAATCAAGGAGTTTTCTTAATTCTGAGATAGCAACTTCATTTCCAGCCCATTTGTGTTTACAGAGAGTTAAATAGAAGTGTTTTGCTCTTTTGTAATCAGAATTAAAGCAGGAAAAAATATTGGCAGAGGTAAACTGGCTAATATAGCCTAAAATTTCAGTTTCTTCAGGAAGGACACTTAAAGTAAAAATTTCCTGTAACTGCCCTCTGTTTTGCCGCAGGCTGGTAGCCAGTGCTTCACCTTTTTGAATAGTTGCCTGTGCCAAGACATTTGATAGAGCTGAAGAGCGTAGCTCTAGAACCGTTCTCGGTGTGTTATGAATAATTTTACTTGCCTCTAGAATGTAGAGAAGCGATACATCCTCAATCGGAGCCTGATACTGCTGCAAAGTTAATAAGTGTTTAGCCAACTCTTTTTGTTCAGAGAGCAGGCTCTGGACTTCACCAAGCCGTTCTTGCAGACCTTCTTCATTCAAGTTTTTTACATCACAGGCCTGTAATAGTTGAGTTAAAGTCTTTAAATGTTCAGCTAACTCAGGTTTATTGGGATCTTTTAAAATATTTTTGAGCGCTTGACGCAGGGATTGTGTATTTTCCGCCGATTTTAGGAATAGTTTAACTTCATTAAGGCTTTCTGGCGTGCTCAGACGTTTTGCCAGTAAAACTGCTGATAATTCATCCACTTTACCCAATGTTTCAATAGTACTTAAGAGATAATCCAGTTGCTCCAATGTCGTAGTGGACTTTAATTTTAGTTCTTGCAATTTATTACGATAGTTATAAAGTTTTTCCGTTTTTTCACCTGCGTGTTTTGCTGCCTGCAAGGTTCTTTCAATACTCATAGGATCAGAATCCAAAAGAGATGCATATTGCCAGTATTGACTACATCTAGAAGCATGTTGCCACGCAGCATAAAACCGTTCGCACAGTTGTTTTAAATCATTGATTTCAGTCTTGGAAATATTCACCACATTTTGGATGGGAGCATCCAGTATGGCATCGGGAAGATTTTCACACCGCTGCCTTTTGGAAATGTATTTCCAAATAACGTCATAGATAGTTAGCCCCGTAGTGCCAAAAGCCTGCGTAATAAGCCCTAAGTAGTCACTCATCTCCTGTCTGGCTTGCCGGAATGACTTTTGAAGATGATCATACTCGTAGGTCGGCTTTTGTGCTGTCAAGTCCAGTCTATCTTTAATTGAAGAAATGACTTCCTGCTTACTTGAACGGGTGGAATGCAGGGGTAGCAAAAACTCGCCTAAACCAAAAGCCTCTAATCGGTTTTTCACCACCTCAAGAGCAGCAGATTTTTCAGCAACAAATAAAACTTTTTTTCCCTGCTCTAAGGCTACTGCTATTGAATTCACAATAGTTTGGGATTTTCCTGTACCTGGAGGACCTTCTACAGACAGATTTTTACCACTAGCAAGATCTGCTAACACACTGAATTGAGAAGCATCAGCCTGAGTAACCAGCAATGGAACTTTTGCCTCCACCTCTGGAACATCAACATGATAGTCATCTGCATAAATAGTTAATGAGTCTGTGCCTCCCATCTTACAGAATAAGTCTTGCAGCACAGGATGCTCCGACAAATCAAACCCATTTTCGCCCAATACACTTGTATCTAAGTCTTTATAAAGCGCCAAAGTTGTGGAAGGGAAAATACCAACTGCAATCTGACGCTTGATTCGACACGGTTGCCCATTGAGTACGAACTCTGCCAAACGGGTAAAATAGGATTCAGGCGACTCTTCTTCCTCTAAAGCAGGTAAAATAACGCCACTTTCCTGCTGAAATTTTTCCAATAAAACCGGGTTGACTTCGACCGTTTCTCCGTTTCCGGTAATCCAAAACTCACTACCTTTGTTCGTCAAGTTTTTTTCGATAGTCAATGGCAACAACAACAAAGGAGCTAAGTGCTGCTTGCTTCCAACTTGTTCAGACCATTCGAGAAAACCAAAAGCTGCATACAGAATATTGACCCCAGTTTCCTGCAAACTTTCCTCACATTTTGAGGCAATTTTATCCAATAACCGTTGCAAAGAATCTGGGAGCATCAGGGTTTGTATGTCTTCATCCTGATGCTCATTCTTGATATCAGAAGAGGTAGGATAGGGCAGATCAAAACAAGGTGAAATACCGTTATTCTTGGCATGCTGCTCTAAAGAGATATTGGTATTATTAGAGATAGGCTGCAGCCCAAGCTGCTCACGTACCCGATTTTTGAGCCTCCGTTCGATCTCGCTTCGTTTTTGAGGTTCATTTTCTGCTGAAAGAGCTAGTTCATCCAATTCCTCTTGATAGGAGATATCATTCAGTACAGCTTCTGCTAGAGCCGTTTGAAATTCTTCGGTTTCTTCATCCTGAAGACTTTGAACCAATGGAGGTAAAGGCTGAATACGCATCTTACCATTAGATAAGCGTTCAGCTAGCACATCGGGCAATTCGTCTACAACTCGTATATAAGATATGCTACGCCCACTGAATTTCATAGATAACAATGGATTTTTAGTAGAAAGCTCTAGCAGCTTGGGACGCAGCTTTTCAATTTTACTTTTAACAAGAGGAGCAAATGTCTCAACTGTACTCATGTGCTATTTTGGGGCCTCAACAACTTATTCAGGTAAGATAAAAGGACAAAGGTACTCTCAGCATTATACAGGAAATGATTATAGGCCCCATAGGCTGTAGTACAAAAATTAACCACGCTCTAACAAGATATTGATTATTTTTTGAATCTATGACCCTCATTTGTACAAATGGTAGTAGCTATTATATCTAAGCCCAGATTAAATTAGGTGGTTCCAATTTTTGATACTGAATTAAATGTGAAATAATAGACATCTATAGGCAAGCCATTAATCTCGAAGCATCTCCGTGAGGGAAAGCCCTAAAGCATTTTCAAACAATTTTCCGGCACCATTTTTTTGATCTCAACGACAAATTTTGGAGATTTTTTTTGAATCCCCCCACTGAACTGTAATATAAATGACCGTCATTTTAGCTCCAGCTATACTAAAATGGCCCAGCACCTTCACTCAGTATCTGTAAATATTCCTGATAAACATAGAGGCGATCCCGTTGTTTACCCGTAATCTCTTGCAAAATTCCTGCAACTTCCAAGTGCTGCACCACTTTTGAAACCGTGGCAGGTGTTAAACCCAGCGCTTTACATACCTGTTGAATACCCATAATCGGCATACTCTGCAAATATTGATACAACCGCAAGACATTGGGAGCAGCCCGGCCCAAAGTCTCTATTTTGGCTTGGTCCGTTTCAAACAAATGCAACAAGCGGTTTACGGTTTCAACGGCATTATTGGCCGTTTCCTCTACCCCTGTTAAGAAAAACTCCAACCAGGTTTCCCAAGCCCCCGATTCTCTTACTTCCTGCAATAGTCGATAATACGTCTGTCGATGGGTTTTAAAATATAGGCTAAGATACAAGCTCGGTTCTTTCAATAAACCGGCATCACACAGCATCAGGGTAATCAGTAAGCGACCCACCCGACCATTACCATCCAGAAAGGGGTGAATGGTTTCAAATTGCAGATGAACCAAAGCAGCCTTCACCAGTACTGGCAGATTCGCTTCATTGTCATGGAAAAACTTTTCCAAAGAATCCAGACACAACAGCATTTCATCTGGCGGCGGCGGCACAAACAAAGCATTTCCTGGCCGGGTTCCGCCAATCCAGTTTTGGCTTCTCCTAAACGCTCCTGGCTGCTTATCCCTCCCTCTTCCAGTTACCAGCAGTACTTCATGGATTTCCCGAATCAATCGCAGCGACAATGGAAAATCCTCTTTGATCCGCTTTAAGCCATGTTCCATAGCTGCTACATAAGCAGATACTTCTTGGACATCATTCAAGGGGACCCCAGGGGCATACGCATTTTCATGCAGCAGCAAATCCGAAAAAGAGGACTGAGTCCCTTCAATTTGGGACGATAGCAGCGCCTCTTTGCGCACATATTGATACAAAAAGAGCCGGATATCAGGCAAAACAGAGACAATGCCATCCAACCGCCCTATGGCTTGTGTGGCTCGCTCTAAGAGCGGCAGCAAGCCTTCCATCTGAAGAGAAGGCTCTGGCGGTAAAGGCGGTGGAACGTATGCTTTAAAGCTTTCCCCGGTGGTGCTCACCAGGACGTAGCGGCCTTGACGTTTTAGCAAGTCATCCACGGAGTGATCCTAACATAATCCATTCTTTTATTTTAGGATAGCACTATAAACTATAATAGTGAACTCTCTTTATTTTAGGATACGCTCTATTCCCTGAAATCAAGGCTTCATTCGGTAAAAAATCTTTGCGTAAAGGCCATTCAACTGCTCATTTCGCCACTTCTATTCAAAAAACACCTTAAACACTTGCGTTTATACCACTTTAGAGGGTGTATAACTCCTGTTAAAGGCAAACAGGAGCAACTCAAATGGCCGAACCAACCTTAGCCTTAGCCCCAACAATTGCAGCCTACCTGCAAGCATTGGCAGCGCAAGGAAAGCACCCTCGGACTCTTTATACTTACGGAAAAGGTACGCCTGAGAGCGTGGTTGGTTAATACGGAATGACCCGTTATTCGTGGAATAGCACGGATATGCCCAACCCGGCATGCGGCAGGACCGAGGTAGCCTGCGGTGTGGAGTCCGGGTGGAAAGGTA
>CABHPA010000139.1 GCA_902168245.1 Candidatus Melainabacteria bacterium
CGCCTTAGTCTCGTGGGCTCGGAGATGTGTATAAGAGACAGCCAATGGGGTGGGCGGCTATCCGGATATCGGGTTCATGACCGCGACCGAAATGGCGACCCAAGCCGGGTATATTGCGCGCTCGGTGAATATCCCGGCCATTGCCGACGCGGACAACGGTTACGGGGAAGCGATCAACGTGTTTCGCACCGTGCAGGAATATGAGCGGCAAGGGCTGAGCGGGCTGCACATTGAAGATCAGGTGATTCCCAAGCGGTGCGGGCATTTGGACGGTAAACAGGTCATTTCTGAAGAACACATGCGGGAAAAAATCGCGGCGGCGGTTTCCGCGCGCGTCAACCCTGACTTCCTGATTATCGCGCGGGTGGATTCCAAGGCCGTCAACGGGTTCGATGACGCGGTAAAGCGCGCCAACAGCTATATGGCTGCCGGGGCGGACATGATTTTCCCCGAGGCGCTGACCACCCGAGAAGAATTTGCCGAATTCGCCCGGCAAGTCAAGGCGCCGCTGCTGGCCAACATGACCGAATTCGGGAAAACGCCATACATCACCGTTCAGGAGTTCGAAGCCTTTGGGTATAATATGGTCATCTTTCCAATGACGGCCTTTCGCATTATGATGAAAGCGGTGGAAGACGGGATGCGGCTTCTGAAAGAACAGGGTACGCAAACCGCTTTACTGGATCGAATGACCCCACGGGAAGATTTATACCGTCTCATCCATTACCAGGAATACGAACGGCTGGATGCATCGCTGGCAACCCAGTTTTCCGCGAAGCCGCCCGGTGGGTAAGTTCGGAAGAAATGGCATTGAACCGGAAACATACCCAAAAAATTAATTATGCACAGGCATTATGTTAGTCATCAGGTTATAAGGGGACTACTATGAAAACGGCAGAGTATAGCCCAGGGCTCGAAGGCATTATTGCGGGAACGACCACCATATCGCACGTCAATCCGGAACGCAACAGCCTGATGTACCGTGGTTACGACATCAAGGATCTGGTGCAGAATTCCACGTTCGAGGAAGTAGCCTACCTGATGATCCGGGGCCATCTGCCCAACCAGGGCGAATACGACGCCTTCTGCTCCCAACTGAAGCAGGAACGATCCATCCCCCAAACGATCATCGAAACGTTCAAGACCCTGCCCGCCAAAAGCAACCCGATGGACATGCTGAAAGTGGGCGTGGCCCTGCTGGCCCTGTCCGATCCCGACAAGGACGATGACAGCCATGAAGCCAACGTGCGCAAGGCCATTCGGCTGGTGGCCAAGTTCCCGGCGCTGATTACCTACAGCTACCGGATTAGCCGGGGCCAGGAGATTGTCCAGCCGGACGCCAGCCTGGGCCACGGCGAGAACTTCCTGTACATGCTGCTGGGCAAAAAGCCGGACAGCTATATTTCCCACGTGTTCGACAGTTCGTTGATCTGCTACGTGGATCACGGCTTTAACGCCTCCACCTTCGCGGCGCGGGTAACGGTTTCCACCCTGTCGGATATTTACTCCGGCACGTTGTCCGCCATTGGCGCGCTGAAAGGCCCGTTACACGGCGGGGCCAACGAGGAGGCCATGAAAATGCTGCTGGAAGTGGGCAGCCCCGAAAACGCGGAAGCCTGGGTGCTGGATGCGCTGGCCACCAAGAAAAAGATTATGGGCTTCGGCCACCGGGAATACAAAACCGGCGATCCGCGCGCGGCCATCCTGACCGAAATGGGCGCGGAAATCAGCGAAAAGCTGGGCGATGCCCGCTGGTACAAAACCGCCAGCGTGGTGGAAGCCACCATGAACCGGGAAAAGCAAATCCTGCCCAACGTAGACTTCCCCACCTCCTACATCTACTACCTGATGGGCCTGCCCATTGAGATTTACACCCCCATCTTCGCACTGGCCCGCATCGCCGGATGGACGTCGCATATGATTGAACAGTTGGACAACAACCGGCTGATTCGCCCCAAGGCGCTGTACGAAGGTCCGCAGCACGTGGAATACGTGGCCCGCGACCGTCGTTAAAAACAGCTTCATTTCAAACGCAAACGCTTCCCGGCATCACACTCGCCGGGGAGCGTTTTTTCCGGTGTAAAACCACAGGCCGCATGGGGCATTAGTCCACATTCGATTGAATTTAGACACAACATGGATGTCTGTTGCGTTAGATAATTTTACGCACCAATTTCCCGTTTTAAGTTTTCATGCAAACAGTTCAAGTCACGGATAGAGAGCTATAATACATATACAGTTCCGGCTAGAAGAACTGTTATGCTTTTATTTTTCGCCTTCAAGACGTCGAAAAAGCGTACTGAAGACTTTAATTCAGGCTGACGCCCATTAAGCAAAAAGAGGCTTACTGTATGTCATCACGACCTACACAGCAATTTGTAAAAGGACAAACCATCCTGCAGGAAGGAACCCAGGGGGATCGCACCTACCGCATTCTGGCGGGCGAGGTGGTCATTTATAAAAAGAACAGCCACGGCAACCTGGTACCCATCGCCAAGCTGGGCGCGGGGGAAATCTTCGGGGAAATGTACCTGTTCGACGGGGCTAAAACCCGTTCGGCGTCCGCAGTGGCGATCAGCGCCGATGTGACGCTGGAAATCTATTTTCAGGATGAAATCCAGCAAATGCTGGATCGACTCAGCCCGAACACGTTGAGCATTTTTGAGGGATTGAGCCTGCGATTGCGGAAAACTTCAGGCAAGTTCGTGGACATGGCTCCAGGGCAATCGTTTTCCCAGTTGCCGGACGGCACCCTCAAGCAAAGCGGCTCGTTTATTCGTCGCAACAATTAACAGGTTTCCTTTACGGATATTGTATTAAAGCCTGCAAACTGCTGCTGAATGGCAATTTGCAGGCTTTATGCCTTTTGACAGGATCAGAGCAAATGGCTGTCGGCCCTATTGAGTTCTATTGATCGTACTCCAGCCGGGGGGCGGGCTTGCCGGTCAGTCTGGACAAAACCGGCAAAATCTCGTTGCTGTGCAAGCGATGGCCGTCCTCGCTGGCGTAACTTAATTTAACAACGCCTTTTTTGTCCACCACAAACAGGGAAGGCCAGGCAATGCCTTTTTTGGCGATATTGGCGACGCCAAAGCGGCTGATGATTTGCTTATCGGCATCCGGCACCACGTTGAAGGTCAACCCATGCTCGCCGACGCTTTGCAGGGCGTGTTCCCGGTCATCCGCGCTGATGGCGATCACTTCCGCATCCTGCGCGCGAAAGGCGGACAGATGGTTCTGGATGTTGCTCAACTGGGCGGCACAAACGCTGCAAAAACTGCCCTGGTAAAACACCAGCACCAGATTCTTTTTGCCCTTGAATTCAGAAAGACGAATGGCTTTGCCTTCCGCGGTTCTGGCGGTGAAGTCGGGCGCTTTTTTGCCGATGGCGATGGGACGAAGGGCGTCATAAGCGTCCGCATGGGCGACATCCGCAGACAGGGAAATCCCTTTGCCGGGTTCTGCGGCAAGAACGGGCTGAAATGCAGAACAAACCACCCCGGCGGCCATCAGCAAGCCAACCGCCACGAACCCCAAACGCGCCTGAATCTTCATATGGGTTGCAAAGCCTCCATTTTCCCGATCAAACAAATCAAAAGCGGAATTTGTCCCGGGCCAGGCCAGAAGCTCGGCCTTACTCATCCGACATTCGTCCGCCATTCGGAGGATTCGGCAACTGAGCGGCGGTTGCTGCACCCGGGAACGTGCAACTTATTATATAATACTGGTGTGTATTTCATTTGCACCAGACGCGCAGAGTGGGAGCCATCTTGACAAATTCCAATTCACTTTATGACGCCCCGACGCGGGAAATCTACCTTCTGGAGAACGTATCCATCCAGGGGCGCAAAACCGAACTAAGGCAATTGCTCAAGCTGCTTAACCTGGCCAAGACCGGGCAGCCCAAGGCCGCGCTGATTACCGGGGACGCCGGGATCGGAAAGACCGCCCTGATAGAAGCCTTTACCGGCCTGGTTTACGAAGGCGTCTATTGCCGGGTGCTGAACATGGGCAAAATGACTTACGCCTCGCCCGAAGAATTTTACGTGAACATTATCGAGAAACTCCAGGCCGAAGCCGACGATATTCTGGATGAGGCGCTGGTGGCGGTCAACGAGATTACCCGCGAACTGGACTTGCACTGGGAACGACAAGATCTGGTGCGGGCCATCGCGCTGGTAAAACTGCAGGAATCCATCGGTGGCAAAGACGCGGTAAGCCAGGAGCAACTGGTGAAAGCCATCCGCAGCCAGGTTCCGGCGGTCAAGAAACTCAAGTTCTCGGTGAACGAAAGCATTGAAAAACTGGTGGATCTCATCGTAAACCCTTGGGTCATGGTGGCTACCTCGCTGCTGAACCCCATGAGTCCGCCCTTGCAGGAAGCCATTAAACTGGCCGAAACGCTGCGGGATAACAACTACGCCATGCCCACCGAAAACAAGCTGTCCCAGTTGTTGAGCGAGCCGCGCCCAGCTGTTTCCGCGCATGCGGACAATACCCCGGCGCGGGATCCGTTCCCGCCCCTGGCCGACCCTGAATTATTGGAAAAGCCAGCGGCGGAAAAAAACGGAAAAAAACCCGTCCACACCATTGTGGACACCGAATTTGGCGCCCTGTTCTTTGAAGAAGGGATCCGCGCACCCGGCGACCCGGAATTCCAATCCACATCGCTGGTGCCGCACCAGGCAGCGCATTCCGGCTATACCCCGGTAGTCACGTCCGTGCCGACAAGCAGCAGCGCCCCGGTCGGCAGCGCCAGCGCATCGGGTTCATACTCCTCGGCCACCCGGCTGGACGCCATGCCCAAACCCATTAAAGATCCGCTGATCCGGCACCTGATGACTGTGTTCAACTTCATCAACGCCACCATCGACAACATTGACAGCGCCTTGCTGATGGTGGTGGACGAGTGGGATCGCATCCAGGCCAGCCCGCACCAGAACGAGCTGAAGGAATTTTTCAGCGAACTGATTTACCAGATTACCGAACAGAAGAACTATCATTTCATGGCGGTGATCACCGCGCGCACAGAAGGCGAGAGCTACACCATCGGCGGCGCGCTGTACAACCATTTCCGCACCAAGCTGTTGCTGGACGCGCTGAACGAGAGCGCCTGCCGCAAGCTGTTGCGAAACGAGCTGAAAGACAGCGGCGTGGAGCTGGATGAGGAAGTGAGCCACCGCATCTTCCGGTTGAGCCGGGGCAATCCGCTTTGGCACCTGAAGATCGCCAGCTACATGCGCGAGCGGGTGGAAAGCAACCGGGTTCGCCATGTGGATATGGGTTTTTTCGAGAAGCTGGGCGTCGATCATGTGCGTAGCCTGTTTGAGCTGAGTTTTACCCGACTGAAACTGGCCTTTTTAAACGATGAGGAATCGCTGTTTAAAGTAATTGCCGCCCTGATTAAGCATTTTGGCGAAAACGGGTTTTCCGCCAACCAGGCCATCAAGGAAATCAGCGCCTCCCAGGGCTTTACGGACGGTTATGTGTTTGAGGTGCTGCGCGCCCTGTACCGGCACGATTTCATCCGGCTGGTCAGCGCACCGCCAGCGCCAGAGCGACGCAAAACCGACGAGCGGGCGTTGACCGACGGCAGCCGCAGGCACGATCCCAACTACACCCTCCAGAGCCGGTTTATTCTGGAGTTTTTACAGGAAAAAACCCGCGCCATCGAAACCGATATTTCCACCGACGAAAAGATCATGTACCTCAAAAAGGTCATTCCGCTGTCCATTAAATCCGGCGACCTCGACCGGGAAAAAACCATGGAAGTGCTGGCCATCGGCGACGCCATGGGCAACGGGGAACTGGTGCAGTTTCTGGAAGACATTTTTATGGAATACCTGCAGGACGACAAGGCCGTGGTGCGGGTGACGGCGCTGAACAACATCGCGCTGATCGATTCCGCGCGGGCGCGCAAGGCGCTGTTTAACGCGGTGCGCGACAGCGATTCCATGGTACGCGAATACGCGGCGCGTAATCTGGCGCTGCTGTCCCAGAAGAATACCGACCCTTCGCTGGCCACCAGCATTGTGGACGCCATGTTGCAGTGTATGGACGATGAATCCGAAGCGGTGCGGGCGCAAGTCTACACCACGCTGTCCAAGTACCGTTGGCACCGGGATCTGACCAGCGTGTTCATCAAGGGCATGTCGGACGCCTGCGACTCCGTGCGGCTCACCTCCATTCGCAATCTGGCGGATCTGGAATCGGAATCCCCCTACGTATTCAACGCCCTGATGGACGCGGTAAAAGACCCGCTGGCCGAAGTGCGGCGTTATGCCTGCATTGGATTACAGCGGTTCCCCGGCGCGGATTCCATAGAGACTATCGTCAAAATCCTGCAAACCGATGCCGATAGCGGGTTGCGCTCCCTGGCAGCGGATTCCCTGAGCCGGATGGAAGACGCCAAGGCGTTTAACGCGCTGGTGACGGCCCTGCGCAAGGAAGCGACCGAGGACGTGAAGCTGGCCGTGGTGCGGGCGCTGGGCAAACGGCGCGGCTGGCAGACCGAGGCTATTTTGCAGGAAGCGTTGCAAAGCGCGGATTGGGAGCATATGCCGGTATTCACCTGGGCATGCGTACGCAGCCTGGGGCAGGTGGGCAGCAGCCAGCGTTCCCGCGATTTGCTGCGGGAATTAAGGGGCAAGGTTCCCAGCCAGATTATCCTGAGCGCCATTGATCTCGCCGTTCGCCGCATTAGCGAACATATTGACGAACTGCACCAGATGGAACGCCAGTTGGAAGAGGCCACCCCATTGGCGGTGTCCATTCCCAGCGAGTACGCCGAAGAGGTGGAGATTCCCGAAGAGGAAACCCTGCCCGAACCGGAACTACTGCGTGACGAGGAATATGAAATCGAAACCAGCGCTGAAGCGCCCGATACGCGGCATGCTACCGGAGCGCCCGAAAGCAAGTACGAACCGGGCGACCATTATGAATCGCACGTGGCCCGCGCCGCCGCCAAATCAGGCATTCCCCAATCGCCACGGGCCAAGTCGTTGCTAAGATTGCCGTTTGAGTAACGGTCGCTAAACTTTGCGGTTTATTCAAAATCGCATTCTATTCAAAAAGTCCGCCTGATCGATTGATCAGGCGGACTTTTTAGTTTTAGAAAATGCTTTAAACAGCTATGCGTGAACCGGCAATGCCTGCAAGGCGTTTGTAAGTGCCTGGGCCACCTGTTCCTGCTCCTGTACGGTCAGCTCAGGGAACATGGGCAGAGACAGCACCCGGTTGCTGATATCTTCGCAAACCGGGAAATCCGCCGGGTTCAGCTTCAGGTCGGCGTGGGTCTGCTGGGCGTAGAGCGGCACCGGATAGTAAATCATGCTCTGGATGCCCGCGTCCTGTAGCTTCTGCTGCAAATCGGCGCGCAGTTGGCTGGGGTTAGCGCCCTGGAGCTGCACCGTGTACTGATGGAACACGTGTTTGTTTCCCGCAATGCGGTACGGGGTTTTCAAGGAGGCGGCCACGGGTTTCAGCAATTCGTCGTAACGGCTGGCCACCGCCTGGCGGGCATGGTTCCATTCATCAATGTGGGGCAGCTTAATCCGCAAAATGGCGGCCTGAATCTCATCCAGACGGCTGTTCAGGCCGGATTCCTCGTGGTAATAGCGCTTGCGGCTGCCGTGGACGCGCAACATGCACAGGCGTTCGGCCAAATCATCGTCGTTGGTGGTACACATGCCGCCATCGCCAAAAGCGCCCAGGTTTTTAGAGGGGAAAAAGCTGAAGCAGCCAATCTCTCCCAAACCGCCTACCTTTTGGCCTTTATACTCGGAGCCGATAGCCTGGGCGCAGTCTTCCACAATAAAGAGGTTATGCGCCTTGGCGACCCGGCGAATTTCATCCATGTTGGCGGCTTGGCCAAAAATATGCACCGGTAAAATGGCCTTGGTATTGGGTGTTATGGCCGCTTCCAGCAGGGAAACGTCCATGTTCATGGTGTCCGGCTCGATATCCACGAACACTGGCCTGGCCCCGGCCCGCACAATGGATTCCGATGTGGCCATGTAGCTGAACGGGGTGGTAATCACCTCGTCCTGGGCATCGACAGGAGCGCCAATTTTTAAAGCCTTGAGCGCCAGAAACAGGGCATCCGTCCCATTGGCGCAGCCAATGACGTGTTTTACCCCCAGGTATTTCGCCATTTCCGCCTCAAAGGCGGAGACTTCCGGCCCCAGAATGTAATGCCCGGAAGCGGCAACCCGAATCAGCGCTTCATCAATCTTGGTTTTGAGCTGTTCGTACTGTCGGGTCAAGTTCAGAATAGGAATCAAAGGCGGCGTCCCCCTGGGTCAACTGAAGGATTTTCCACTTGGATTGCCGCTGGTACCGCTTATGACAAAAGGAACACGCGATTTCCGATTCCACTTGTTTCTGGGATTCGCCCTGAGGTGACTTCCCGGCAGCTTCCGGGGATTGCATGGGCAAGGACTGTCCGCATTCGCAGCGCCAACCGGCAAACTTTAATGGATTGCCATATACTACCGCAAAATCGGGGATATTACTATCAACGATGGTTCCCGCCTCGATAAAGGCGAAACGGCCAATGGTAAAGCCGGAAGCCACCGTGGTGTTCGGCCCCAGTTGCGCGCCTTGCCTTACCAGGGTAGGGCTAACCCGCGAAATGTTCTTGGGCGTGGCGCGCACATACCGGTTTTCGGTAAACACCACGCTGGAGCCGCAATACACTTCGTTTTCCAGAATGACGCCGCTGTTCAACTGGGCGTTGTTCATCACCCGCACGTTGTCGCCCAGCAGCACTCCGGAAGCCACCGTGACGTTGCGCCCGATAAAGCAATGGTTCCCGATGATGGCATGCGCCATAATGTGCGAAAAGTGCAGAATGGAGGTATGCTCCCCGATGCGGCAAGGTGCGTCCACGTAAGACGATTCGTGGATAAAGGCGGTTTCCGCGCGGTGATCCTCCAGAAATGGTTCAAAGTCTCTGTGCATCCCGTTCCTCACTGATGGCCCTCTGATGTAACCACATTCCTTATTGTATTGTATTATCACTTCTATTTGAATAGTTATTATACAATTGACCTATTTTGGATAATGTCTTGCCATCCGCTTGAAGCCAAGGAATCGAACGCCGGTCGCTGGGCGGTCATCAGAGCCGGACAGTCAAACCTGAAGCCCAGACCTGAATTTGGCCCAGCGAAATATACGAACTATGTAATTTTTAGAAATGATCGGTATTCAACAAGCAATAAAAAGATATCATTTGTTTTAATTTTTATATACCAATTAAGTCAGTAAAGCTGAACAAACCCAGGCACTAATCCATAGGCACTTTCGACTCCCCAGGGCATAGAGAGGCTTGCTTCGCAGTGCGGAATATTCCGACAAGGCTTGAAGCAGGCTGAATTGAAGGAGAACACTTATATGTCGATCAATGGGCTTAATTTAAACCCGGGCTTTCAGACATCCACGCTCAACAAGTTGCAAAGCCCGATTCAGGCCAGCGTCCAGAACCTGAATCCTCCCCAGGCAGATCCTCTCAGTGCGCTGAGTACCTTGTTCAGCGGAGCCAATAGCAACAGCGCGGGAGGCATGCAGGACAGCATCTTCCAAATCATCAGCGTCTTTATGGCTCTGCTGATGCAGATTTTCGGCGGCGGCGGACTGAATCCCCAAAGCCTGTTCGCCAACAGCGATCCCTCCGTCGACCCCAATAGCCAGGACGGCAACAACGACATTACGGATAACGGTCAGCAGGACGTGAACAACGACGGCAGTAATGGCTGCAACGGTAACAACGACGCCAATGCGGACACTGGAACACCCACTTACGAAACGCCAACCCCTACTCCCACGCCGACACCAACCCCTACTTATGAAACACCAACCCCTACTCCAACCCCTACGCCAACACCGACGCCTACTCCCACCTATACCCCGCCCACCTATGACGGCGGCAACAACGGCCAGTACCAAGGCGATCCCCACCTGGTGGGCTTCGACGGCGAGAAGTACGACGTGATGGGCGAGGACGGCAAAACCTACAACATGCTTTCCGACAAGGACATTCAGTACAACACCACCTTCGCCAAGTACAACAGCAACATCCCCGGCGCCACGGTCATTGACAAGGCGGGCATCCAGGTCGGAAAAGACCAGGTCTACTTCGATCGCTCCGGCAACGCCCCCACCGTCAACGGCAAGCCGATGGAAAAAGGGCAGGAAATTCAGCTCGACAAGGGCGGCAAAGCCAAGTGGGACGGTGAACAGCTTACCGTTAACACCAGCGAGTACACCATCGACCTGAAAGTCGGCCAGAAAGACGACCCGAACGGCGCGGCGCTGGAAAGCCACGTGACCCTTAACGATGGCGGCCCCTTCACCGATTTCGTAGCTCCTCACGGCTTGCTCGGCCAGACCGCCGACGGCGTGAAAGGTCAGAAAAACACCGGCAACGATCAGGGCAAACAAGGCGGCACCATCATTGACGGCACCGTGGGCGACTACGAGGAAGCGGATCTCTGGAGCCACAGCGACAAGTTCAGCCGCTTCGGGGCTGAGGTGGACAACACCCAAACCCAGGCCGATGACCAAGGCAACGTCATTAAAACCTTTGATAAAAACGGGAATGTCCTCTTCCAGAAAGGCGATAACAAGGAAGCGCACAAAACCGCGGTAGCTTCCTAACCCCTTCTTCGTAGGTCAATTCCGCCACTATCGCCATACGCCCATCCACAAACGGATGGGCGTATTGGTTTGTCAGGTTATCCCACGCAACACGGGTTGGCTATGGCGTTTTCCACCCACCGACAGGACTCATGAGCCGCAAAGCGCATAGCAAAGCAACGTAAACAACCAAACGAAAAACCACGGATTGCCCTTTGCAATGGCCCGGCTGCCCGTATTCTGGAAAACGATTGAATCACCACCCGTAAGGTATCGCTTTTTGAATACTTTTATATAACTTAATGGCAATTCATTGATATAAATTGTTTTAATTAATATATAACAAAAACATCATTCACTTCTTCCATTATTTCCCTCACTAGGCTGTGTATTTTCTGGACATAGAGAGAATGGCTTTTGCATAGCACTTTATTTCTGCTGGCAAAAGCCCACCCATAAGGAGAGTCACCATGTTGTCGATGGGCAATTCGCTGGGAAGCTTTTCCCCCTTAACCGCCCCACTTTCGCTCAGCCCTGTTTCCTCGGGCCTCAGCAATCAGAACACCGTAGGCTTACCCCTGGGCGCACAAGGCTTCAACACGCCGTCCGCGGTGGGCCAACAACAGCCCACCAGCCAGTTCAGCCCGCTTTCCACGCTGGCGGGCGACCTGGAAGGCAAAGGCAACATGCTGCTGCAACTGGCAGGCATGGTTCGTATGCTGCTTCAGTTGTTATCCGCGCTGCAAAGCATTGATCCCACCGCCAACCAGACCCCTCCCGCTTACGATGGCGGCAACAACGGCCAGTACCACGGCGATCCCCACCTGGTGGGCTTTGACGGCGAAAAGTACGATGTAATGGGCCAGCCCGGTAAAACCTACAATATGCTTTCCGACAAAAACGTGGAGTACAACACCACCTTTGAACAATGGGGCGGCAACGGCGCCACCGTCATCGGCAAAGCTGGCATCCAGGTGGGAAACGATCAAGTCTACTTCGATCGCTCCGGCAACGCCCCCACCGTCAACGGCAAGCCGATGGAACAGGGGCAGGAAATCCAGCTCGACAAAGGCGGCAAAGCCAGGTGGGACGGCCAGAAACTGACCGTGGACACCGGCGAATACGCCATTGATTTACAGGTGAAAGAACCGAACAATCCCAACGGCCCCTACATTAACAGCCACGTCAGCATCAACAAGGGCGGCCCCTTCTCCGACTTCGTGGCCCCCCACGGCCTGCTGGGCCAAACCGCCGACAGCGTGAAAGGCGAGAAAAACACCGGCATTGACCAGGGCAAACAAGGCGGCACCGTGATTGACGGCACCGTGAACGATTACGAAGTCTCCGACCTCTGGAGCCACGACAGCAAGTTCAACCGCTTCGACGTCCAGATCGGACAGGTCATTTCCAACCCGACAGACGGCAGCGTCGCCAAAGTGCTGGACACCCAGGGCAACGTCATCTTCCAGGCTCCACCGTCTGCAAGCACGTTGGGCGGCATTTCCACCGCCGCGTAAACGATAAAAGACTCCATACACCCGATCCCACTCTCGAAAACCGAAAACCCGACGCCTTTCCCGCCAAGAAAGGCGTCTTTTTCTATGGGCGAATGATCAACGACCCAAGCGCCAAGCCTTTCCAGCGAAGTTGACCCATCTCCCACTGAAAATAAGAACCCAAAAAACAAAATATATAAAATTTATAGCAATTTTCCACAGGCGATTGTTTTTATTAGTATATACAAAGCACATCTCATCAACATCCTTCGGACAGACTTGCAGTCAAATTTTTGTGGACATAGCCAGGCTTTTGCAACGAAAAGCCAAAATAGGAGAAAACATTATGTTATCGATGGGCAGCACCTTCAATACGAATCCCCTGGCCCTGCTGAATGCGGGCATCATGGGGCAAAGCGCCATGCCGATGAACGCCAGCATTACCACCCAAACCACGTCCCTCCTTCCCGGCAGCATGGCCACCGGCTTTGCCGCAGCCGTGAACCCCGGATTCACCGGCGCGACCAGCCCCGGCATCCCGCAATTTTCCCTGCCGGTTCCCCCCAGCCAGGGAGGCTCCCTCGGCAGCATCGCCACCCAATTGCAAAGCACCGGCAGCATGATGCTGCAATGCGCCGCCATGATCCAAAGCCTGCTAGGTTCCGGCGGCAGCCAAGGGTACCCCCCGGCGGCAACCTGCCCCTACCCGCAGCAATCCGGCTACGGCTACCCGCAACAACCGATTTCCTATGCGCCTCCGGCCAGCTATCCAACCGCGCCGCCAATCAGTCCTTTTGCGCCAATCCCACAGCAGCCAGCAACTTATATGCCGCCAATCAGCTCGTTGCCGCCGCAGCTTCTGAACCCGCTTTCCTCCATTCCCCCATCTGCTATCCCGGCGCCACTCACGCCATTTGATCCGACCCAGGGCGGCCTGCCGGTAGCGCCCCCTTACGTGTACAACCCGGCCACCCCGGAAATCCCTCCATATGTGCTGGATCCGAATTATTCCTCCTACGCCGACCCATCATCCGACATTCCGGAAGACCCAACCTCCAACTACGAAGCCCCCACTTATAACGGCGGCGACGGCGGCCGGTACCACGGCGACCCCCATCTGGTGGGCTTTGACGGCGAAAAATACGACGTGATGGGGCAGCCCGGCAAACCTACAACATGCTTTCCGATAAAGACGTGGAGTACAACACCACCTTTGAACAATGGGGTGACAACGGCGCCACCGTCATCGGGGAAACCGGCATCCAGGTGGGCGAAGACCAGATTCATTTCGATCGCTCCGGTAAGCCGCCCACCCTCAACGGCAAGGACATGCAAGAAGGCGAGACCGTAAACCTGGACAACGGCGGCTCCGTCAAATGGGACGGAGGCAAGCTGACCGTGGACACCGGCGAATACACTATTGATCTGGAGGTGAAAGAGCCGAACAACCCCAACGGCCCTTACATCGACAGCCACGTGAGCATTAACAAGGGCGGCCCCTTCTCCGATTTCGTGGCCCCCCACGGCCTGCTGGGCCAAACTGCCGACGGCATCGCCGGAAAGAAAGACACCGGCAACAACCAGGGCAAACAAGGCGGCACCGTCATTGACGGCGCCGTGGACGATTACGAAGTCTCCGACCTCTGGAGCCACGACAGCAAATTCAACCGCTTCGGCGTCCAGATCGGACAGGTTATTGAAAACCCGGTTGACGGCAGCGTCGCCAAGGTGCTGGACACCCAGGGCAACGTTATCTTCCAAGCCCCACCGGCAAGCGCCGATGCTGCAGCAGCCTAAGCAAACTTTTACCAGATAAACCTGCCACTCTCGAAACCTGATGAAACCTCACGCCCTTCCCTTGCCGGGGAGGGCGTTTTCATTTCCAGCCATTGACCGGGCGACATCTCGACGTGAACAAACGCGCGAATCTACAGCCGTGGCCCCAGCAACAGGCTTTTCAAATCCCTCAGGTTTTCCACAATGGATTGCAAAAAACCCACCCCGCCACCGATAAAACTCCCGGCCAACGTCATGATCAGGATTGTGGCCGCCGCGTTGGTAGCGGTAAATTCTTTTTTCACGGCGGCGGCAATCCCGCTGCCGACCGATGAAGTTAAAAAGGCCGCTATGCCGCCGAGCATACTGTCTCGAAACGTTTCGGACGCCGTAGTGCCGACGGCCTGGGGTACGAAACCCGCCACTTCGCCCGCGGTGGCCACGGTTTTGTCGACGGCCTGATCCACTTTCGGCAGGCCCGTATTGGGAACCGTATGATGCGCCAATGGCGTCACCGGCTGGCCGTCCTGCAAGCCGTCCAGCCCGTCTCGGTTAATAATCGTTCGCGAGGCATTCAGCACCCCACCCCCTAATTGCTGCTTGAGGTTTTCCAAGCTCTGCTGGCCCGTTGCCCCTTGCGGTTGAAAGGCAGCCCGGCTGCCGCGTGGCTGCGCGGAATAATAAGCGTAGATGCCGGAAGAGGGAATGGGAGAAGGCATAGCCGTTTCCATCGTGTTGACTGGGGGCGGCGATCGACGGTTGCGCGTCGGGCATCCGTCTTTCGCGCAGGGGCGAGTTATTATAGCAAGAACCCTGACAAACAAATGATGCCATCTGCGCCCGCAGGACTTTACATAACGTTACGCCATCCATTTCTCTCACCCCAGCTTTGGCATCCGCAGGCCAGCCCAGCGCATAAAACTCAAGTTTTCAACCCGGTTGCCGATAGATTGATTTAGAAACCAGCAAAAACAGGCAGCCTTCCCATATGACGCACCGGATTCCTTCCCGCCGAAATTTCAGCGACCAGCCGGGCTTTTCTCTGGCGGAACTGCTGATTACCCTGGCGATTATGGGTATCCTGATGGCTTTTACCGTGCCTGGCATACTCCAGGCCCAGGGCAGCACCCAAAGCAGCAAATACAGCTCGTTCTCCAAGGATGTGGCGTTTATGATCATGAACGCCTACGAGCAGTACCGCCAGGCCAACACCACCGTGGCCACCAATACCACACCCGGCGCGCTTTCTGCCTATATGAACTTTGTTTCCGTGGACACCAGCACCACCCAACTGGTCGATGGCCACCCCGGCACCGCAGTTATAGCCTGCTCGGCTTCAGCAGCCTGCCTGAAGTTACACAACGGCGGCGTCTTACAGCTTCAAGCCGAAAACTTCAACGGCAGCACCACCTTAAACACCATTCAGTTCCGTTTCGACCCGGACGGCACTTACACGGGCAGGCAGGATTCCATCCAGTTCGAGCTGTATTACGACGGCACCTTGAAAACCAGGGGCAACGCCAAAACAAACAGCACCCACAGTAGTGCGACTTTGTCGAGCAACTCGTCATACGATCCTGCCTGGTTCACCGGGTTTTAGGCCCTCAGCCAGAGAGATCCTCCCAGCATGGGGCATGGCCGCGACCGATTGAGGAGGGAGAAGTGTTGCCATAAGCTTTTTTTAATGTTTCAATAAGCAACACTTGATATCGTGAACCAAGATAAAAGGACTTCTCTCCCATGGCCAGCGTCTGTGAAGTTTGCAACAAGCGTCGCAACAAATCCAACAAAGTTTGCTTCTCCAACAAGCACCACCGTTTCTTCCAATACCCCAACCTGCAAAAATGCAAAGTGGTATTGCCCAGCGGTCAGCACAAAACCATTACCGTCTGCACCAGCTGCATTCGGGCTAACAAAATCCGCCGCGCAGGCTAGGATTTTCCAAATCCCAACAAGCTTAAAACCCGGTTGCCACCCGTCAGGCGCCGGGTTTTTCTCATGGAAACCCATGCCAGCATGGCCTGAAGGGAATATTCCAGATATCCGAATTTACATTTCGTTACAAAGTAACATCAAGATCCATTGAGTGCGCTTTATAGAGCAGAACAACAGTCAATGAGACACCGGGACATCGGGGAAACCAAAAACAAGGCTCAAAACCGCGTCTTTCCCCGCCATGCACGGATGTTATCCAAGGGCAGCGGCCCCGTGGCATCTCGAAATCTCTAGGCTTGTTGCCGAAAACAGATTTACACCCAGTTTATTCTCTCTATTCCGTTCCCTTTGCTATTCTTACCCGGCTATACTACCCAGCCGGGTTTCTTATTTTCTTCATCTTTTTTATAAGCTTATTTATAAGGTGGCAACAGGGCGCTAAACATCACCAGGACAGACAGCCTCAAGCTTTTACAGCCTGAGGAAAGCGGGCAGTTGCCAAGAGGCGGCAAGCCTATACAATCAGCATGCAATCGCCGTAGGAATAGAACCGATAACCCTGCGCCAGTGCTTCCCGGTAGGCGGCGGCAATGTTATCCCGCCCCGCAAATGCGCTAATCAGCATTAGCAGGGTGGATTTGGGCAGGTGGAAATTAGTCAGCATCATATCCGCCGCCTGGAACTGAAAACCGGGGTAAATAAACAGGTTGCTCCAGCCGGAACCGGCCACTACTTGCCCATCATGCTCAAAAGCCACCGTTTCCATGGTTTTGGCCACCGTGGTGCCTACGGCTAAAACCCGCCCGCCCGCTTGCTTGACGGCCTGAATACGCTGCGCGGCCTCCTCCGGAACCGTGTAGGCTTCCGGATCCATTTTATGCCCGCGAATATCGTCCTCCTCCACGGTACGGAACGTTCCGGCGCTCACCGCCAGGGTCACTTCGGCGGTTTGTACGCCTTGCCGGGCCAATGTTTCCAGCATACCCGGCGTAAAGTGCAAACTGGCCGTAGGGGCAGCCTGGGCACCCGGCACCTTGGCGAACACCGTCTGGTAACGCTGGTTGTCGCTTTCTTCGGGATCGCGGCGCAGGTAAGGCGGAATGGGCATCAGGCCCACTCGCTCCATGAGGGTGGGCATATCGCCATGCTCGGCGGGATGCACCAGCACCCGGCAACAACCGCGCTCGCCCACGGACAACACTTCCATCACCGCCTGAGTGCCAGAAAACTCCACAATGGTGCCAGGCTTCAACTTGCGGGCCGGACGCATGAGCGCAGTCCACACCAGCCCGGTCTGTTCCGGCGGCAATTCTTCGGATGCCGGTTGCAGCATCAGGATTTCCACCCGTCCGGTAAAGCCCTGGCGATTGCCATAAAAGCGGGCAGGCAACACCTTGGTGTTGTTCAGGGCCATTAAATCCCCGGCTTGCAGGAAGTTGGGCAGATCCTGAAAGGAATGGTGGCTAATTTCCCCGGTCTGGCGGTTCAGCACCAGCATGCGGCCGTCGATGGTGCCCAGGCCGGTCAGGTGTTCGGTCGA
>CABHPA010000140.1 GCA_902168245.1 Candidatus Melainabacteria bacterium
CCCGATCGATCGACCTGGAAAGCGGCGTGGACTACCACCGTCGCCCACCCACACCCTCCGGCTCAGCCCATGGAAAAACCATCATGGGCGTCCTGAAAAAACACGCCCTTCAGATTGCGGAAGGCATGACGGGTCTGGCCTCGCTGGGAATCGGCATTGCGGGAACGTATTCCTGCGCGCCTGCCATCCTGATTCCGGGGGCAATCATCTCCGCCTTGTGCTTTGCCTCTTCGGTGAAAAACACGGTCAAAATCCACCACCGTATTGAACAGGAAAGAAACCGCCCTGCACCGCCACCGCCAAACGTTGTCCAGCCCTCGGCAACAGAAGAACAACCCTCCCGGCTTCGGCAATACGCCCTGCCTCTTACGGAAGCCACGCTGGGCGGGGCTTCGCTGGTGCTAGACAACGTAAGCTTTGCCTACTGCAAACCGGAGGTGTATTACCCCAGCCTGGCCATGACCGCATTGGGCCTGATTCCGGGGATACATGGCCTGGTTACCCGCTTCATGCGCCCACCGGATGAAGAGGGGAACGCCCCTGACGAAGCAGAACCAGTCGAGCTGCCGGAAGTCGATCAACCTGTCCCGTTGCAGCCGAGGCCACGCTTGCCGGAAAACGCCCGGCTCGCCTAATTATTCGGCCAGAACCACGTGGATGAAACGGGTGTAATTCTGTTCGGCGTCCTGCAAATTGTCTTCCACCACGCGCAGGTTATAAATATCGGCCAGCACCTTGCTGCCCATCACGGCGGTATTATCGGATAACCGGCCGGTGGAAAGGGCTTCCGCCGTTTTGGCGTTGTCCACCCACTCGCCTTCGCCGGAAGTTTGCCTGAAGTGGGGATACTTGTTTTTGAGATTGGTTTTGCACTGGGCCAGCACTTGCGGATGGCACATAATAGCGTCGATTTTGGCAAAATCCTGATCCGGGCGAATCATCAGCGCATGCGCGATTTTGATCTCGAATTCGTCCACGATTTTGACCGGGAATTTTTCCAATGCGCTGGTGGTTTCCTCTACATATCCGCCCACCGAATTGTAGATGGCGCATTGCCCGCGATCGATTTCGCCGCGCTGAAGGGCTTCCATGACTTTATCGGAAGTAAAGAGGTATTGAATATTGGCGTCGGTGATGCGGTTGTTTTTCAGAAAGTACTGGACGGCCTCTTCGTTAAAGCTGCCTTGTCCGCCTTGAATACCGATGGTGATGGTTTGAGTCGGGGAGGAGAGCGTTCTGGCGTTGGAAGAATCGGAAACGGTACGGGTGGAATAGTCGGGTTCGGTCATGAATGCGGCTCGCTATTGCTTTCTAAATGTAAACTGTACTCGTGAATTAAATGGTAGAGGGCTTCCACGAATTCCGGACAAAGGCCCAGCGCGTTGGCCCGCTCGAGATTACCCTGCAACACCTGCTGCCATCGGGCCGGATCCAGCGGCTCCAGGCCGCGCATTTTTTTGTACTGGCCAACTTTATCCACCAGTCGGGCGCGTTTGGCCAACGCTTCCAGAAGGATCGCATCCAGCGCGTCAATTTGCTCGCGTAGCACGGCCAGCTCGTTGGTATGGGTTTCGTTTTCTTTCATCATAGTAATCATTTTAATCTTCCACTTATTAATTATCGGCGTTTATTCGTCGTTACAACATTACCAATTTTGGGCTTTCTGGCGCAGATAATGATCCATCATCACCAGCGCGGCCATGGATTCCACAATCGGCACCGCGCGCGGCAACACGCAGGGATCATGCCGCCCGGTGGCTTCAATGACGGTTTCCTCCTGAGCCTGGTTCACCGTATTCTGGCTTTTGCGAATGGTGGAGGTGGGCTTGACCGCCACCCGGAAGTAGATGGTTTCCCCGTTGGAAATACCGCCCAGCACACCGCCCGCATTGTTGGTGCGGGTGCGGACGCGCTCGCCTTCGGTATAGAACTCATCGTTATGCTGGCTGCCTCGCAAAGCCGAACCAGCAAAGCCGGAGCCGATCTCAAAGCCTTTCACCGCGTTAATACTGAGCATGGCCTTGCCGAGATCGGCGTGCAATTTATCGAACACCGGCTCGCCCAGCCCGACGGGAGAATTTTTAATCAGCCCACGAATCACGCCGCCCACGGAATCGCCTTCGTCGCGGACGCTCTCGATCAGCGCGATCATTTTGGCCGCCACATCCGCATCCGGGCAGCGCACAATGTTGGATTCCACCTGTTCAGGCGTAACGCATTCCGAATCAATCTCCGTGCGAATCGGGCCAACCTGTTCCACAAAAGCCAGGAACTCTATACCCAGTTTTTGCTTGAGGTACTTTTTGGCGATGGCCCCGGCGGCCACGCGGCCAATGGTTTCCCGCGCGGAGGAACGACCGCCGCCTCGCCAGTCGCGGGTGCCGTATTTCTGCTGGAACGTGTAGTCGGCATGGCCGGGCCGGTACAGGCTTTTCAGGTTGTTATAATCTTCCGATTTCACATCCTTATTATGGGCCATCAGCATAATGGGTGTGCCAGTGGTCACCCCGTCCATCAGGCCGGAAAAAATGTGGCTTTCGTCCTGCTCGTTGCGGGGCGTGGTAATGGCGCTCTGGCCGGGTCGACGGCGATCCAGTTCTTTCTGGATCTCTTCTTTCGAGATTTCCAGTCCGGGCGGGCAACCGTCAATCACCACACCGACGCCACCCCCGTGGGATTCCCCGAAGGTGGTGATTCTGAAGAGATGTCCAAATGAGTTTCCGGCTGTCATGGTTCGTCAAAATCTTTCTATACGCTACAAACAGGGGCGACTTGAATCGCCCGGATAATTTCCTCCGCCACGGATTCCGGCGATTGCGCATCGGTTTTCACAATCACATCCGCATGGTGGCGATACAACGGCAAACGCAAATCGTATAAGGCGGCCGCCTTTTCCGGATCGCGCAGCAACGGGCGATCCGCCACTTCCGCCAGGCGATTCAGGCTGGTTTCCAGTTCGGTTTGCAGGAAGACCACCGTGGCGTTTCGGGACAGATGATCCATGGCAATCGGGTTCATAATCACCCCGCCGCCGGTGGAAACAATCGCATCGCCCGCATCGCCCAAGGCTTCGGCCACAGCCTGCTCCAGTTGCCGGAAGCGGGTTTCACCATCCATCTCAAAAATCTGGTTGATGCTCTCCCGACCGGAACGCTCAATAATTAAATCGTCCATTTCCAACAATCGCAAGCCCGATTTTTGGGCCAGCACGGCAGCCACAGAACTTTTGCCAGCCCCCATAAAGCCGGTCAGCACAATCTTTTTAGCGAATGGCAGGGAGGGCAAAACCGTCGCCTGAATCCGGCGAACGCCCACCCCGATTGCCTGCAAATCCTGCCAGAATTCCGGATAGGTTTTGTTCACCACTTCGGGGTCTTCAATTTCAAGATTGGACAGCAAAGCGCCAGCCACCGCAAACGCCATGGCCATGCGATGATCGCCGTAGGTAGCGATTCGGGCCGCTTTGGGATTGCCACCATGAATCACCAGCGCGTCCGCTTCCGTTTCGGTGCGAACGCCCATTTTCTGCAATTCCTTTTCAACGGCAGCAATACGATCGGTTTCTTTCACCCGCAGGGATTGCAGGCCATCTATGCGGGTGACGCCATCCGCAAAAGCGGCCAATATGGCCAACGTTTGCGCCTGATCGGGACAATCGCGCATATCCACATGCAAGGGTTTAATCCCCACGCCATGCAGCGTCAGCTTGCCGTCATGGAATTCAGCCCGGTTGCCCATCCGTTCCAGAATGGTCACAAAACGCATATCCGCCTGCACGGAATCGGGATTGATATTGCACAGGGTAATGGTGGATTTCGTCAGCGCGGTAATGGCCACAAAGTAGGCCAAGCTTGAGGCATCCGGCTCCACAATATAGCGGTCAGCACGGTAGGTTTGCCCGGTGGGAATCGTAAAACGCTGATAGTCCTGATGGCTGACCGAAACGCCGAAGGCTTCCAGAATGGAAATGGTCATGTCCAGATACGGCTTGGAAACCGGCTCGCCGGGCAATTCAATCGTCACCGCGTCCGCTTGGGACTGAATTAGCGGGGCAATCATCATCAGCGCGGAAATATACTGGCTGCTGGTGCTACCAGATACCTGAACCGTCTCGGCTTCAATCCGGCTGGAAGACACCCGCACCGGCGGATAGCCGTCTTTATCCAGGTATTCAATCGACACGCCCAGGGCGCGCAGGCTGTCCACCAGATCCTTCACCGGGCGCTTGTTTAAGCCTTCCTTGCCCAGCAAGGTTTGCCGACCGGGAATGACCGCTGAAAGGGCAATCAAAAACCGAAGGGTCGCGGCGGATAAGTCGGCATTCAGGGTGTAGTCTTGATCTTGAATATCACTCAGGCCGCCTTGCACGTCAATCCAGCTTTGGGAGCCGTCCCGCTTCAATTCCGTACCGATACCCAGCGTGTTGAGGCAAGCCATAATCGCCCGCGTGTCGTCACTAATCAGCGGATTAACGACTTTTACCGGCTGATTCCCGCATTTGGGAGTGAGGGCGGCCAGCAGCAACGCGCGGATGGTATAGCTCTTGGAGCCGGGAACCGTGACCTCCGCCTCGATCGATTGAGCGAGAGGGAGCAAAGCGACTATGTCCATATTGCCTATGCCCGAAGTGGTTTTCATGCGAGAACGGCTTTCCTCTCAACAGCGCGCTCCGCCGGCAACTTTCCCAGCATGGCGTCCAGCTCTTCCCAGGTAATTTGCTGCTTGGCGTCAGTCCAGGCGAAGCGCGGGTTGGGATGCACTTCAATCACCATCCCGTCGTAGTTGTGCTCGGCGCCGTCCAGCATCACGTCTTCCAGCTTGTCCACCGCCCCGGCGATGTGGGAAATATCCAGCAGCATGGGAATATTGGTTTTCTCACGAACGCGCATCGCCATTTCGTTGTCGGCCACGTTACGCAGGCCGTTGGGGTTGGGGTGGTGTACATCT
>CABHPA010000141.1 GCA_902168245.1 Candidatus Melainabacteria bacterium
GTCTGGGTGGTACCGCCTTTGGAACCGGCCAGAAGGAAGTTCTGGTAGTCATTCGCTGTAAAAATATTGGCGGGCGTGGTGCCGTCCGGCGATGTGCCGACTCCTGCGGCGGGCTGGTTCAGCGCGTTGGGCGTCAGACCGCCTGCTACAGGCAATCCGCCGGTTGCGGCGCCCGTATTGCCAGCCAGCGGCGATCCGCCGGGCAGGGAATTGGCAAAGGGCGATGCGGCGGCATTGGCGTTCGCCCCGCCGGATGCGGAGGAGACCATCATGCACATCAGGTTGACCATTCCACTCAGTAAGGACATGACGCTTTGCAGCAGGTTGCCGCCAGTGCCACCGGCGGTGGCCAAAGGAGAGGTGTTGCCCGCCAGCGCCGTTGGGCTGGCAAGGGGCGATCCGCCTGCTGCGGCGCTTAGCGGGGACGCTGACGCGGCGCTTAGCGCGGACAGTTTCTGCAATTGCGTTGGGTTAAATGTGAGCCCCATACGCTCATTCTCTCCTTTAATATCTCTTCTTTATATTGCTTGCGACAGAAAATTGGGTTGAAAACTACGTCTGTACCAGACCCGATCATGACTTCGGGTTTAATGCTTTTTCTCTCTTGAATTAATAAAAACATTCAAAAAGGCAAAAATGACTCTGCACATCCAATCCTTTACATAACCTTACGACTCTCATATTAGAGGGTTGTTTTGGCATGGTTTTGGCCATGCCCTAATAACTTATTAGAGGGCTATCAGGCCATTATTCCGCCGTTCTTGCCATGCGTCCCCATTCCAGTTCGATGTATGGCGGCGGGCTAAACCCATACCAGAACCAGGCGGCCGCCTGTTTATTGGGGGCGGTGGCTTACCGGGCAGCTTGCTTAGCGGCCTGTTCGGATAGAACAACTAACCCGAAAAGCCACTCCCTCGATTAACCGATGACAAACCGGCCCAATGGATTATCCTGTGAACAGAGCCTTGTCCACGCCGGTTCCCCAAAAACGGCCCGACAAATCACCCAGGTTGATCATCCCCCATGAAAAAACAGTTCCCCCATTTACTACTGCTTGGCGCGCTGGCCTGTTTGTGGAATCAGGGCGGACTACTTGCGCTGGCCGAGAAAAAGCCTGTTTACAAGGATATTTACCTCAGCGAAAACCGGGTGTGCAAAAGTTGCACGTGGCAGTGGGCCGAAAAAGGACAGGTCATGCTCATCAATCGCGCCGGGGAAGCCACTCTGGTAAAGCCCGACGAAATTCTGGGCATGGACACCCATCCCATCATCCGAAAATTACTGACCAAAAGTTTGCATGGGGTGAATGAGGCCGGGCCGGTGATTGTTCCGGCGGCATTCGACAACGCCAATGAAATCTGGTGCAACAACTGCGATTATCTGGGCAAGTAATCCGCGCGGGCCAGTATTTTACGGGCCGTGGCGAACACGGCGTCGAACATGGGTTCGGTCAGCTTGCCGGTAAAGGTGTTTTGCTGGCTGGGATGATACGACCCCAACAGGCAATAGCCCGATTCCAAATCCACGGCCAGCCCATGCCCGAATTTCGGCTTGGGGCTGCCCTTGGGCGGGGCGAAGCGAGGCTCCTTTAGAATGGCGTCCCAGGCGATTTTGCCCAGGGCGATCACCACTTTCACGTTCGGTAGCAAATCCAGTTCCTTAACGAAATAAGGACGGCAATTCGCCGCTTCCGAGGGCAAAAGCTTGTTTTCTGGCGGGGCGCAATGGGCCACTGCACTTATATAGCAATCCCTCAGGTACAGCCCGTCCGACAACCCGGTAGACTCCGCCTGGTTGGCGAATCCCGCCTTGTACAACGCCCGATACAGCCAATCCCCGCTGCGATCGCCGGTGAACATGCGCCCTGTCCGGTTCCCCCCATGGGCGGCCGGGGCTAACCCCACAATCAGCACCCTGGCTTGCGGATCGCCGAAACTGGGTACCGGGCGGCCCCAGTACAACTGATCGGCGAAGCGTTTGACCTTCACCTCCGAGATGGTTTCCCGCCAGTCCAACAGGCGGGGGCAGCGATCGCAGCGGGTCAGGTCTGCCATCAGGACGGACAATTCCGGAATGGGATCGACGCGATAACGCGGCGTTGCGATATCAGCCATTACGGTATTGGGCAAACTGTCAGCGGAAGCGTTTCTGTCGTTCATGCATCCTATTTAACCCATAAACCAGTAAAACCACAAGCAGCCACGGCATAAGCCTGTCCTCCCGGTTCGAGTCGCCCCTGTCAAAATCGATAGACGCAAATGCCGCCCCGTAAGTTCAACGCAAAACAGGACAGGAGCCAATCGTTCCTGTCCTGTTTTTGCAATGTCTATTAAAGTGGAAATACCTAACGGTGATCATCCATGTATTTGCGGATGTAGTGATATCCCGCACCGGCCCCTGCGCCCAACACGGCGCCCTTGGCCTTGTCTTTGCCGAGCGCGTAGCTGGCTCCGGTGCCGATGACCGCGCCTTCCAGGGTATTGCGAACCAGGGGCTTGCCTTTCAGGTACCTGGACTGGCTGATGGCCCCGGTGCCAGCCCCGGCCAAACCGCCCGCCAACGCGCCCTTGCCGACGGAAGTCCTGTCGGACAGCACCCCGGCCCCAGCGCCAATCGCCGCGCCCACGGCGGCCTGTTTTACAATTGGCTTGGCCAGCACTTTTTTCAAGGTGCTTTGCTCGGCGAAAGCGCCTGCTGGGATTGCCCCGATCAGGACGGCCAACAACAGCGCCGCAAGTCCGTTTTTGCGAATATGTAACTGAACGCTTTCCTTCACGCTTGAACGCATGGTCGTTCTCCTCATCTGTAAGCCTTTTCCGGTAACTGGGTTCAGGCTTATTCTATCGTAAACCTTCGGGTAAACGACAGGGACGGTTGGCTCAGCCGTTTGTTCCCGGCACGGAACGATATTCCAGCCACCCCGAACTCAAACCGAATGTTCCATTAAACCCGGAATGGCGGATTACGCTGGTTGCAACAAAACAATGGCAGCAAACCCATTGGTCAGGAACAAAAGTCGGATATAATCTTTTTTTAAACAATTCATGGCCATTTTGATGAAGTTCTTAAAGCTGCTTTGGCGCAGATTGCTGGAGAATGACAGCCCCGGTCTGGCCGCCGAAATGACTTACAACTGGATGCTGTCGCTGCTTCCCGCGCTGATTTTCATTTTCTCGCTGTTCGGCATGTTCGGGGTGCAAAGCAGCCTGTTTGAGCATTTCATCCTGCGCCTGCACCGGCTCATCCCAGCGGACGCTTTCAACCTGCTAGAGACCTACCTGCGTGAACTCACCCGCGACAGCAGCGGGAGCCTGGCCCTCGTCAGTTTCGCCGGTGCGCTGTGGACGGCCGCCAACGGGGCCGTTACCGTGGAAAAGGCGTTGAACCGTTCTTATCGCTGCATTGAGGAACCCCGAAATTTCTGGCAAAAGCGCGCCACCGCCATGTGGATTGTGGTGGGCATGGGCTTTCTGCTGTTTGTGTGCGCCAACCTGCTGGTATTCGGGGAAGTGCTGTTTCAGGCCATTCAGCATATTTTTCCATTGCCGCAGGAAATGCTGCGCCTGCTGGGCTATGTGCGCTGGGTAATTCCGGTGTTCAGCCTGATTGTGATTAGCGCGTTCATCTATTACGTAGCTCCCGGTTACAAGCCTGAGCGGCCCCGAAAAAGGCGCATCTGGCGGGGAGCGATGGCTTTTGTGGGCATCTGGATTTTTGTCTCCTGGCTATTCAGCCTGTATGTGAACAACATGGGAAATTACAGCCGCATTTACGGTTCCATGGGGGCCGTCATCATCCTGATGGTCTGGCTGTACATCACCTCCTTCGCCCTGATCATCGGCGGGGAAATCAACGCGATTTTCAGCGACTGCATGGAACCGGACATCCCCCCTGCGACACAAGCGCCGGATTTACACTAAAATCTGAAACCGTCCTCATAAGAAAGTAACGGCGCGTTAATCCTTTTGAACCAAAGGCCTACGCTGTCATGCATAAAAAATAGTATCGGCCTGTCGCTGGCTTTTTAGCGGTTATCAATGGATCGTAGAATGGCCAAAATCCGCCTGGTATCGGCCTAATCTCCTACACTTGTAAAGCGCGCTTCAATTGCGGCCCACTTCGTTCATATGCTACGATGCCTCCATTCAGTTCGTGTTGTTTGTGCCGGAGAGTCCCATCCCTCAGTCCACTGACCTAGGAAGGCTGACTGATTGTGCTTTTCCAACAGAGTCTATACACTAGCCATACCTTTCCAGGCGTTGACTCAACCATTTAACCAAACGTGAATGAAACGGTCGCCTTTTCAGCAGTTTATCAGTCCCAAAAGCAAAAGACCGAAAAGCGACCACAGGGGGATGCAGCGGCCCGAACCGGGCAAAATTCGGAATAATCCTGAGCAGATGATGTTGAAAGGAAAATCGACCATGCTGACCCAACAAGCCGTTCCCATTAATATCGGCATTTCCGAGACCGATCGCAAGAATATCGTGCAAGGGCTCGAAAAACTGCTGGCGGACAGCTACATGCTGTACCTGAAAACGTTGTACTTTCATTGGAACGTAACCGGCCCCATGTTCCAGCCATTGCACGACGTGTTTGAGGGCCAGTATCAGGAACTGTTGCTGGCCGTGGACGATATCGCCGAAAGAATCCGTTCCCTGGGCTACCCGGCCCCCGGAACATTCCAGCAATTCAACCGTCTGACATCGATCACGGAAGACTCATCCGTACCGGACACCGACACCATGATCCAAATCCTGGTGCAGGATCATGAAACCGTCATCCGCACTGCGCGCGAGGTAACTTCCGTCAGCGAACGCGCCTCGGATGTGGCCACCCTGGATCTGATCACCAAGCGGATTGAAGTTCATGAAAAAACCGCCTGGATGCTCAGAAGCTTCCTGAAGCCCTAGGCGAACGTGATTCCGGCTCTACCCGTCGTATTTTTGAGGAGACTGTTTCAAATGCAACTTTCCAAAACCAAGCTGATTACCCTGGCCCTGACCCTGCAAATCGCCGGAATGCCGCTGCTGGCTTCCGCCGCGTTCTTTCAGGACACCCAGTCCAACTGGGCCAAAAGCGCTATCCAAACCCTCTCGGATCAAGGCATTCTGACCGGCTACCCGGATGGCACCTTCCGTCCCGAAGGGCTGGTTACCCGCGCCGAGTTCTCGGCCATGCTGGTCAAGGCGCTTGGCCTAAACATGAACGCCTCCGGCTCGCAAACCTTCAGCGACGTACCCACCACCAACTGGGCCTACCCGTCCATTGAGACCGTCCGCACCACCGGGCTGGTCAGCGGCTACCCCAACGGGTTGTTCATGCCGTCCCGCAGCATCAGCCGCGCCGAGGCCATGGCGGTATTGGCGAACGCCGCGCGCATTCCCATGTCCAGCGACGCCGTCATTAGCCAAACTCTGGGTTCCTACCGGGATCAGGCAAGCATCCCCACCTGGGCCAGAGCGGGTGTGGCCGCCACCATTCAATCCGGCATTTACGCTAACGACCCCACCGAAGGCAATGCGATCGCTCCGTTAAAACCGGCCACCCGCGCCGAAGTGGCCGCCATGGTGCAGAACCTGCGCGAGCGGCTGAACCTGGCGGGCGGCCAAGGCCAACCCGCAGGAACCACGACCGGCGGCATGACCGTTGGCACTACCCCCAGCGGGACAACCGTGCTGCAAGGGCGCGTGGCCACCGTACCGGCCAACACCAAGTTTACCGGAACACTTAGCCAGGGCGTGTTGAGTTCCGAGCTGAACAAGGTGGGCGATGAAATCAGGCTGAGCGTGGATCAGCCGCTCGTCAGCTCCGATAACCGGGTGATTATTCCGGTGGGCAGCCAGATTGTGGGCAAAATCTCCAAGATTGAGCCGGCGGGCCGCACCGGCAAAGCCGCCACCATGGACATCGACTTCAACCAGATTGTGACCCCGGACGGCCAGACCTACGCCATTCAAGGCTCGGTCGCCACCGAGGACGGCATGCTACACGGCGGCACCACCAAGGGACGCGTCCTCAAGGCGCTTGGCACAACCGCCGTTGGCGCTGGCCTGGGCGCCGCGCTGGGTACGGCCATGGGGCCGTTGTCCGGCGGTAAGGTCGGCAAAGGCGCCATTTTCGGCACCGCAGTGGGGGCCGGTAGCGGCGCGGTGGCAGCCGCCCTGCAAAAAGGCAAGGATGTCACCATCGGCTCCGGCGATAAACTGGAAATCAAGCTGGATCAACCGATTAACGTCCAGGTGAACCAATAGCGCCTTAAAATAACCCAAACCTTGAACGGGCCGGTGATCAGGATTGCTTCACCGGCCCGTTCCCTTTGAAAAGGAAATGGAAAAATCACATAAAAAATGGCCAGGGCGGGTGAGGCCCTGGCAGGGAGGCGTTAATGTCTCGGCCTGAACTCGCCTACTGGTTCAAGGTCCGGCATCAACCCGCGATTGGCGTTTAAAAGCGGAAGGAACATCCGGGCTTTATCGTCAACCGCGATTAGGCAAGGTCGTTTATCACGTTTTCACGCTGGTGCGAGGAGGGGAATTGGTCTGTTGACGCGCCTCGATCGCGCCAGAAAAACTTTGCAACGGAATCACCCTGGGAAATAATTTCAGGAACCGTTCCACCAGCACCTTGCGGTTAAAATGCCGATGCACGTACTGATAGCCTTGTCTGCCCATGCGAAGCCCTTCTTCCTGGTTCCGGTAAAACCAGCGAATCGCTTCCACCAGGGCGGTTACATTCCCAGGCTCCACGGTCAGGCCCGCCTTGCTTTCGTGCAACACCCGGCTGATTTGGCCTTTGGCCACCGCCGCCACAATGGGCCGCCCCGCCGCCAGATAATCAAACAGCTTGTTGGGCAACACCTGGCCGAAAATATCCAGCGCGCGGTAATTAATAACGGATAAATCGCCTTCCATAATAAACTTGCTGATCCGGTTTTTGGGCAGCGTTCCCCAGAATTTTACGTTATTCAGTTTCAGTTTCTGGGCCAGCGCATGCAGTTTCTCAGACTGATACCCACCGCCCGCCAGGTTAAAGCGCACGTCCGGCAATTGATCCTGAATTTGCGCCGCCGCTTCCAGCAGGGTTTCCAGGTGGGTGTAATCGCTGTACACCCCGGCGTAATTCACATGAAACAACGCCTGATTCTCCGCGTTGTCCCGCAGGTAACTGCCGCCCCACAATTTAGGATACTGGTAAAATTCCAAATCCGCCCCGTTTGGCACATATTCTGTTTTATGGGCGGTGCCGGGCGCTTGCGTATCAATGGCTTCGCAAAACGCCGGGGAAACCACCACAATTTTATGGCTGGCCCGGTACAGCCAGTTTTCCAGCCAACGGTTCAAGCCAATAAGGAACGGGTTCCGGATAAAGCCGTTTACCCGCATGGTGTGGCTCCACAAGTCACGCACTTCTATATAAAAGGCGGCTCCGTTCAGCATGGCCAGCAGGCAGGCCACGGCAGCAACCACCAAAGGCGGCGAGGAGCCCAGCACGTAATTAAACCTTCGTTTTTTTCCGTAACGCAACTGCAAACCGGCCCACAACGCCTTGCCGCTGAAATCCAGGTAGCGCTTGGCCCGGCTGAATACGCTACGCTGATTTAACGGCGCGGCAGGAAGCCGAATGATTTTCAAATTGGGATTTATCTGTTCTTCCTGCGCCGCGGGTTGCCGAAGCCCCTGGCACATGGTGGTGCCGCCCCCCGTAATCACTGTTACGGAATGCCCATCCTCGGACAAGGCCAGGGCGTGTTGATAGTGGCGCTGCCCCTGACCTCCCGGCTCCGTATCCACGCTAAAAAATTGCGCAATATATAAAATATTGGCCATCTGTACCCTCAATTCGGAATTTGCTCACATCCCGTTAAATTTCACTGGAACTTAGCCCCGACGCGTTACGCTGGAGCATTTCAAAATTGGCGGTTTCGCCAATTCACACAGTTCACCCATCCATTACAAATAAAAACTTTGCGCCACTGATTCTTTCCTCAAACAACCTCTACAATATAAATTTTTTCAGGAGTGAACTGATCGTCCAAACGCTGTAGGTTTAAGCCATTTCGCTCCTTTATCAGGAGGAGATCGCCATTCAAAGTTTTTACAAATTTTAATCAGCGACCGAACTTCCCGCAAATGACCGATCTATTTTGACAAAATGCTTGATTCAACATTCGTATTCAAGCCTGAAAGGTAATTCATTACCAATTTAACTGGAAGATTTTCTATCTATGTCGTTATTGTTAACGGCCGCACAACAGGTTGAACAAATCCTGGAACAGCGTGGTTAAATCCGCACCCAGGGTCGAATAATCGATGCCTCCCGTATTGCCCGATGGAACGGGTGTGGGCTGGAATTGCGCCTGCCCGGTGGGAACCGTGCCGTTGCCCGCCACGCTGAAAGCCTGCCGTGTATCCAGAATCCCCGCGCCTTCCGCCTGGGGCGGGGCTGCCGTGTTATCCGCCGTAGAGGTGAGGATGTTTTTAATCTGCTGAAATGACAGGTTGGGATTCTGTTTTTTCAACTCCGCCACCGCTGCGGAAACGGTGGGCGTGGAGAAGGACGTGCCATTCACCGTTTGCCGCCTGCCGTCCAACGTCACCGGAATATCGGTGCCATCGGCGGACAAGGTGGGTAAAAACTGCCCGCCGCCCCTGGAGGAGAAGTCGGCGGGACGGCCATTGGGCGAATTGTCCGTGGACGCGGCCACCGAAATGACGTTATCGCTCATGGCCAACAGGTTCAATTCAGAACCGTTTTGAGAAGTATCTTCAAAACCCGGCACATTATGATCGTTACCGGCGGCCACCACCACCACGGTGCCTTTATCCGCCACCTGCTTAGTGGCCTGCTGCCATTCGGCGATGCCGGTCTGGAAATTCTGCCCCTGGCCGGTATTGGCGTTAAAGCGATTGTCCACGTACGTGGCGATCGCGTCCTCAATGCGAGTTTTGGCCGGGCTTTGAATGTTCGCGCGAGTCTGCGGGTTGGCGAAATTCGGGTCGCTGTAATACGCCTGTAAATCGGCGGGGTTAATGCCCAGGCTGCCAGCCAGCTTCATCCCGGTGGCCGGATCGGCGTTTACCGCCGAATCCATTACCGACTGGTAAATTCCTTTTTTAGACAGGCCCAAGGACATATTGATTACGTCTGTACCGGGATTCGTCTGCTGGATCTGCTCAATTTTCTGGGCGGCGGTATGGAAAGTGTCGTAACCGGATTGATCAATATACTGGTTCACCTCGGCCAGGTTGTTGAAAGGAGTCGGCGTATCGTCGCCGGAGGGGGAACGGGTGCTGGTATAAAAAGAAAATGTCTGGGTTTGGGCATCCGGCGCAAAATTGTTCAGGGTCTGGCGCACCGCGTCATCATGGCCGTCCCGCCCGCCGGGATTAAACGGATCATCCGGGTATACTTCCAGCAGGGCCACCTGCGGCGCGCCGTTATCGGCCACAAGCGGCGTGGCCGCCGAACGAGCAAACAGCGTGTTGCTGGATGAACTGGCGGAAAAGGTGTCCTGGCTGGGGCCGGCGTTAAACTGCGGCGCCTGAAAATTTGGGCTGGGGCCGCCTGATGGCGCAAAGGCAGGGGCATTGATTGCGTAGCCCGCCCGGGCAAGCGCCTGAAAAAATTCCGCGAAAAGACGATTGGACGATATACTGCCCATTTCATGCTCTCCTGAAAAAATGTAAGGACTCGACTATGCGCTCTCAGATGGAATGAAGGGGTCGCCAAAGCCGATATAAATGCTTAGCAACTATATATATAAAAACAATCGTTAGGTTGTAATTGCGTCATTCTCGGTATGGTATTCACAAATATTTTCAGGTAGTCCTTAAAGCTTTCGGCAAGGCAAAAGCCAGCCGTTTCCCTCCCCAAACCCATTAAAAAAAACCGGGCTGAATCAGCCGCCCGATTTTAATTCTCCCGCTGGGCAGACTGGTAAAATGCTTTTGCGAACGCTTCCAGCCGCCGCAGTTCCGGTGATTGCAAAATCGGGGTTTGCGGGTTTTCAACCGGCGTCGCAATTTCAACCAGTTGCCAGACCGGACGCCGCCCGCTCAATTTAAGCCGTAGCGCCTCTGCATACCAGCGCCATCGATTTTCCGCGTTCCCGCCCGGCCACTGGTACCACAGCAAGAGATAACTAGCAGCGCCATCCGGCTTTTGGCAACGAATCAAGGTGGCGCGAAGCGGGCCTTTGGCAGTTGCGATCACCCGCGTGTCGTTTACCTGCGGCCTTGCCCCGGAGGCCAGCAGCGAATCGTAGAAATTGTGCATGGAACTCATGGAATCACTCTGCAGCAGATTCAGCCAGATTAGCTCCGCATTAGGCCGTGTAGCCTGCGAATGGAGTTTTAAAGGCGAATACACACGGCTAATGAGCCGAGCGGGCGCCAAAACCGCCTGTTCGTTATGGAATAACGGCCAATTACGCCCCTGCCAGTCGCCTATCCGTTGAGGAACAGGCAGCGTCAGGCTATCCCGCATTGAGACAGCAGGCGATTGCATCAGCCACACAATCGCATTCAAAACCAGCAACGTCCCCAGCACCCAGTAGGCCAGCGTTCGAGCTTGCGACTCCGGTTCAGCAGCCTTCATACCAATCGGCCCTGACCGTGCCTTGCGTGAAATCCAGGTGATGGATCATCCAGCCCATCAGCACCACCCCCATTGGAAACAGCGCATAACCCAGGTTGGTATGGATGGACATCCCGGCATCCGGCGAGATCCAGTAAGCAACAAAGGCGGTGATCAGCAGCCGAATGGTATTGGTAGCCAGGGCCAACATGGGCGCTCCGGCAAAAATAACCAGCAACGCCTTTAACGAAACGCGCCCGAAAACCTGCCACAGCAAACCGGCAAACAGGAAGGCAATCCAGGTGTTCAGCCCGCTACAAGCCACCGTCACCTCATAAGCCTGCCCGTGAATGTAAAAAATATTCCCCTCGCTCTGAATGGGAATCAGCAAACCTGCCAGCGAACTCGCCAAAAACGTGGAGGCCAGTTGCAAGGGCAGGCTAATGGCCGCCTGCAAGTCCACCGGCAATTGCGGCAACAAAAAAAAGGAAAACAGAAACAGGGGCAATCGCCGGTAAAATGCCCGAAACCCCAACAAACCCCAGTAAACGCCGCCCAACACAAGCAGGAAACCACTCCAGCACAACACGCGAATGGACAGCAGGGTTCCCAGCAGGTAGGTCAGAGCGGCCAACAACAACAGCGCAAACCCCATGCGGTTTGGATGGAAGGTTGCCGGTAAATCGGGCCGACACTGCGCCCAGGCCACAGACAGGACGCCCAGCGTCAGGATCGGCATCATATTTTCCTGCCAGCCCCGATGGCTGAGCGCGGCCAGCCAACTGCCACCGGCTGGAATGGCCAGCCCGGACAGCGCCAGTAGAATACCAATCGGCAAGAGCCAGCCCTGTGGTTTCAACGGAACCGATTGGGTTGCCTGCAACTCTGTTTGCGCGTTTTCCATTCACTCCCAACCCGTTTGCAGCCAGCGCCAACCATTTTAAAGGCGAGTGGCCGTTTTTAAAAATCAGTCTATAAACCTATTTTACCGTTTGAAACATGGAAAAGGCTTCATGAAGGCAAAAAATAATGCAATAATCAGTCATCAAAGGGAAAGCACCTAGCGGGAGAACTTGCGCGAATGCGACCAAGAGCTTTGCTAATCCTGTTTTTTGGCTTATTAATCCTGATTTGCCCTTGCGCCATTGCGAAAGGCCCAAACGGAAACCCCGGCCCCGGCAATCCACCCGGGCCGCCTAGGGCCACGCCCGAACTAGACCCCGGCAGCCTGAGCATGCTGGCCACCATGGGATACCTGGGATACCAGACCTACCGGGCCAAGTTGGGGCAAAAGCGCCGATAATCAGAAAAATTCTGAGCGCCAAGGCTTAATTAATGGAACTTGCCCAACAGGCGCTTTAAAAATCCGTGGCTGCGATACTTTAAAATGCTGTTTTCCTGGGAGGTTTGGGCCAGCCGCGCGCTGAGGGTCTTGATCATGGACACCACAATCGGCGGGGTGGTCGCCAGATACTGATCCATTTCCTCCTTGGGGATAATTTCCACCGTAACCGCCGTTTGCGCCACTACCGAAGCGGTGCGGAAACCAGTGTCGTCGAAGAGGTACATTTCGCCGAACACCTCGCCGTCAGTCAGCACCGCAATGGGAATCCGCCGGGTGCCGCCGGTTTCCTTGCAAATCATGACCCGTCCCTCGCGAATCAGGAAGGTCTGCGTCCCATAGGTGCCTTCGGCGATGATGATTTCCCCGGCCTTGTATTCTTTGACTGTCATCAGATGCGCTATCCTCTTGGAATCTCACGTCCTACAAACCTGAAATCAACCTGGAGCGTTCCCTCTGCTCCCGAACCCGTCCCGCACATTTGAAGAGAGTTCGGTGATACTTTCGCTCGCCCGAATCATACCTTGCAACAGTTGGCGCAACAGTTGGCAAACCCACCCGGCAGGCAAATGAAATTCGAAGGTTCCAATCCTATTCTATCCTGTTTATGCCACTTGTGTAGGATGAACTTGTTTTCTGTTACAGAACTGGCGCGAACCAAAAAAGGGGACTGGCTTCCACCAGTCCCCTCGCGGCAAGTTTTGGACTGAAGCCTAAACGTGCAATACCAGATTCTGTTCTTTAATGGTGCGAATCAGTTCCGGCACGATTTCCGTCACGTCGCCCACAATCCCGAAGTCGGAAGACTTGAAGATGGGGGCGCTTTCATCCCGGTTGATGGCGATAATGATCTGGCTGGTGCTCATGCCCACCAGGTGCTGGATAGCGCCGGAAATGCCCAGGGCAATGTACACCTTGGGGCTGACGGTCTTGCCAGTCTGGCCCACCTGCTCGGAATGGGGACGCCAGCCAGCGTCCACCACCGCGCGGGATGCGCCCACCGCGCCACCTAGGGCGGCGGCCAGTTCCTCCACCAAGTGAAAGTTCTCCGGCCCTTTCAGCCCGCGCCCGCCGGATACGATGATGTCGGCATCCTCCAGCTTTTTGGCCCCCTTGCTTTCGGCCTGCTCCACGCTCACCCGTTTCACCCGACGCTTCACGGAAGCGAGATCCGGGCTGAGGGCTTCCACCGTGGCGGCGGCGTTGCCATTGGCCACCGGCTTGGGAAAGGCTTTCTTCTTAACGCTGATCAGTTGCGGGCGCGCGGTGGCGCTCACGCTGGAAAGCAGGGATTCCGCATAGCAGGAACGGGTGACGTCTACCGCGCCCTGATCGTTGAGATCCAGATCGATGGCGTTGGTAATCAACCCGCCCTGGGTGCGAATTGCCACGCGGGGCGCGTAATCAGCGGTATCGCCGGAGGCGCTCATCAGCACGATATTGGGCTTGCGTTCGTTAATTGCGCCGGAAAGCGCCGCCGTATAAGCTTCCACCTGGTATTCGGACAATTCGGGCGATTTCACCGCCAGCACCTGGTTTGCCCCGAACTGCCCAAACTGGGTTTGCGCAGCCATAGTATCCTGATCGCCCGCGATAATCACCCCGCTCAAGGGTTGCCCCAGCTTGTCGGCCAGCCGACGCGCGGGGGTCATCAGTTCCTGGGTGGTCTCGCTAAGGGTTCCGTCCGCAGCCAGCTCCGCAACGACCCATACGCCCTGAAATTCGCTCATTTCAAATTCCTCTTCTGTTCAAAAGCTTTCAATGATTGGAGGTGGTTTGCCCGAATGAAACGCCTACAGCACCTTGGCCTCACGCAGGTGATCGAGCAACTGGTTAATGGCGGCCTTGGCATCGGCCCCGTCCACCACCTTGCCGCCGGACTTGGCGGGACGCTGCCAGGTTTTCACCATACGGGTGGCGGAACCGGCCACACCTGCCAAAGCGGGTTCCAGCGCAATGTCCGCCGGGGTTTTCACCGGGATTTCGGTCTTGTTGGCCTTCATCACCCCTTTAATGTTGGAGCTGCGCAGTTCATAGTCGCACTTCATCATGCAAATCACGCCGGGCAGTTGCATTTCATAGATCTCAATCCCGCGGTCGGATTCCCGAAAGACTGTCAGCGTTTCGCCCTGCAATTCCACGTTCTTGCCAAAGGTCAGGCTTGGTACATCCAGAATTTCGGCCACTTTCGGCCCGGTTTGCCCGGCGGCGTCATCCAGGGCCATCTGGCCGAAAACCAGCACCCCGAAATCCGGCGCCAGCGCTTGTACCCCTTTGGCCAACGCATAGGCGTTGGCGGTGCTGTCCCCGTCGTTCAGCGCGGCGTCGGACAGCAGGAACGCCTCATCCGCCCCGGCCGCGATGGCTTTCTTGATAATATCCTTGGCATTGGGTGCGCCCAGGGAAATCACGGTAACGGTGGAATCGCCGCCAGCCTGCTCTTTGAGTTTCAGGGCGGTTTCCAGCGCGTATTCGTCGAAAGGGTTCATCATCATGGGAACACCTTCCATCACCGGCTTGCCGTCGCTGAATTTCAGCTTGGTATTATCCAAAACCTGCTTGATAAAGACCACGATCTTCATGGTAAACCCTCTCTTTTAAATTGTTGTCATCCCTCTTTCACGCACACTCGCTTCAGCAGCATATCCATTCCGGGTTCGAGTCCTGGTTCGGGGCATGGCTTGAGACCGACTGTGCAGCGCATGAGGCCACTTTTACAGTTTCTCCTAAACTACTCTAGAGGAAAGGCAGGGCTTTCGCAAGGCAGGCCGTCGGATGAAATCAACGAGCGTGGTTACCTGTCAAAAATATTTTCAAAAGCCCAGGCTGAGAACCAGCCAAGTTGATTAGTATCCTTTACATCCCATCAATTAAGTGTTTTAACTCTATTTCTATTCTGGAATCCTTACGAGGGGTACTAGGGGTAATCAGTCAAATTTATTCGAGGGAACTTATTCTTATGATGATCACGTCATCGGCTTTTAATGCGGCCCAGGCCAAAAACCGTCCACAGGCGGCGCCCAGCCATGCCCCCGGCATGTTGTTTAAAGGGTCGCCTGCCAAAGATCAATATACCGGCGCCAAGGTTTACCCTTTCAGCACAGTTCTAAACCTCCGCGAGAAAGGTAAGCATGATTTGGCGAGCGAATTGGTTAGGGACATGAGGGGTAACGATAAGAGCGATGCACCCGAAGAATCCAAAGTAGGGTTCTTAACCTTGCAGCAATGGAGCGACTGGGGAAAACGTCTGGGGTTATTCCCTCCCAAAACCGAAGAAGCACAAATACTTAAAGCGGATACGGAGGCTAGCGCCACTTCAGTCAAGGATTTTTCAGGGGCGCTGAAAGCCGCTGAACCCACACCAACTCAGCCTGAAGAACCTCCAACCCCCAAAAGCACGACACGTTCCCTAACAGGCTCCAGCCAGTCGACAACGAGAAGGAAAATAACCTTTGGGCCTCTTCTGCAACCGACCATCGATGCCCTAAAAAGAAGAAAAGATAGAGGCGATTCCACGCACTAATGGGTATGAACGCAATGCGTCCAATGGCGTTCATGCCGCAATAATTTCTAATGGGCTGGCAGCCAAGGAAATTCCTGGGCTGCCAGCCGATCCAGTTTGTCTAAAAAAGCCAATTTTAAAGTGAGAATATAACGCTCAGGTGGGGAAATAACAGCCATGTTCAATTCATGCTTCAGCATCTCCAATCAGCCTGCGCTCAATTTTCAGCGGAATCCGCCACGCGCAAACATCCATCGCCAACCAATCAATCTACCACTGCCGAAACCGGAGATGTTTCATCCCTGCTTCAGTGGGAGCAATGACGCCCCCACTTACAAGCGCGGGCTGGAAGGGGGGGATGGATTTTACCCGCATTTCCAATGTGAATCCAGCTTCCGCCTCGCTGACGTATCGCGGGTATGATATTCGCGATCTGGCAATAACCGACTGTACCGCCCCAAGGCGGATTACCGGGGCGAAAAAGGGCTTGCTTATATTGAGCTGACCCAGCATTAAGAATTTTAAAGGATGAGGATGCAAAATACCGTATGGAAGCCAGCCGTTCCAATCGGTTAAAAAGACTGAGCTGAGCTATTTTACAACGCATACACCACTCTTTTCTTTCTCTTCAAAATCAGTCATACTATTGATGACTGAAAGGCCGTTTCGGGGGAGGGTCTGATGGGCAGCAAAACCGATACCGACACTCCGTCCTGGCTAAAAATCCGGCAAAAGGGAAGGGCAGCGGTTCTGGCGGCCTTGCCGGGCATCCTGATCGTGGCCATCTCGCTCACCCGTACGCTGATTTCTTCTGAAATTTACCAGCAGCACGAACAGGACAACATGACCGTCAACCTGTTGGGGCGCCAGCGAATGCTCAGCCAGAAATACCTAAAGGAAGTGCTGCTTTCCACCTGGAAACTTCAAACCCCTTACAAAACAACCCGGGCCGTTCTGGATGAAACCGCCCATTCGCTGGCCGAAGGCGGCTGGGTGACCGCCTCCCTTAAAACCGGGCAGCGCATCCATATTCAGCCGGTCACCTCCCCAAAACTCCGGCAGAGACTGGATCTGCAAATCCGGCAAATGGCCGTGCTGGAGCGCGAAACCCAGGCGTTGAGCGTCGCCATTGAACGCAACCGGGTTACCCCAGCGCAATTAGGCCGTATTATGGAAGAGGGCAATAACCTGCTGTACGGTATTGATGAAACGCTGGCCCAGTTCCAGTTGAATTCGGAAAACGGCATCAAGAACAGGCTGTACGAGGAAAGCATGCTGGGCATGCTGGTATCGCTGTTGGGCCTGTATGTCACCAACCAAATCCTGCGCAGCAACAAGGCGTTGAAACAGGAAATCGACATCCGTAAAATCGCCGAGGCAAAATTAAGGCTGAGCGAAGCGCGATTTCGCAGCGCGTTCGATTCGGCCTATATCGGCATGGGCTTATGCCGCCGGGAGGATGGCAAGTGGCTGGAAGTGAACCAGCCGTTTTGCGACATGCTGGGCTATACCCGCGAGGAAATGCTATCGATGACCTACCGGGACATTACGCATCCCGATGACCTGGCCGCCGACCATGAATATGAACGCTTGCTGGGCGAAAAAACGCTGGAAAACTTTCACTATGAAAAACGCTACCTGCATAAGGCCGGGCAGGTGGTATGGGTTTTCCTGAGCGGCTCCCTGGTGTTCGGGGAGGATCATCAGCCCCTGTATTACGTCACCCAAATCCAGAATATTACCTTGCAGAAGCAGGCGCAAGAGGCGCTGAAGGAGTCAAGCGGCATGCTGCGCTCCCTGGTGCAATCGGCCAGCGCCGCCATCATCCTGGCCGACGATCAGGGGGCGATCAGGCTGTGGAATACGGCAGCGGAAGCGATGTTCGGGTACTCGGAATCCGAGATGCTGGGTGAGCCGATTACCCGGCTAATGCCCGAACAATACCGGGCAACCTACCAGCGGGGCATGCAGCGGCAGCGGATGGGCGGACGCCTGAAACTGCCGGGAAAAACCACCGAGCAGATCGGCATCCGCAAAAACGGGGAGGCATTCCCATTGGAGCTGTCCCTGGCCAGTTGGAAAACCGAGAAGCATACCTTTTTCTCCGGCATGATTCGGGATATTTCCGAGAAAAAACGGTATGAACGCGAAATTCAGAAATTATCCAGCCGGAACCGTCAACTTAAAAACCAGCTTACCGGCTACGAAAACCCGTGAGGTCGAAGGATTTTACACCTCACATTTTTTTGAGACCGTTCTTTCAGGCATTCAAATCCAAGATGCAAACAACGATGCAAACAACGCCATACATGAGTCATTTTGAAGCACTTGAACGCAAAAAAAATGCGCCAAATTTTAAAAAACCGCTGCATGGGTTGAATGCCTGACAATCATTTCCTGATAAGATTTTTAGGCACTATAAACACATTCATTTTCACTCAACGGTTTCCCCTTATTGCTCACCATCTGCGACTCACATTTGGGTTAATAATGAAATTTATTTTCAGCACAGGATTACTAAACAGTTAGCCAATGGTTTTTAAGAACGTAACCTGCCATAGTCTACTAGGCATTTTTTACCTGACCACAAACAAGCCATTTATTGTGTATTCCTGATCCATTTTTTTGATTGAGCCGCTCGGATGGGTGAACGGCCGACTCAGTTTTGTTTCCAAAATGTTCGACCCTTTTACATAAAAAGGAGATAGTTCAGCATGAGATTCTTTAGATCCGCTTTTCAGTTCAGTGGGGCTGTGCCGTTTTCAATCGCAATTTCCTTGACGGCAGCTTCCATCCCGGTGGCGAATGCGGCGCCCGGGGACGTCAATTCCATCAACACCGGACAGAATATCCAGGCAGGCACATTCTTTAACACGCCCGGCTCACGAACCACGTTCCAGAACCCAGGCGGCGGCCTCTGGCTCCATTCCGGGGATCTGGTGAGGGGGCTGGAATCCAGCATTAACAAAGTGCCGACCGGAAACGGGGGAACCCTCTACTTTCGGGCGCCCGGCAATGTCGTGCGGCTGGACGGCAACATTGATGTGAGCGCCGTGCGAAACGGGGCGCTTTACACCGGCAATGGCGGTAAAGTGTTCGTGGATTCCGCCTACATGTTCCAGAACGGCAGCATTTTCGCGAACGGCGCAAACGGCGGCCTGGTGCAATTTAACGTCGGCGGGTTAACCATGGGCAACAACGCCAGAATTACGGCCCAGGGCTTCGGCGGCGACGGCGGCACGGTGAATGTGAATACAACCGGCACGGTCGATCTGCGGCCCGGCTCGCTAATCGACACCTCCGGCAAGGTATTGGGAACACTGGATACCAACGTGATCAACATTGAAGGCAGCGCCGTGAATAACCAAGGCATCGTCAGGGCCAACGGCATTTCCGGCACGGATTTGAAACCGGATAACGGGGACGCCGCCGTGATGAGGGCAAACCCGCAACTGGCCAACAACCCGGTGCCGCCTCCCATTACGGCGGGCAACGGCACCCACGATACCGCCACCATGCAGAACATCCTGTTCTCCACGCCCGGCGCGGCCGATTTTCGGGGCGGCACGATCCGGATGGTGGCCAGCGGGCAGACCAATTCCACCACTGACCTCATCGCAAATAGCCCGATTCTTTCCGATGCGAGCGGCCTGAACACCCGAAACGCGCAAATCGTGCAATTCAGCGAAGGCGATGTACTCACCCGGGGGACTGTCACTGCGGATGGAGGGCTTAACAAAAACGGCGGCACCATTATCCTGGCGGCGTCCCGTGGCGTGATTAACGGCGCCACGGTTCAAGCCAACGGGGGGAACGCTCCTGCCGGTATTTTTGACGCCAACGGCAACGGCGCGTCCGGCGGCAACGGCGGCACCATTGTGGTAACAGCCATCGGCGGCTTTAATAACGTAAGCACCATGCAGGCCAATGGCGGGATGGGCGCCAGGGCACAGAGCCGGTCGCTGGCCACAGGCAACGGGCAAGACGCCGTGGTGGGCATTACCGGAGTCGGCGGTACCGGCGGACAGGGCGGGGTCATCGCGGTCAGCTCCAGCACCAGCGCCAATAGCGCCAGGATATTGGCCAATGGCGGGCAAGGCGGAGAAGGCGGCTTTGCCACCGCCATCGATACCGAATCCGCCGCCAGCGGCAACCCGGTGGCCCGCTCCACGGCCAATGCCGGTGTGGGCGGCACGGGCGGCAGAGGGGGGCTAATCGTTTTTAGCGGCAACGGCAACCCGTCCGGCGGAGGCTCCATTTCTATTAACGGCGGGCAGGGGGGCAATGGCGGCACGGCGCAATCCAACGCCAGCGCCAGCGCCAGCACCAATAGCGGATCGCCCAGCGCAATCGCCAATGGCACGGGCGGGGCGGGCGGTAACGGCGGGACGGCAGGAACGCTGGTGGCCGTTAACCCCGGCACGTTAGCCAGTACTCAGGTATTCTCCGCCAGGGCAGGCGGGGCGGGCGGAACCGGGGCGGCAAACCGGCAGCAAACCACAACCATTAACGGCGCATCCACCGTCGTCAACAATAACACGGCGGCCACAACGGGTAGCGTGGTCAGCGGGAACAACAGCGCCATCCTCGCCACGAACCGTAACGAATACATCCGCCACGAGGACGCGGCCATTCTGCTGACGCAAGCCAACGGGGGCGGCAACGCCAGCGTGACCCTGACCGGCCGGTTCGCCAACGCGTTGATCCGAACCGTCAACGCGCCGGGTGGAACCGCCATCAACACCCTTGCCGACGCGGAATCCGCCAACAGCCTGGTAATTGGCAGTAGCGCATCCTCGCTGGCCCTGACCGCCGATTTGGTGAACGCCAACGTGGATCCCAAATTCTTCAGCCTGAACACCTTAACCATTGCCAATAACGGCAACTTCACCAACAACATGTTGTGGACGCCGGGCGTTCACGTGATTGGGGCCGGTTTTCACGATATGGAGCTGGCGCTGGGCGGGGGCCATATCTCCTGGCTGGCCAACGGGATCATCACCAATAACAATATCGTGATCACCCGCGGCCTGTGGTCTGGCGGCAGCACCCACGTGGCGGCCACGCAGGACGTGGTGAACAACAACGACTTCATCAACATCGCCCCCAACAAGGCGCTGCTCTCCGGGTTTACGGTGGCCGGGCCTCCGTTTGAAGCCTCGCATGCCGGTAGCCTGATCGTCAAGGGCGCGCGGGATGTAAGCAACACCGCCAACGGCAAACTGGAAAGCAACCTGATCTTCTTTGACATCCACCCGCCGCTGAACCAGAACCCGCCCATCGCATGGCCCAGGTTCCTGAACGGCGCGCAAATCGGGGCCAGCGTCAATCTGCTGGCGGGCAGAAACCTCTCGAACGCCGGACAGATCCGCGCGGACGCCCTGACCTACCGCAACGGCACATTGGGCGCACAGAATCCGGCGCTGACCATTGGCGGCATTATCGTGGGCCGCAGCCGAACCGGCAACTTTACCAATACCGGCGCCGTCACGGCTCAGGGGAACGCGTTCTTCAGCCCGAACGCCAGCGACGGGCCGAGGTTCAACGTCAACAACTTCCCCTCCACCACCAGCTTTAACGGCACGGTGGACATGAACTGACGCACCGGGGAAAGCCGGTTTTCACGCAACAATCAACGAGGATAAAGCACGGGGGCTTTGGTTGCCAGCAGGCTGCCAAAGCCCCCTTTCCTGTTTACGTCTTTTTTATTTTCCAAACTATCAAAAACGGCAAAAACACCTGTCTATTAACCTTAAATGCCAGGGGCGAACCCGGTTGAGAATTTGGCATTAAACGGGTAACAGTCCGGCATGGAAAAAGGCAGGTAATGCGCGTTTAATCAGCCGAAAAATAAAAAGCCACTCCAGAAAAAACTGAAGTGGTTTTTAGTTAATGAGATTCAGTTTAGCAAATGAAGATGACATGGGAAAACTTAGGTTAGGTGAAAACTTAGGTTAGGTTATGGTTAGCCCACTAACCCTCCGCCGCCGCCAAGCTGACCTAACAACGAAGTGAGCTGACCGATGGCGGCAGCCGGATTTGCGCCCGCGCCGCCTGCGGCATTGCCACCGAGGAGCCCGGTCGTCAGTTTCCTCAACGTACTGGTCAACATAATTTGGCTGATGAATTGGCCAATGCCGGTGACCGCCAATTGACCTTGCAGCGGGTTCATGGGATTGGAGCCGGGGGCGGGTGAGCCGAGTCCGGACAACATGGTAAGACTTTTGGACGGTGACAGGCTCAACAGGCTTGAACTCAAGCCGGATAGCGGATTGATGGATGCCATATATTGCGCTCTCTATCTCTCTATCATTTTTTAGTAGCTATGCAAAACCAAATTGGATAACTCGATATTGAAATAAAAACAACTTATCCTTTGGAATTGACCATGCAATTAGATATCAAATCGTGTCAATAATCGGTCAGCATACCGCCACGCCCTTCTTTTGGCACTCTAAAACCTGCAATCTCATTTTGTAATAAGCCCGATCGCCTATCTCACTCGACTCAACCCAGGGGATATCAATTTACTACGCTTATAGTTAAGTTTTATGCCCTATTTCTTGCCATGATGAAACCTCTTGTATATCCTAGCCAACATTCAAGTGTGTCGGTTTCAGAGTAGAAGGTTCCAACAACATGCGTACTTCTTTTTCTTCCATTGGCGGCTATTCGGCTGCGTATTCACCGTCTGTCGCCCGGTTTTCGGGGCAAGGCAAACCCAAACAACCAGAACCCGGCGATGTATTCTTCGCAGCCGGGAAAAGGCATCGCCGCTCGGCCAACGCTCAAGGCAGCCGTTCATGGATGAAAACCGCCTTATGGGGACTCCTGCTGTTGAATGGGGCGGCTGCCGCTCATCCCTCAGCCAATCGGGGCAGAAGCGACCTGTCTACGCTGGACGCGACGCAAATCCTGAAATGCCCGCCATTTATACCCACCAACCATAGCCTGTTCACTCCCGAAGTCTACCCGGATGCGCCTCCCCTTCCATCAATCCCGACTCCGGGCAAAGCGCAGAGTGAGGCGGACATTACCGCGCAACTCTCCAAGTCTTTCGCCTTGCGCTTTAACGAAGATCCGAAAGCAGCCCAGGAGGCCGTCAAACTGTTTGACGACCCGCAATTAAAATCCCAGGTGCCAAACCCTAGCCTGCGCGGAGCCTTGGTATTCCTGCAAGGCACTCCCGCCGAATCCGCCATTGAAGTGGTGAAAAACGGCACCTTCGCCAGGGTCGACTTTGCGAATTTCGGGAAGAAAAACATTGTTGCCGCCATTGAGCCGGATCTGAGTGGAGCCGGAAAACCCAAACTGTTATTCAACGATCGTTATCAAAACGAGGACTTCCGGCAATTCGCGCCATTATGGGTTCATGAAACCAAGCACCAGGACAAGGTGGATTCCGCGCGGGAAGAACGCATCAGCCGGGCGATGGCGACTTTGATCTACGGCCTGGCCATTGCCGAAGACCCCACGCTGGCCCAAGCCGGAACGGAGTTGTCCCGCAAGCAGAATACCGAGTTCAAGGCCCGCCTGGACAGCCGGGATCCCGATGGCAACTTGCGGTTGTTCACATCTCAGGGCAATGTGTATCCCGGCTGCGCACCGGGCAAGGAACTGGCGAACTACGGCGCCGCGTTCACCCAGATTGGCCCGGACACGGCCAACGGAACCCTTGGGGACAGCAGTCCCGGCAACGAGGCGTTGAGAAGAGATCTGGAACGCATTACCGGATTGAGCCTGGATCATGCCGATTTTGACGCGCTGACCGAACAGAACCTGGATACCCACCAGGTCGCCCTCAGCCCCGAACAACTGGTGTCTGCCGGGGCCAACGCCCTGCAACTGAACACCACCTGTGAACAAGCACCCTTCTCCTACCCGCCGGACGGTACGGCGACATCCGGGGCCAGCAGAACGATTCAAGCGCCTGGGGCATTCCGCGCCCTGGCGTATCTCGGTAAAAAACTGATGGAAATGACGTTCGGAACAACCGCCTAAGTCTCACTGATAAAACAGGGCAAAATAGCAATATCGGCAGGAGGTCAAAGTCCTGCCGATATTTTGTGGTGTTTTTGCCGGATTGAAACGCGCGCCTTAGGCAGCTACCGGCGTCTTACCAATCAGGGCCACCTGGTCAAGGGCGTGGAGCAAATCGCGAATCAAGTCCTGCGGCGCTTCCAGCCCGATGGAAAGCCGGAGCAACTGGTCGCCGATTCCCGCACCCCGCCGGGCTTCAGGATCCATGGCGGCGTGTGTCATGGTCGCCGGGTGGGCAATCAGGCTTTCCACTCCGCCCAGGGATTCGGCCAGACTGAATAATTTCAAATGCCCCAGCAAGGTGCGAATTTCCGTTTCCCCGCCCACCAGCTCAAAACTGAGCATGGCCCCAAAGCCGTTTTGCTGGCGACAAGCCAGGACATGGCCCGGATGGCTTTCCAGCCCAGGGTAATGCACCTTGCTCACCGCCGGATGCTCGGCCAGCACATGCGCAATCTGGTAAGCGCCCGCTTCCTGGTGTCGGATTCGGATTTCCAGCGTACGCAGGCCGCGCAGGGTCAGGTAACTGTCGAACGGCGCGCCGGTGTTCCCGATACAATTGGCCCAGAAGGCAAAAAACTGGTGCAGATCCTCGGTTTTGGAAACCACCGCGCCGCCCACCACATCGCTGTGGCCGTTCAGGTACTTGGTGGTGGAATGCAGCACCACATCCGCCCCAAGCGCAATGGGCCGCTGCAAAACGGGAGATAAAAACGTGTTATCCACCGCGCACAAAGTGCCGTAAGGCTTGGCAATGCCGCATACGGACTGGATGTCGGTCAGGCGCAACAGCGGGTTGCTGGGCGTCTCAATCAGGATTAACCGGGGAGCCTCTTCCTGAAACGCTTCGGCGAGGGCTTCCAGGTTGGTCTGATCCACGAATTTCACCCGGAAATAACCGCGTTCCGCCTTTTGCCGCAATAGGCGATGGGTGCCGCCGTAACAATCATGCGGAGCGAACACCAGCTCACCCGGTTTCACATAGTAAAACAGCAAGTCCAGCGCCGCCATGCCGGATGCGGTCATCACCGCCGCAAAACCGTCCTCCAGGTCGGCGATGGCCTGGCCCACCGTGTCCCGCGTGGGGTTGCCGCTGCGGGTGTAATCGTACGGACGCTTGCCCTTGAAGCCGTCAAACGTAAAATTGCTGGACAGGTAAAGCGGGGGCATCACCGCGCCGTGGGTGAGATCGGTCTCCAGCCCCGCGCGGGCCGCCAAGGTGGCTGGCTGACAGTGTTCGGACGTATCATTAGAACCGGACGAATCGGAAAATAAACTGGTCATAGCGGTATCCTCTAAAAAGTCAGTGAAGTAAATGAAAAATGAATTACGGGGTCAAAATGCTTTTCAGCACGTCGCCCAGAAAGCGGGACTCCTTCAGGAAGGCGTCATGCCCGTAGAGGGAGTCGAATTCAAAATAATTCAGCGGGCTGGGCAAATGCTGGTGCAGAAAGCGGATTTCATCGATCGGCACGATCTGATCCTGGCGAAACCCAATCAGGCTGACCGGAACCTGGATGTCAGCCGGGTTCACATGGTGCAGATCAATGGATGTGGATAGGGTTAAATAACGCTCTGGCGACATTTTGCCGATGAATGCCCGCCCGCGGGTTTCCAGATAATCCTCCACTTCAAAGCGATGCTCGTCGGCTTCGGTTTGCCCGGCTTTGGGCAAGGCGGAAAAACGATGGGCGAATTCCTGGGAGGTGCGATAAGTGGTCATCCCCAGTTCGCGGGCCAGGCTCAGCGCGCGATCGGGCTGCTGTATCTCCAGCCCCAGGCGCACAATTTTACGCTGGATGCTGCGCCACGCGGTGCCCATAGGATGAGGCCGATGTGCGGCGCAGGCCACAATCAGGTGATTCAACCGCTCCGGGAACTGGGCCGCAAAACTCAGGCCGATCATGCCGCCATAAGACGAACCGATGAAGGCATGCAGGCGCTCTATGCCGAAATAATCGCACACCAGCCGGGCGATTTTAGCCTGATCCGCCGTGGTGATATTTAGCGGGGCGCCGTCCAAGTCCGCATCGCCCGGAAAAAAATCAAAGGATAGCAGCCGGTAAGCGCGGGTATCCAGTATCCGGCCCGGCCCGGCCAGCTCACGCCACCATCCGGTTCCATCGTCCGCCTTCACGTCGCAGGCATGCCGGTTGGCGGAAATACCGCCCAAAGCCAGCAGAACGGGCGCGTCTTGCGGCCCGAGCAACCGGGCCTGAATACTAATATTCCCCTCCAGCACCGTATAATCCAGCTTCAACGGGGTGGGAAGCTGGATTGTACAGTCCACATCCAGAATCGACTTTTCGGCGTCCCCTTGTGGCAACGAGGGGCAACAACCCGCTTGAACTGCCAATATTGCGCTCACCGACATGATCTCCTTTTCAAAAGCTTGAAAACAATAAACCGAATCACCACTGGCGATCCGGCTCAAGAGACATGTAGGTTTTTCAAAGAGTGGAAACCTATTGCGACTTCACTGTGGGGTGAGTCGCCTCATCTCTCGGCTGTTCGCCGCAGGAGGTGGCACCTTATGCTGCGTTGATGCAGACAGGTTGCCCCAGCGTCATCGGGCCTAATCCCTCGGCTGGTCATGATGAATTCGTGTGAAATTACTTTCGATGATTCCGGCAGAGTTGTCAACCCCTCTTTTTTGAAAAGTCCAAAACCGGCTTTCATCAAAGGGTTTTACGGGGCAGTCGGGCTTTTGATCGGGTCAGAGGCTTCCGCAATTCGTGCGAACGCAGGAGGCCGACGCGACAAACCGATGATTCAATGGGTTCAGGGGCTTCCGCGCTGTCGATTCACAACGCTCCGGAAAGATTACCCCAAGCAGGGAACCGTCTTGAAATGAGCCAGGCATTATTTGAAACCGCTTTTAAACAGTATCGGGAAGGCAACCTTCCTGAAGCAGAGCGACTTTGCCACGATCTGCTGGCAAAAGATCCCGGCCATGCGCAAGGCTTGTGCCTGCAAGGCATTATCGCAAGGCGAAACGGACAAAACGCGGACGCCATCCAGTTTATTACCCGCGCCCTGGAAAAAGAGCCGGCCAACCCCAATTTCTGGAACAACCTGGGCCTTGCGGTCGAGGGGTTGGGGCATCGCCTGGAAGCCATTGGCCTGTACAAGCAAGGACTCCAGTTTCAAAACGGTCATGCGGGATTGCTGGGAAACCTGGCCAGCTCATTGGCCAAACAGGGGCTTGCCGATGAGGCGGAAACGTATTTTTTACAAGGATTAAAAGCCAATGGCAACGCGCCGGAACTCTACACCAACTACGGCAATTTTCTGGTCAGCCAGGGGCGGCCTGTCGATGCAATCCGCCAGTACCATAAAGCCACGCAGGCAGACCGAAAATACTGGCTGGCGTATTTCAACTGGGGCAATGCCTGCTTCCAGTCCGGCGAATATGGGCAGTCCATCCATCCGTTTGAAAAAACCATTCAATTCAATCCCGGTTTTGAGCAGGCCTATTTTTACCTGGCCCAGGCTTATAAACAGGTCGGCATGGCGGACAAGGAAATCGGCTGCTATGAGCGGTTGGCGGCACATAATCCGCGCAGTATTTTCGCCTGGTCAAAAATGGGAATCTGGCATGAGGCCAAGGGGCAGGTAACGCAAGCCGCTTCCCTGTATCAAAAAATCGCTGAATTCGAGCCAGAGCAATTTATCTGGCAAGCACGGGCCGCCAGCTTGATGCCCATGATTCCCGCCTCGGCATCGGAAATCGAACAGGCCCGAACCCGCTTGGCCGATGCATTGCAACAATACGGAGATCCCACATTCCGGCTGGATCTTCGCCAGGCGTTCGAAGCCCGCTGTCAGCCGCCCGCCGTGATGAGCTATCAGGGACTTGACGACAAAGACATCAAGTCACAATTCGCCGACTGGCTGGTGGACAAACTGGGGATCGACACGCAAAAAATATCCGCCAAACCGCTGGAGAACCGGAAAATTAAAATCGGTTTTTTAGTGACCGAAAACCACGAGCGTATTTTCAACCGGGTCATGGGCGGCTACATCCGCCATCTGGATCGAACAAAGTTCCAGGTGGAAGTGGTTTGCCCGGAAAGCAGGATAGCCGGAATTCAACACCTTTTTTCAGATGTCGCTGATTTGTCGTTTGTTCCTTTGCCGCAGGATATCTTGCAATGCGTAACCACCTTAAAGCAAACAGATTTGGACGTGCTGTTTTTCTTTGAAATTGGTACCGATGTGAAGAATTACTTACTCTCGCTCTATCGGTTTTCGCCGGTGCAATGCACATCCTGGGGGTATCCCACCACATCCGGCTCGCCCAACATGGATTATTACATTTCCAGCCGATTGATCGAAACACCCGATGCGGCGAAGCATTACCGGGAGCAGCTTGTGTTGCTGGACAACCTGCCAACTTACTACACCGCGCCAGCCGTACCGGAAGCATACAAAACGCGCGCCTCGATGAATTTACCGGAGCAAGCCCATTTGTATGTTTGCCCGCAAACGCTCTTGAAATTCCACCCGGATTTTGACGGGTTGTTGTCCCGAATTTTAACCGAAGATCCCCAAGGGCACCTCGTGCTGGTGGAAGGGCTTTACCCCGCCTGGACGGACAGCCTGAAAGCAAGATTCAACGAAACGCTTTGCGACTTTCAATCGCGAATCCATTTCTTGCCGCAATTACCCTATGAAGATTACCTGAGCCTGCTAAAAAACGCGGATGTTTTGCTGGACACGCAGCACTTCGGCGGCGGAATCACCACGTATGAAACAATGGCCCTCGGCGTCCCGGCGGTGACATTGCCCGGCGAATACATGCGGGGTCGCTACACAGCGGGATGCTACCAAAAAATGGGCATTAGCGATTGCACTGCGGGCAACCCGGACGAATATGTGTCGCTGGCCGTTCAAATTGCCACTGACCAATCCTTCAAACAGCAGGTTTCTGAAAAAATACTGGCCCAAAAGCACCTGCTATTCGAGGATATCGGCGTGGTTCGGGAACTGGAGCAAACGCTGGTTCAACTGGTGGATAAAGCGTCGCAGTAATTAATTATTTTAGATGGCGCCTTGCAGCTTAATTTCCAGGTATGCGTCCATCGCCTTTTGCACCAGGGTTTCCGGGGAGGCGCTAATTGCTTTCAGGCCCATTTGGCGAAGCTGCTGCAATACCGTTTCCCGACGATTCATAGAGTCCTGTGCCACAATGCGGGCCGCCAAATCCATTGCGGTATTGTTTTCCGCCCCGTCCGACAAATGCTTTTTATACGCCGGATCCTCAATGCCGATGAACAGGCTGCAATGCTTTCGGTTTAAGTGGCCAAATGCGGGCAAAACCGGCTGCATACTGGATGCGTCGATAAAATCGCTCAGAAAAATCACCAACGATCGCTTTTTCTGGGCGGTCAGGATTTGGGCGCACACCTGGGTCAAATCCGCTTCCACAATTTTGCTTTTCACATTATAGGTGCCGCTTAAAAAAGCTTCCACCGGGGCTTTTTTCGGTTTAATCCACTGATCCACCCCGCTGGAAAACACCACCAGCCCAATGCGATCTTTCAGGTAATCCGCCAGATAAGCCAAGTGCAAGGTGGCCTCAATCGCCCAGTCCAGCTTGCTGATGCCGTCGCTCAGGGTTCCCATCAGGCGGCTGCTGTCCAGGCACACCAGAATGTTATGATGGTTTTCCATCTCGAATTGCCGCGTCACCAGCGTGTTTGAGCGGGCGGAGGCTTTCCAGTCGATGTGCCGGTAATTATCGCCCTGCTGGTAAGGCCGCAGCGATTCAAACAGTTGGTCGGCTCGTTTGAATCGCTGGGTTTTCAGGCCGATTTGTTCCAGCAACATGCGGGGATTGAGCAGCGTTTGCAGGTTGGTATTCAGCTTCGGATAAACTTTAAAAGTAATTTCCGGCAACAGTTGCCAGTGGTTCAGTAACCCCAAAGGCGACTGAAACCGCGCAATCACGCCCGGCCATTGCAGGTTGCCGCGCTCTTTGGGAGTAATCCGCCACCGCGCGGAAATCTCCTCGCCCTCTATTTCCAGTCGGCTTTCCACCCGCTCCAGATACAGTAAATCAGACTGCACTGCATGTAGAGTAAACCGGATTCGCGCCGAGGGAATCCGGGCCTTGAGCCTGATGTGCAAAGTAACCGGGCTTTGCACCGTAGGCTGATGACTGAACTGATGGGACGCCACCGACAATTCCGCGGCGCGCAAGGTCAGCCAATCCCATAGGGTTGCAACGCCGAACGCCACCAGAGCGGCAAGCCACAGCGGCGCAAACCAGTCCCACACAAAGCAGCCAATGGCAAGCAGGGCCAGCGCGGCCAAAAGGGAAAAAACGCGTCGGGTAGGCGTGTAGCGATGGGACATCTAGCGGGGCGGCTTCACTTGCAGGAACAGTTCATCAATCAGGCTGTCCACCGTACGCCCTTCCAGCTCCGCCTGCGGAAACAGGATCAGCCGATGCCGGAGCAAGGGCTTGCCGATGCTTTTAATATCATCGGGGATCACGTAAGCCCGGTTTTCCAGAAACGCCCTGGCCTTGGCCGCCTTAACCCATAAAATCGCCGCCCTGGGGCTGGCCCCGATGGCAATCCCCGGATGCTGCCGGGTCTGGGCCACCAGATCGGCCACGTAATCAATAATGCCGTCCTGCACCTCCACCCGGTTGGCTTCGGCGCGCAGGGCCAGCAGGTCGCTTTCCCGCAGCACCGGCTGTACCGTCGAATCTTGGGCGCGAATTTCCTGGGCATGGTGTTTGCGAAGGATATCCACCTCCGCCGCCCGGCTGGGGTAAGGAAACATAATTTTAAACAGGAAGCGATCCAACTGCGCTTCCGGCAGGGGATAAGTACCTTCCTGCTCCAGCGGGTTCTGGGTGGCGAAAACCGTAAACACGGGAGAAAGCGGGTATTCCGTGCCGTCCACCGTCACCTGACGCTCCTGCATGCATTCCAGCAAGGCGGATTGCGTTTTGGCCGGGGCGCGGTTAATTTCATCCGCCAGCAAAAACGTGGTGAACAGCGGCCCCGAATTAAATTGGAACGCATGTTTTTCCTGGTTGAAAATATTGGTGCCGATCATATCGGCGGGCATCATATCCGGGGTGAATTGCACCCGTTTGAAGGGGCAACTCATGCTTTGCGCCACCAGCTTGACCAGCATTGTCTTGGCTGTACCGGGCGGCCCTTCGTAAAGCACATGGCCGCCGCACAACAGGGCAATTAGCGTATGGCGAAGCGGTTCCTCCAACCCGAAAAGCCATTGGCGAATGGGGTTAACCAGCGACTCCAGCTGTGCCTGTGCGACCGGCGCGGGATTCAGATTGCTGCTCATATCGGCTGACCTTTCTCTGGACTTCAAGCAAGCGTTGGCATCGGGCGATAAAATCGCTTTGCGACGACAGTTTCATCATAGCAAAGATGCCCTTCAGGGATTCATGGGATACATCAAAAAACGGATTCCGGGCCACGCACTCCAGTTGCGTTTCCAGCGCCATGCCCGGATATCGCCTATCTAATTGTCGGCGGAACTGGGAGACCAGTTTTTGGTACAGCGCGTACCAGTTCTGGGTGCTGACATAATGCATCGCCAAAGAATCAATAAAAACTTCCTGGGTAAAATAACGCTCGTCGGAGGTGGGCAGCGTATTTATTTTGCGAATGGGCTGATAAATAACCCACACGCAAAAACCAATCAGCATCAGCAGCAAGGTAATCAAGAGCGCAATACCCTTGCCGGTTGCCAGATAAGTCAGGAAATCCCGGTTTTCGTTAAAGCCGGAGGAATATACCTCAAACAGCACGGAAGGCGCATCGTTCACCTCCTGCAAGGCCATCGCCAGGGGAGCGTTATCCGCCCTGTCCAGTTGCCCGTTTCCTAGGTAAAAACTGTCCGCAAAGACCGTGACGGAACCGCGCCCAATCGGGAACCGCAAAATCAAAGGCTCACCCTGCCGGGTTTCCATCAGTATATCCCCACCTTTGGCGCTGGCCTGGGTGAATACGGACAAAACCGGCGTCCCGTCAGTACTGGGCATGGGCCAGGGTTGAAACCGTTCCTGCTTGGCAACCGGGCTTTTTTCCCATGAAAGGCCATTCACATTCCGATTGGGGAAATAGCTTCTGACGGACAAATTCAATCCCGAACCGCGCAACCGGCCTGTTTTCAAGGAAAGGCCGTACCAGCGGTTTAACGAGGCGATCACCGAGGACAGCGATTCCTCGTCCGACAGGGTTTTACCGTCCACCGCAAAAATCAGGTGATTCCCCTGTTCGACCAGTTCGCGCATGTGCCGGGCGTAGTTTTCGCCATCGAAAAACAATCCCTTGCCCGGCTCCATAAACCAGATGGTGCGCGGCTCGGCAGGATTGGCCTTCAGGTTCATCATGGAATGCTGCCAAAGCGACACCGGCTTGCTTTCCAGCCGTTGCAACAGCAAATACAACGCTTTATAACCATACGGAGACACGCTCAGGCTGGTGTTCACGCTGCCGCTGACCGCGCCCATCCTGTCCAGGATTGGCCCAAGGATGCCAAACCCCAACACCAGGGCCAGCGAAATTAAGAACCAGATTAACCGCCTAGGCATGGCGGCCCCGCATACCCACACCCTGCACAGAGGCGGCAAATTGGCTGTAAAACTGGCGAAACGTCAGGTAGTCCTTCTCCGACACCATCCCCTGCCCAAACCAGAGCGGCTCATCGAAGAATACCATATCGTGAAACAACCGGCTTAATCGCCCCGCATCCGTAAAACGGGAAAAATCAGATGCGCTAGCGATTTCCCGGTTGGTCATGTATTCTGAACCGTGAAACAGGGAATCCTGAATCACCTGGCTGACCGCCGCCAGAAACAGACAATGGATTGCTAGCCGAAAATCGCCCGCATCCAACGCATCCTGAGCTTGCCTGGCGTACATGTCCTGGGCCGCCTGCCGCTGTTGAGGCGTAATAAAATACGTGCTGTCCCCGGATTCACGACGGGCGAATTTTTGAATCAGCCACCGCGCCACCTGAACCAGCGCAACCACCACCAACCCCAGCAAAATCGCCTTGAGTCCCAAACCCAGCAACTGCCACGGAATCGAAACGTCATGCCCGTCAAACGGCGATTTGAAATTCAGGAAATCCCGCAACCACTTCCAGACATCGAACCCCGGAAGCTGGCTTTTGCCATGCTGGAAGTCAGGATCGGCGAGTATCCTGCGGGCTTCTTGCTGAATGGCGCTGTTGTCCAAGGGTTGTTCCTATTGCTCGATTTCTGGCGGGATTACGGGTCTATGCGCTGCGGCTCGGCGACGGGAAAGCCCGCTACATTCAACGTCAGTGGGATTTCTTCGCTTGCTCTGGCTTGCAAATCGGCCAAATAGCGATTGGTGATAAACAAGGTGCCCACATAACCGATGCACAGGTTAAACCAGACCGTCACCAGTATACTTGCTGTAGACAACCCGTAGAAGAGCCAGGAATGCAAAAATGAGGGATTGAATTGGCCCATAGCGCCCAGAAGGTTCCGAAAGACACTCAACGGGCCGGAAATAATCATCAACACCACAAAACTGAGAAAGCCCAGCGCCACCGTCCGCCAAAAATGCCCCTTCAACAAGCGGAACGGCTTGAAGATGGACTCCAGGACGCCTTGCTCCGGCTGGTACAGGTAATTCACATAGGCCAGACTGCTAGCCGAATAAAAATAGGTGAAAATAACAAGCCCAGGAATAATCAGGAACAGCAACCCAATCAAGCCCGCAATGCTTATTGGTACAGAGGCCACAATGGTTAGCAGCGCAATACCCAAAGCGCCCAGTAAGGTTTTTTGGGGCAACAGGTAGCGGAACGAATTGCCCTCCGCCTCTGCCCAGAAATAATCCCGCACATACCGCGCCACGCCATAGTATAGATAGAAATACACAGGCAGAAATATAAGCCCCATAACCCCAAGCCAAACCAGGTGCGGAAACATTTCCTCAAGCTTTCGGGTTTGCATGCTTGCCAATTGCACGACCCCATAACTCTGGCAAAGCGTAGAAAACGCAAGGAACGGCAAAGTCAGCTTAGAGATGGGCCACAGGGTTTTAAAGGCGCTTTTGTAGCCGAAGGTAATAATATCCAGAATCGAGGCCGGTGCATGGGCCGGATTGACGGATGGGTCAGCCATGGGAATCCTTCAGAAAAATCATGGAAACAACGTATGCTATGAGCATAACCGCTGAGCGGCCTACCCATATCCTACAGAATAGGGATTCCCTGCGGCAAGGGGAATGGGTAAAATTGCGGATTTCCGTTTAAAAACGCCTACCCGTTGGCTTGCCGATCGGTTTGCCGAGCCGTTTCCAGGTTGACCACCGCCGAATTGAAAGCTTGATCCCGGCGAACCTGCAAGTCATCGTAATACCGATTCAGGATAAAACTGTATCCCGTAAAACCAAACGCCAGGATAAACCACTCCATTGCCCCGTCCAGAAAGCCATACAGCCCGTAAAACAGGTGGGAATGAAAAAACGAAGGCGGTAGCTCCTTCAACAGTTCCAGCCCAACCGACATGAATAAGACCGGCGTCATGGCCAACAGCCACACCAATCCCGCCAATAAGCCGAAACCGGCCGTGCGCTTGAAGTAACCGCGCAGCATGGCGGCAACCCGATGCCGGGCGGCCCAAACGCCTTTTTCAGGCTCCAGGAGATAAACGGTATAAAACAGGCCCGACCAGATATAGAAATAGCTGAAAATAGCGATGCCCGGAACCACCAGCAGCAATAGCCCCAGCATACCGGCCAGCCCGGCGCCAATCCCGTAAAACGCGGTAATCAACCCAACTCCCGCCACACCCAGCAACGTGCGGTTCGGTTTCAGATACGTCACAGGGTTGGGTTCTGCTTCCCGCCAATAAGCGTCCCGGGCATAGCAGGCAATCGACCAGTTCAGCACCAGCAATGCGGAGGAAAAGAGATTATGCAGGTCTATCCGGAATTTATCCGATAACAGACCGTTGGCCATGGCTTCAATCAGACCGCTGCCCACCGCATAAAGCGCCAGTACGGGCAAACAGAAGCGCGATACCGTCCAAAGGCTTTTAAACGCCTTTTTATAACCAAAGCTCACCATGTCAAAAACGGAAGCAGTTTCTTTAACAGGCTGGTTCATGTCAAAAAAGGCTCCTTGCTGGCCAATAGCGCATGAGGGGCAAATGACTACCTCACCATGCTATGCAAGGTATCGACCGTTCCCCATCATTCTGAAGAAAAATTGGGCGGCTTTGTACTAGGTCGGTTCTTGAGTTAAATGGGTGGTTTTCGATTGCCTATGGGCCAAAAACGCCCGCACAAACACCAAGATGATTGGCAGGCAGGAAAAACCGGCGATTGTATAGCGCACTTCGTTGGATAACGCGCTTTGCCGGATGAACGATTCAACAATCCCCGCCCAAATCAGCAGCCCCGTACACAGCACAATCGTTCCGGACACGCTTTTGAGCGCCTTGCGAAAGCGAATGCCGGTGGATTCTTCTCCCGGCCTTAACAACGACATGCCCAGCTTCAGCCCCGCCCCGCCCGCCAGCAAAATGGCGCTGATTTCCGGCACCCCGTGAGGCAGCAGCCATGCCCCCAGGCCGTATAAATCGCCATGGTAAAACAAGGCGGGCAAAGTACCCAGCATCAGCCCGGTTTCAATCAGAATCAGCAAGGTCGGAATGCCGAACAGCGCGCCCAACGTAAAGCAGATAACGGCCACCCGAATATTGTTAATCATCAAGGCCGTGGCAAAAACGGCTTTTTCAGTGGCGCCATATTCACGGCCCGCCATCAGCATTTCGGACTGGGCGTGGGTGGAAAACAGGTATTCCTCCAGCTCATGGCTGGAGCGCAACGAGCCGGGCATGAATACCGACGCCATCTCAAAGTTCTGCATCACAATCAAAAAGCCAATCACGGTCGCCCCACCGCAAATCAGGGTGGCCGCCAGGTAATAATAGCGGTTTTCCCACAATTGGGCGGGCAAGTACGTCCAGAAAAAACGCCAGAGTTTAGCCAGCGTCATTTCTTCTTCCGGGTACAGCAATATATTGGCTTCCAGCAAGACCTTCTGGAAAAGCGGCGCAAAGGAACGCATATCGGGGTTGGCTTTCAGGCGGCTCAACATGCCCAGGCCCACCAGATACAAATGCGCAAAGGCTTCAATTTCATCCACCGTGCGCCGCTTCAGCCCACCGTGTGAAGAACTGTGAATATGTCCCTTCAGTTCTTCGTAAATATGCCTATATTCATTTGGAAGCGCAGCCTGTTTCATATACAATCCCACACGCTGTAAACCGCAAGTCGGCAAGCCATAAAAAAGTCTTTTAATTAACCAGAGGAATGATTGATTTGGGTATGCCGGATATCAAACAACATCATACCATTTGGACCCCGGAGTTGGTGGAACTTTCCATGCCGCTGGCCGGTATCGCCCGGCGCTGCCTGGCCCGGCTGATCGATCAGGTGATCCTGCTCGTCCTCTATATCGTGCTTGTGGTAGCAGCCATCGGGCTTCCCAACCTGTTGGGCATTCAGCAGAATCACCTGTTCACGCTGCTGGTTTCAGGCGCTTGCCTGCTGCTGATAATTCTGGCGGATTTCCTCTATTTTTGGGCCTTCCACACGTTCATGAACGGCAAAACGCCCGGCAAATCGGCCCTGGGTATCCGAGTAGTCACGGCGCGCGGCAGGCGAATCAACAGCGTTACCTCCCTCATTCGCAGCCTGTTCAACATTGCGGATATGCTGCTGTTTGGCGGGGGCGTCAGCGCCCTGATGATTTTGGCCACCGACCAGGAAAAGCGGATTGCGGACTTCGCCGCCGGAACCCTCGTGATTGTGGATCGCTAAGCACCGAATTATAAAGCTTTGTGATCACACCCTTTAGTCCCGCCGGTTACTGCCGATATGCATACAGGCAACACTGAATCCAATTTATAACGAAGAATTGAGCGGGAAACAGACCGTATGAGAAAGCAGCCAACCCCACCGGCCCAAACCGGCAACACCTTGTCCGAATATGCCATTATCCTGGGCCTGATCGCGGTCGCCTCGGTGGGCGCATTGTCCCTGATGGGCAATTCCCTGTCCACTCAATTCGATACCGTTAATCAGGGCAACGCCCACGACAGTATGACCCGGATGAGCAACCTGAATTTCGATAATGGTGGTAAGCCTTCCAGTAACGGCGGCGCTCAGCTCCCCGGCAAATCAATCGGCGCCAACGGCTATCCGCTCGCCAATGTCAGCAGCAGCGGCACCAACGCCACCAGCATGGACGGCAACGCCAGAAAAACCCTCTCAGTCAGTTACGAGGTCGCCAATAAAATGCTGGCCATGGCAAATCAGGTGGATGATCCCGCCCTGAAAGCCTGGTACAAGGAAGCTGCGACGCGCACGTTGAAGCTGGCCAGTTCCCAAGCGGCATACGAACTGGCGTCCAGAAACATTACCGACCCCGACAACCAGGTTTCCAGCTTGCTCGGCATTAAAAACAACGTCAGATTCGGCACGGACGACGCCGTAAAAAGCATCATCCAATGGCAGGAGTCACTCAAAACACAACTGAGCCAGTTAAGCGGCATCCGAACGGCCAGCCCCGCCGAAATCCAGGCGGCGCAGAATTTGACGGTCAGCGTTCTGGACGCCAATAACGTCCAGTACAGCGACGCCATCGTCAAAACGGATATTTCCCGGGCTTCGGTGCTGGATCCCGATGTCAACAAAATCAAGAAAGAAGCGTACAGCCTGGACACTTCTCAAATTGTGGACAACATCGGCCTTTCCACCTCTGTGGAAAACGGCCTGACCATGGAGCAAAACAGCCAATAAGAAATGACGATCACTCCGGCAAAGCCCATCCCCAAAATTCCAGCCGAACACTTCAGAAAAACGCTACGCCCATGTAACCGTTTCAGTATGCGAACGCCCTGCCGTTTCGGTTCATTTCCAATTGTCCATCTCATTAAGATTGGCGAAACAGATCCCGTTGCTGGATTAATTGGGCCGCAATGCTGATGGCGATTTCCTGCGGGTGGTTGGAACCCAAATCCAGCCCGATTGGGCAGTGGAACGCATTCCGCGCTTCCGCCGGAAGACCGGCCTCCAGCACATCTTTTTGCAAGCGAACGGCTTTGGCCCGGCTGCCAATCACCCCCACGTAGGGAAATTGCCGAGTCTTTAAAATTTCCAGCAAAATCGGCCGATCGGTGGCATGGCCCATGGTGATCAGCGCCACAAAAGATTGCTCCGGCAATTGGCGCACCTCGGCGGGCATATCCGCCGACAACACGCAATTTAACTTGGATGAGGCAGGTAACTTTTCCAGCCATTGCGGGCGGGGATCGATGCAGGTAATACGGCAATCCAGTTGCAACAGCATGGGAATTAGCGCCTGGGCCACATGCCCGGCCCCGAAAATAACAATTTGCCAGTTATTGGGATTGAAGCACTCAAAAAACATAGTGACCGAACCGCCGCAGGTCATCCCGATATCCTGCCCCAGGCTCCACTCCACCAGCCGGGTGCTAACGGACTGAGCCAGGTTTGCCAGTAAGGCTGCGGCTTCTTCCAGTGTTCTTTTTTCCAGTTTGCCGCCGCCGATGGTGCCGTGGTGCAAGCCCTCATCCGTCACCAGCATTTTGGCACCCGTCACTTGCGGCACACTGCCGGACGCTTTTACCAGCGTGACGGAAACGCACGGAATGTTCGACAGCAAGAGCGCCTGCAATTTTTCATTGAACACAATCATGGCATCTTTCCCCTAAAAGTATTTGTAGGCCAGCGCGTAAGCAACGCTGAACAGGCCCGTCATGATGATGCTGCCCAGGAAACGGTATTTTAGCGGCAACTTCGCCTGAATCATATAATTGCCAAGCAGCGAAAACGGCATATTCACCAGGAAGGATTTGCAACTGGCCCCCCACAACATGCCAAGCGTTGCAGGCCACGCAATTTGCGCCCAAGGGGTGACGGACATTTTCAAAATCAGCATATGCCGCACAATCCACAGCGGGCTAAAGTAGAGCATGGCTCCTAACGTGCGGCCCAGCCAGCCCAGGCGATGCCGATCATCCTGCGGCAAAGTCAGGCGGCGCAGCCAGGGAAACCGCTGCAATTGCGCATCGGAAAACGAGCGATGATCCAGCCAGCGGAACCAGAGCGGCACTTCCAACTGATAAACCAGCCCGCCCGTAACCGATAAAGCCAGCAGGCGATTCGCGTTGAAATCGCCGGTAATGAGCTGGGCGATCCAGTCGCCCGCCGGGTACAGCACCCAGGGAACCCAGGAGAGTTTAAACTTCCGGCTCATGGGGGCAAGCGCCGGAAACAGGAAAAAGCGGCAACGCGTTCGCAGGGACAGAAACCGCACTTTCGGCCAGCTCCGTCAGCCGGGTCAGAATTTCCTGGTTGGTGGCGGGCATATTCAGCCGGGGAATTGAACCGTTCGACACGAAACCCAGCGCATGCTTGACCGCCGTCCACACCGAAACGCCCAGCACCAGCGGCGGCTCACCAACCGCTTTGCTTTGCCGCACGTTCATGTGGTTGCCGTCATTGTCCACCCAGTCCACGTTAAAAATCTCCGGTACGTCCTGAATGTTGGGAATTTTATAGGTGGTGGGCGAATGGGACAACAGCTCGCCGGTTTCGGAAAACTTCAGTTCCTCGGTGGTCGCCCAGCCCATGCCTTGCACCAGCGCGCCGGTAATCTGCCCGCGATCGATGCCCGGGTTAATGGACTTGCCGATGTCCATCAGCACATCCAGCCGCTCCACTTTCAGATCGCCGGTAAGCCGATCGATCAACACTTCCGCCACCGCGCAACCCGTGGTGAAATACAGGAACGGCGTACCTTGCCCGGTTTCCCAGTTGAAATCCACGCCGGGAGTGGTGTAAAAGCCTCGCTCGCCCAAATTAACCCGGTTCAGGTACGCCTGTTTCACCAAATCCTTAAACGGCACCCGATGCGTTGGTCGGCGGCTGTCGTACACCATGCCGCCCTCATAGCAAATGAACGCCTCGGTCGGGGTCAGCCCCGCTTCCGCAGAGGACAGGAACCCGGCGGCGAATTGGTTCAGCCGTTCCCGAATCTTGCGGCAGGCGTTCACGGCGGCGCTGCCGTTGAGATCCGTCCCGCTGGAGGCCGCCGTGGCGGAGGTGTTGTTATTCTTCTCGGTGGAGGTAGGCATTACCAATACCGAGTTGGGATCAATACCGAATTCATCCGCCACCAGTTGCCGGATTTTGGTGTTCAAGCCCTGCCCCATTTCGGTGCCGCCGGTGGAAACCTGCACGGTGCCGTCCAGATAAACGTTCACCAGCGCGTTGGCCTGGTTGAGAAACTTGGTGTTGAAGGAAATGCCGAACTTCACCGGCAGCATAGACAAGCCCTTCAGGTGGGTTCGAGATTGAGCGTTAAACGCCCGCACGGCCGCCATGCGGTTCCGGTAATCGGAGGTTTCCGCCAGCCGCCGGAAAATTTCGGGCAGCCAGTTATTCTGGAACAACTGCCCGTACGGGGTGGTATTTCTGTCCTCAATACCGTAGCAATTCAGCAAGCGGATATCGTAGGCGTCCTTACCCAGCGTGGCCGCGATTTCTTCCATGATGTTTTCCATGTTGGCGATGCCTTGCGGCCCCCCAAAGCCACGAAAGGCCGTATTGGGCGGAAAGTTGGTTTTGCACACCGTGCCGGTAATTTCAATATTCGGGATGAAATACGCGTTTTCGGCATGGGTCATGGCCCGCCCCATAATGGAGGTGGACAAATCCGCAGCCGCCCCGCCATCGGAATAGAAATGAACTTTCATGCCTAAAATCAGACCATCCCGGTTAAAGGCCACCCGATAGTTGTTCTGGAACGGGTGCCGCTTGCCAGTGGCGCGCATGTCATCGTCTTTATTCAACACGATGCGGGCGGGCCGTTGGGTTTTGAGCGCCACCAAGGCGGCCATCGCCGCCGGGTGCATGGCCTGGGTTTCCTTGCCGCCGAACGCGCCACCCATGCGCTTGCTGATACAAACCACCTGGTGATGCTGCAAGCCCAGCAGGTTGGCGATTTCCCGCTGCACTTCACTGGGGTGCTGGGTGGATGAATGCACGGTCAGCGTCTGGTGTTCGCCTGGATACACCACCGCCGCCTTGGATTCCAGGTAGAAATGATCTTGTCCGCCATTGATGAACACGCCTTCCAGGGTACAATCGGCTTCCGCAAAAGCCGTTTCCACATCGCCGCGCCGAATGGTGCGGGCTATGCCCAGGAACTGCTTGCGCTGAATCGCCTCATCAATGGTAAACACCGGGTGCAACGGTTCAATATCAACCTGAATGGCCTTTTTGGCTTGGCGAATCGCTTCGCGGGTTTCGGCGGCAATGACCACCACAGGCTGCCCGATGAACTCGCACAGGGTTTCTACCAGCAGCACTTCATCCTCGATAATCGGCCCGAAATGGTTATGCCCGCCCAAATCCCGGTAGGTATACAGCCCCACCACGCCGGGAATTTTTGCCGCCGCCTCCAGATTAAGCGAACGGATTTTGCCATGCGCTACCGGGCTGCCCCAGAAATCCACCAGCAACTCGTTCCGGGCAAAGGGCATGTCATCAATATAAATCGATTCGCCGGACACATGGCCTTTCGCCGAATCGTGCGGAATGTCTCGGCCGACCGCGCGGCCACCCGTTACGGACATGCTGCGGCCCTCCCGTCCTGGTTTTCCAGGCAGGTTTCCAGGTAAAACTTGAGCAGGATGTTTTCCGCCAGTTGTAAACGGAACGCGCTTGAGCCGCGCACATCGGAGATTGGGGTGATTTCCCGGCGGGCGATTTTCCCACCCTCCCGAAACACGGCTTCCGTAAAGTCCTTGCCCAACAGGAACGCTTCGGTTTGGGGCAGGCGCATTACCACCGGGCCAACCCCGCCATAGGCCACCCGAACGGCTTCAATCCGGCCATCAGTGGATTGGGTCAGGCGAATGGCCGCCGTAAAGGCGGAAATATCCAGGTGCTTGCGCTTGGAAACCTTGTAGAGCTTCAACAGCTCCGCCGGGCCGGGTAATGGAATGTAAATCCGGATGATCAGCTCGTCCGGCTTCATGTCCAGTTTGCGGTAGCCCGTATACAATTGGTTCATGTTCACCCGGCGAGCGCCGTCCAGGCCGCTCAGCTCCACTTCGGCATCCATCGCCATTAAAAAGGGCAGACTGTCCCCAATCGGCGAGCCGTTGGCGATATTCCCGGCCAGGGTACCAGCGTTCTTGATTTGGGGCGCGCCAAACACGTTCAGGATTTTAAACAGTTCCGGCACCCGGCTTTCCATAAAGCGTTCCAGAGCCGATAAAGTCACCCTGGCTCCCACGCTTACGGTTGGTGATTCATTATCGGTCGTGTTCAGGCGGATGGTATCCAGATCCGGCAGACGGGAGGCGCTCATGATTACCGCAGGCTCCAAGCCACGCTTGTTGCAGACCACGCCCACATCGGTGCCGCCGGACACAATCACCGTGCCGGGGTGCTGGCTTTTGAACGCCACGGCCTCCCGCACCGAAACCGGGCCAAAAAAGATCCGTCCGGCGGCGTTCCCGTTTACCGGCGGCGTTTCAATCAGGATGGATTCCGCTTGCAGATCCGCATAGGCCGCCAGAATGGGCGCAACGGGGTACAAATCGTCCAGCGGGGTTATCTGCGAGGAATCTACCGAAAGCCCTGCACGGATAATCGGCTCATACCCGGTGCAGCGGCACAGGTTGCCGGTCAATGCGTCTTTTACCTTTTGCGCTGTCATGGAACCACATGCCGCAACCGGTTTAGCTTCTGTCGAGTCGGGATTCAGATTGGGGTCAAACAGGGCGCACATCGTCACCACAAAACCGGGCGTACAGTAGCCGCACTGTGCGCCGTGGCAATTCACCATAGCTTCCTGCACCGGGTTCAGCGCCCCATTAACCTTTAAGCCTTCCACCGTCACCACATGGGCGCCGTCTAGCTGGTACAGGAACTGGATGCAGGAATTCACCGGCTGATAGGCCAGTTGATCGCCCTGGGGCTTGCCCAGCAGCACCGTGCAAGCCCCGCAGTCACCTTCTTCGCAGACGATTTTGGTGCCGGTAGCCTGTCGCTGGTACCGCAGGTAATTGGCGAGGCTCATAAAAGCCTCCTGCCCGGTGATGCGGCAGGGAACGCCATTGATGTGGAGCAGGATGAAATTTCTCATGAATCTTTATGGTACCAAAAGCAATCAACGGAAGGAAACAGGGAAACAGGGGCAAAGGCTACCGGGAACACGCCGCCATATCAGGGGAACTGTTTTTCGCCAGCCGGATTGGCCGGGCGACAAGTTCACCCAAGCAGGCTTTCCCAGTCCATTCATTATAAGGCCCGTTTAGCGGTATGGGGCGCAGCTTCAAAAAGACCGAACCCTGGACAGGCCGGTACCGGACAATTTCCTTTATACAACCGGAGGGGAAGCCTGTTCGGGTGGTTGCTTGGCGACAGCCATCGCCGCGTCGATGGCTTCCACCAGATCCTCCGCCTGGAACGGCTTGGGAACGTAGCCGTCCATACCCATGGACAGGCAACGCTCGCGATCCCCTTTCAGGGCGTTCGCGGTCAGGGCAACAATCGGGATATGCCCGCCCAGCACCTGCTCTTGCTCCCGAATAGCCCTGGTGGCTTCAAAACCATCCATCTCCGGCATCTGGATATCCATCAGGATAAGATCAAACCGGCCTTCCCGCAATTTCAGCAAGGCGTCCTGACCGTTGACCGCATGCGTCACTTCATGTCCCAGCGTTTTCAGGATGTGCATGGCCACAATCCGGTTTACTTCGTTATCCTCGGCCAGCAGAATCCGGAGCGGGACGGTTCCCGCCGCAAGACGCCGCAACGACAGGGGATCGCCAGAGGAGAACTCGTCGTCGCCGGGCGTCAAGGCAAACAGATCATACAGGGCGTTCAGCAATTCGCTGGGACTGACCGGCTTGATCAGGGCGCGCCGAATCCCAAGCTCCCGGCAGCGCTGCGCGTCCTCCTGCCAGCCAAAAGGGGTCAGCAGAACCAGTGGGGTATCCTGAAAAGCCTCGTCATGGCGAATGCGTTTCGCCAGCATCAAGCCGTTCATATCCGGCATATCGGCATCCAGAATCACCAGCCGGAACTCCGCATGGGCTTGCCACGCGCAATTCAGGGCCGCCAGGGCTTCTACCGCGTTATTGGCCACGGTGGGCTTCATTTTCCAGGCGTGGAGCAGCTCTTCCATAATCGCCAGGCTGGTGGGGTTGTCATCCACCACCAGCACCGGCATACCGCGCAACGCGCCCAGACCCAATGTTCCGACAGGAAGGGCGGCATTCGGGGAGGAGGAATCGCCCTGAAGCCCCAATCGCACCGTAAAATGGAAGGTACTGCCCTCTTGCGGGCGACTCTCTATCCAGAGTTTCCCCTGCATCATTTCCACCAGGGACTTGCTAATGCTAAGGCCCAGGCCGGTGCCGCCAAACTTTCGACTGGTGGAGCCGTCCGCCTGTATGAATGCCTCAAACACCCTGGCCTGTTGCTCCTCGCTCATGCCAATGCCGGTATCCCGCACCATAAAATGCAGGGTCACATCGCTCTCTTCGGCGGAAACCAGTTCCACATCCAGGCAGATCTCGCCCTGTTCGGTAAACTTGAGCGCGTTGCCCACCAGGTTGATCAGGATTTGCCGCAAGCGGTTAAGATCTCCCACCAGCCGATCCGGCACATCAGGGCGCACCCGAAACAGCAATTCCAGGTTTCGCTGGAAGGCTTTCTGGCTGAACAGGTTCATGGTCTCAGCCATGCTGTCTCGGAAATCGAACGGGTACGGCTCCAACTCCATCTTTCCGGCCTCAATTTTGGACAGGTCGAGAATGTCGTTAATCACCCGCAGCAGGTTTACCCCTGAGCTATTCAGCATTTGCACGTATTTGCGTTGTTCCTCGCTCAGCGCGGTTTCCATTAATATATCGCTGATGCCCAGAATGCCGTTGAGCGGGGTGCGAATTTCGTGGCTCATATTCGCCAGGAATTCCGATTTCAGCCGGGAAGCGTTCCGGGCTTCCTCGTTTGCGGCCAGCAATTGCGCTTCCATGGCTTTTTGGCCAGAAATATCCTTTAGAACCCCCAGCATCCGCAGTGGCCTGCCTTCCGCGTCCCGGCGCACAATCTTGCAGCGGGACAGCACCCATTTCCACTCCCCGGTACGGGTCATCATCCGGAATTCCAGTTCCATCCTGGGAATTCGTCCGGCAATATGCTCGTCCATCACCTCCCGCAAGCGCACAGCGTCATCGGGGTGCAATAACTGGTAAAAGGTGCGGGCGTAAGGCTCAATCTCGTGCCGCTGATAGCCCAGTATTTCACACCATCGGGAACTGTAATACACATCGTCCGTTTCCATCGCCCAGTCCCACAGCCCCTCCTGGGCAGCCTCCAGGGCCAACTCCATCTGCTCCTTGGTTTTCCCGATCTCCGCGTTCAGCTCCCTAGCCAGGGCCAATGCCCGGTTGCGGCCAGCGTTCAGGCTCACCAGTAAGGCGCTAAGCAGGATTGTGAGCAGCACCCCGAAAAACAGGATGAGCGTAGACTGTTGACTGGCATGGCTTAACAGGAAATAGGGCGTCTTTTGCCATACCAACGTCCATTCCCGACCGGCGAATGCGAATTTTCGGGAACGCGTTTCCGGCCCGGCGATTGATTCCCGCCTGAAGGCCGGGCTGCTGAACACCAGCGTTTCGTCGGAAACCGGGCCATCGTAGACGGAAAAAGCCACTTCCGGCTTTCGGGCGGGGATAACGCCGGAAAAAATCTGGACACCCACAAACGGCGCATACACCCAGCCCCGAAGCTCCTGGCGGCGCTGCTGAACCGTCACCGGGTGGCTGTTTTTGCGATAAATCGGGTAAAGCAACAGGAAACCCGGCTCCCGGGTACGATGCTGCACCAGTTGAATCTTGCCGCTTACCCGATCCATGCCGGTATCCCTGGCCTCTGCGGCAACGATACTGCGTTGCGCTTCGGAATTGAGATCCAGCCCGATTGCGGCCTTATTACGGGGTGCAGGCTCAATGTACTGAATCACGAAATGCTCCGGCAGGTCATGGCGAACCAGTTCTTTGGAATGAAGCGGTTTTCCACCGCTGTTGCGGGCGGTTTTCAGAAATTGCCCCAGCCCGGAAGCCGAAACCCGCGCCACGTAACCCAACCCCAGAATACCCGGATACTGTCCCTGAAGATCCAGGGCTTGCGTGTAATCGCGCCAATCCTGGGGCGTAATGGAACTGGACGCGTATAACAAACCCGCCGCGCCATGCAGCACGGACTGATAGCCGGACAACCGATCCTCAATCCGGTTTTCGGCGTCCCGGATCAATCGCCGGAAATGGGCGTCGTTTTCCCGATCCACCTCGGCCCGCACCAAAAGCCAAGCCCACAGGGTACCCACGATACACCACAGCACCAGCGCCACTGAAAAAATGGGCCATAACCGCTGACGACGCTCAAAATAAAGGTAGTTTTCCTGGTTGCGATCCGGTTGATAGATGGTCAGCAACAGTCCGCCCACCATCATGACCCCCATGCTGTCCCCGAACCACCAGGTCGTCCAGGTATCCAGCACGGCGGAGTACGGAATGGCCCCTCCCGCCAGCAGGCTGCCTACCCCAAAGCTGGCCGCCAGCAGGCAGGCCAGCGGCCCGGCCAGCAAAAGGCTTTTCAGCACGGCATCCATCCGCCAGCCGGTTTGTTTGTAAACGCCGCAGCAACGAACCAGCCACGCGCCCAGAAGCCCCTGCAAGGTAGATCCAGTGGCGATGCCCACGCAAACCAGCATCGCCGTTGGGCTGAGGGTATGCGACTGCTGGTAGAAAAACCAGTTGTTAAACAGGAACGAACCCAGCCAGATGGCCGGAAAATACCGATAACCCAACACCAGCGCAATGCCCAGCGCGATGCCCGCAGGCGGCCAGAATACCGCCACGTTTCCCGGCGGGATGGCTATCAGCTTGCCGATGAGCGCGCCAGCCACCATTAGCAGGGCAAGCCCCGAAACCAGCAGCGGATATCTCAACAAGCCGTGTTTTTCGCTGGCCCTACGGGCCTGATGCATGTGAGGCATACAACACTTTGAACCTGAACAGCAATGCGGCTTCATTCCCTTATATCAAGAGACAAAGATCTCCCACATTCCAGTATATCGGATTTCAATCGGCAGAGGACAAGAAAGCCCCCTCCCATCAAACGCGACAGGGGTAACTTGAACGCCAGCAGTGGGAAGTAGGCCGGTTGACCGTTGCCACCCCTGCTAGCCCGAAGCCCGGTTGAGATATTCCGGCCCCGAATCCTGTCGGTAGGGATGCTCCCCGGCGTAAAAATCCACCAGAACGCCCTGGTATTCCAGCAGGAGCTGGCGGCAGACAATTCCGCGCCTGCCAATTTCCAGGGCGATATCCTGGGCGCGCCACTGGGTCGCAATCACAATCACGTCCACGGGCTGCTCTTGCAGGGCTTGGGGAGAACGAATCAACTGGCCGGTTCCCGGCACGTAGGTACCCAGCTTGGCCGCGTCGGAATCGACCACCACCGGAAACCGGGCGGCATCTACCCCGTAGCGGTTAATAAAGGTGGCCGCCTTGCCCGTACCGCCCCAAATGGCGATTTGATTCCCACTGGCAGCAAGCGCGTCCAGTTGTTCGCGCATTTTAATGTCCACTTCCTGCGCCTTGGTGAAAAAGGCGATCGATTCGTTGGTGGTTTTGCGGCCCGCGTCATGAATACCCATGCGGGCATAGCCGTACACCACCTCATCCTCGTAGCCGCGCGCCAGCACGTCCACGCGGGCATGGCTGCGGGTCAGCAACCGGCGCAGCGATTCGCTGGTAAAATGCGAATTGTGTTCGTAGAAAAAGTCCACGGTGCGCCCGCTCTCAAACACCCGATCGATGCAAGGCACTTCCAGAAACAGATCGGTTTGCAGCCCTTCCCATTCCGCCGAGAACGACAACGCCTGAATGAAACCCAGCGGGTTTTCCAGATGCTCCAGCATGTGTCGACAGATAATCAGGTCGGGCTTGAACTGGCCCATGTGAACCGCCGGGTCGAACAGTTCCGGGTAAAACGCCACCAGCCCATCCGTGGTATCCAGCGCGCCGCTGGGATCAAAGGCAATGTAGCGTCCCTGCGGGCGAAGGGATGCGATGGCCTTTAAAAAATGGCCGTCCCCGGCGCCGATTTCAATCACCACGGGCTTGGCGGGCAAGCGATCCAGAATGAGCCGATGAGTGATTTGCAAGTGATCCTGCCACAGCGCACCCTGGTTGTACATGAGGTTGGGCTTATCGCTGTAAGGCACATTGCTGTAACTGAAATCTTGGTTGTACACATGGCCGCAATCCACGCAGCGCACAAAATTCAGCGGCAGTTTTTCCATAGCCTGGGCCTGCTCGGCGCTTTTAGGCCAGGCCAGGGTGGTTAACGGCGCCTGACCGCCATGGTAGAAAGAGACCGCCACATGATGCCCGCAGGCCGGGCAAGGCGCTTGCTGCAACAGGTTTTTCAACGGCAATTTTTTCTCCCTCAGAAATGCGATGGGTTCGGGCATAAGCGCCTCCTTTGAATTGGCCCCCTCAAGGGCTTGCAGGAAAAATGCCTCCAGTTCCCGAATCAGGGCTTGATCCTCGTACAGAACCGGGCAGTGCGTCAAAATCTGTTCATGGGCCTGCTGCCGCTCATGCGGGTTGATACCCAGGCGAACCGCCATGTTGATGTAATCCTCGGCGGAATTCGCAATGTATTGCGTGAGTTCCATTTTCCGGTAGCAACCCGCCGTAACCCGACTCCGCATAAACGCGCCGGGCCAGGTAATAATGGGAACGCCCAACGAAAACGCCTCGTAAGTGGTGTTGCCGCCACCAAAATGCAACGGGTCCAGCATCACGTCCGCGCAGGCCAGCAAGTCAAAAAACCGTTGGGAATCCAATCGAGGCAGTAGCAGCACCCGTTCCATGCAATCCGGCATGATCCGTTGCAGGCGTTGCAGCAATTGCAGGTTCACCTCACTGGCGTAATGGCTCAACAGTACCAGTACGCCTTGGGCGTCCCGCTCCAGAATGCCTTTGAGAATCCCATCAAAATCGGGATGAAACTTGAACAGCGATTGCGGACACAGGTACACGTGCGCCTCTTCCCCAATGCCGAACGCCGCCCGATCAGCTTGAGGCGCAGCGGGCTTGGGCCGGTAATAATAAGTGGGCAGGTTCTCCAGGCAGATTAACCGCTCGCTGTAATCGGCCTGCGAACCCTCCGGTTCAATCAACCGGCTGGACAAAAAATAATCCATAGTTGAAAGCCCGGTAGTAACCGGATGTCCCCAGGTCACGCACTGCACCTGGGCCAGTCTTATGGCGGCCAGGCAATAGGTGGTAATATTCATGCCGATATCGGCGTACAACAGAAGATCCGGCGCGGCCTCGGCAATCATGCGGGCGGCGGCCTCAATATTGTCGGAAGGCAAAATGACGAAGCGATCGTCGGGCTGTTCGGAGCCGTCCGGCAAATAGGCGTATTCCCGGCCCACCGAAAAGGCGATCACCTCAAACCGCTCGCGCGAAAGGTGCTGGATAATGCCCTGCATAAACTTGCCCACCGTGTGGGACGGGGTCAGATAGCGGGAAACAATGCCAATTCTGGGCTTGGCATTGGTTGTTTCCGGCAGGACGGGGGCAGGTGGTAACAACTTTTTCACGATTTCGCCCACTTGGGTCAGCAAGGCGCGATCGGGAAGCGCCTGGTACGCCAGATAAAACGTGCCGCCATGCAAAGCCAGCGAGGAATCTGGTTGAAGATGCCTTTGGCTCAATACGTTAATTTGAGTTTCCACTCGCTCGCGCCAGTCCGCAATCTCCTGGGTGGACTGGTACACAATCGGCAGGGTCAGCGCCTTGCTGAGCAGCAGGCTAAGATCATCCGGATTCAAGGCCAACTGGCGATCGTAAATCTCGATCGCTTCATCGGTTTTGCACTGTTGCCGGTAAATCTGGGAAAGGGCCAGCAGCGCGGGCCGGTAATCGGGCTTGAGTTTCAGTACATACTCATAACATTCCACCGCCTGCTCGAATACCCGCAGCTTCTTGTATAACTCGCCCAGATGAAACAGGTTTTCCAGGTTCTCTTGCGGCGACGCGGCGGATTGCAAGGCCAGCGCGTAATATTGCAGCGCTTCCTGGTATTGCCCCAGGGCGGAAAACGAACGGGCCAACACGCCATAAATTTTTGGCTGGTTTGGGTTTAAAGCAAGGCTTTTTTGATACCACTCTACGGCAAGTTGCGGCTGGCCTGCCTGTCGGTAAGCATTGGCCAGATGGAAGCAGGCATCCGGGTCATCCGGCTGCCTGGCCGCTAAACGCCGATAATGGGCAATGGAGGCTTCCAGGGCGGCAATTTCCGCAGCGGCTTTTGAAGCGGGCGGCGAAAAACCCTGAAACGGGACGCCCGGTTCAGTCCGGTGTCCCTGGGCATGGCTGGAAAGGGGATTCCCGAAGGCTGGGTGCGTCATCTGGCAAATCCGCTACCGCATCGGCAGAAATTGAGGAACTCCCTTTCATGGAACCAGCTTTTGCGTCCAACCGCCTGCTGCAAATGGTGGACTTCACGCTTGGCTGGAAGCGATTTTGCGAGATCAGGCGCTTAAAACACAACTACCAGCTTAAAGGCCGCCAGCAACAACACAAATGCCAGTAAGCGCCTCAGGGTCAGGCTGGAAAAACGAGTGGCCCCCAGATACGCGCCCAGCCACCCGCCCACGGCGGCGGCGGCCAGCAAAGGCAACAGGTTGCCCACCACCAGGTTGTGGCTGACGAAACGTCCCAGCAAACCCGAAATGGCGTTAACCACGATAAACAGGGCCGCCGTGGCGGAAGTTTTCCGCACATCCGCCCAGCGCATCAACAGCATTAACGGACTCAGGAAAATACCGCCCCCCACGCCCACCATGCCGGATAACAGGCCAATGCCCGCACCGGCGGGAAGCGATGCTGTGAACGGCACTTTCCGTCCCTGGCTCAAGGCGTCCTGACCCAAGGTATCTTCGGTCGGCTTGCCGGGCGACCAGGATAGCCGGATGGCCGCAAACAACAACGTCAATGCCAGCAGCAGGGAATAGGCATGCGGCGGGATTTTCATCAGCCCTCCCACGAAGGCCGCTGGAATAGAGGCGAGCATAAACGGCCAGGTCAGCGCCCAGGAAAAATGTCGGCTTCGGAAATAAGCGTAAAACGACAGGCCCGCGACCAGAATATTCAGAATCAGGGCGGTGCTGACCATTTCCGGGCGGGAAAAACCGAAAAACGACAACACGGCCAGGTAGCCGGACGCGCCGCCATGCCCCACTGATGCGTACAAAAAAGCCACCACAAACACCAGCAGCGCAATCAGCGCCGTATCTGGGGAAAGGCTGGAAACCGGCGGAACGGCCAATAACACGTCAGTCAAAAGCACGGGGCATCCACTCCAGTAAGTCAATGTCAACCAGTTGCCCGGCCTTCAGGTATTCCGCGTCCACCGGAAAATCAATCAGACAATTGGCCACAGCCAGCCCACCCAGCATGTGGGAATCCTGACCCACCGAGGGAGTTACCGTAAAATCAGCACCGTTCGTCGTCAAATGGGCGCGCACAAATTCCTGTCGGCCCGCTCTTTTTCGCAAATCCCGCGTCAGGCTAGCACGCATGCGGGCTGGCTCCGTCCGGGGATAACCCAGCATTTTTAGCAAGGCAGGCTGCACCAGTTGATGATACGTGACCAATGCGGACACCGGATTACCTGGCAGGCCGAACACCAGTTTTTTTCCGGTTTTGCCAAAGTACACCGGCTTGCCCGGCTTGATGGCAATGCGCCAGAACAGGGTCTCAATGCCCAGTTGCTCGGCCACGTCCTTCACAAAATCGAACTCGCCCACCGAAATACCGCCCAGGGATATCACCACGTCGTTTTCTTTTAACGCCTTCTGAAAGGCCCGCAAGGTGGCTTTTCGCTCATCGCGGACGGAATACACCCGCGCGGCATCCAGGCCAACCGCTTGCAAGGCGGCGGACAGCGCATACGTGTTGGAATCATAAATTTGCCCGCCTGCCAAGGGCTTGCCCGGCTGAACCAACTCGTTCCCGGTGCTGATCAGGCCCACCTTCGGCTTGCGGTACACCTTGGCGACCGCCTGGCCCAGGTTGGCCAGCAGGCCAATCACTGGCGGGGTAATTACCGTCCCGGCGGGAATGATGGATTGGCCCTTTTTAAACTCTTCCCCTTTCAGGCGAATATGCTCGCCGGGCTGGGCCGCCCGGAAAAACCGCACCATACCATCCGCGCCCTGCTCGGTGAATTCCTGCATGACCACTGCTTCCACGCTGGCCGGAACCGGCGCGCCGGTGAGGATTTTGACCGTTTCCCCGTCACGAATGGAAACTTTGCCCGAAGCGCCCGCCTGAATGGTATCCACCATTTGGAGCGTCACCGGCTTTTCCGGAGAGGCGGTCTGCAAGTCCGCAACTTTTACCCCGAAACCGTCCACCGCGGAATTGTTGAACCGGGGCAGATCAAAGGCGGCATACACCGTTTCAGCTAAAACCAGTCCCCGCAAAGTCCGAAGCGATCGACGCACAATGCCCAGGGGCTTGGCGTTTTCAAGGATGACCCGCCGGGCCTCTTCAAACGGGATCATAGCCGGTAATCCGGCGTATCCGGACTACGATATCGGTGTCGTTCAATGTCGGAGGAATGGGCGTCCGGCGCTTTAGGCTGTACCGAACCAGGCGGTTGTGGGGGATGCCCACCGCCCCGCAAAATCTTGAACGCATGCAGCACAAACGGAAACAGCGCCTCCAGGGACTCTTTTACCCCGTTTTTGGAACCCGGCAAATTAATGATGAGCGTTTTACCGCGCAATCCGGCGACCCCACGCGATAGCATGGAATAGGGTGTCCGCTCCTGTCCGTAATCTCGCAGGGCTTCGGCAATGCCCGGCACTTCACGATCGATAACGGCTTTCATGGCTTCCGGCGTGTTATCACGAGGGCTTAGGCCCGTTCCTCCGGTGGTGATCACCAGATCCATCTGCTGCTCATCGGCATAGGAAACCAGCAAAGCTTGAATACGGGCCGCATCATCGGGAATCACCTGATATTCGACAACTTCCACGCCTTCCTGCTTCAGGCGCTCCACAATCAACCGACCGGACAAATCATCTTTGCGACCGGCGGCGATCGAATCGGACAGCACCACCACCGCCGTTCTCAGCGATTTGCGAATCTGATCGTGACCAGCCTTAAAATCGGACTTGCCGCCTTTTTTGGACAACAGGCGAATCCGCCCGATTTCCATGTCCTCATCCAACATTTTCAGCATGTCGTACAGGGTCAGCACCGCAGCGGAAGCCCCGGTCAGCGCCTCCATTTCCACCCCAGTCTTGTAGATGGCCTTCACCGTCACATGCACTTCAATAAAATGATCGTGTAACTGGATGTCCACCCCCACGAATTCCACCAGCATGGGGTGGCAGTAGGGAATAATCTGGCTGCAATTTTTAGCGGCCTGAATCGCGGCCACTTTCGCCACCGGAAGCGGATCTCCCTTGGGTATCGCATGCTCGCGAATGGCCATGATGGTTTCAGGCGAGGCTTTCAGAATCGCCTGGGCCGTGGCCACCCGCAGAGTTTTAATTTTGTCGGAGATATCTCTCATTGTGACGAATCCAGTCTCAAGGGCCGAAAAAACTGTAAAGCAGGGAATTTAACCCCCGATCTCAATCATAGCCCGATTTTCAACCTGCAACAACTCTTCCATGGGTGGGTGGGCCTCCTGCTTTTGCAATACCGCAGACGCCACCAGCCGCTCCAGTTCCGTATCATCCACGCCCCGGCGCAGCGAATCCCGAATGCCCACTTCCGCCGGATGGAACAGGCAGGATTTGATCTGCCCGTCGGCAGTTAACCGAAGCCGGTTGCAGGCGCCGCAAAAACTGTCGGTCATGGAGCTAATAAAACTCACCGTCCCCGGATAATTCGCCCCCGAATAGTCCTCCAGGGAAAAGTCCTTGGCCACCGCGCCAAATTCCGGCGCTATCGGGTTCAGGCGGTAACGGCTTTCTATCCTCTGCTTCATGGCCGCAAACGGGAACACCGCCGCCTGGCTCCACGAATTGCTTTTAAAGGGCATATATTCAATGAAACGCACGTTCATGGGCCTGTCTTTCACAAAGTCCACAAAATCCAGAATCTCATCCTCGTTCACGCCAGACATCGCCACCACGTTCAGCTTAATGCTGTCAAAACCCGTCGTCAGCGCCTCTTCGATACCGGACATCACCGCGTCGAAATAATCCCGCTTGGCGATTTGCATAAACCGCTCAGGCCGCAGGGTATCCAGGCTGATGTTCAGCGCGCTCAGCCCGGCCTCCCGCAAACGGGCCGTCTGGCCGTTCAACAGAATTCCATTGGTGGTCATGGCGATGGTTTTCAATCCTCCCAACCCGGCCAACTGCTCAATCAACACGTCCAGGTTACGCCGTGCCAGGGGTTCCCCGCCGGTAAGCCGGATTTTATCGATGCCCATATCCACCAGCACACGGGCCACCCGCAGGATTTCCTCAAAAGAGAGCAGCTCGTCCCGCTGCTTCCAGTCGATGCCCTCCGGCGGCATGCAGTAACTACAGCGCAAATTGCAGCGATCCGTCACCGAAATGCGGAGGTAAGTATGCGCCCGCCCGAAACGATCCACCAGCCGGTTGAGTTTTAGACCGTCGTTTCGCGACATCGGGGCTTTAAAAGGAACGATTGGCGAGCGTCCCGCTGAGAATTCCTCAATGGCTGACATAAAAAAGACGCGACTTTTCCAGTTCCCGTTTGCGCAGTTCGGAGAGATCCTGGCGCATCAGCCCGCCCGCCAGTGCGAATACATTGCGATAGCCACGCTTTCTCAGCTCGCGGGCCAAGTGGGTGCTACGAATGCCCTTAGAGCAGTACAGCAGGTATTGGCGCTCGCGATCCAGCGGCGGGGGATAATCCAGCTCAAAGCGGCTGAATGGAATGTTCTGCACCGTCAGATCCGGCACCGGGACATGCTCGCGGGCCTCGTTCACATCAATCAGCGTAAATTGGGAAAGCCGGGGCGCGTCCTTGGGAGACTCCTTGCTAAATTCGGTAAATTCCAATTCCCAGTCGCTATCCGGTTCATCAACCGCTTCCCCGGAGGATTCCGAATGCCACAAGCGATCCCGCAACTGGCGTTCTTCCATTTGGCCGCCACAAAAGGCGCAATCCGGCCGAACAGGCCGGGTCAGCAGGCGATTCTGCCAACTGAGCAAATCCATAATCAGCAGGTGGTTTTCCAGCGGGGTGGGCAGGCCGACAATCAGCTTCACGGCCTCCATGGCTTGCATGGCCCCCAATACGCCCGGCACCGCACCCAACACGCCGCTTTCGGCGCAATTCCCCAGCGGGGCGTCCAGCGGCACATCCGGCCACTGGCAACGCAGGCAGCCCCCAAAACCGGGGCGCACCATATGAATCTGCCCCTCGTACTGATAGATGCCCGCCTGAATCAGCGGCTTCCGCAAGGCAACCGCCGCATCATTCAGCAGGAAGCGGGCCGCAAAATTATCGGTGCAATCCAGCACCAGGTCATAAGGCTCCACCAGCGATTCAGCGGTTTCGCGGGTCAGTTTGCGCGCATGCACGTCTACCCGAATATGCGGGTTCAACGCCTGCAACCGGGCGGCGGCCCGTTCCGCCTTGTCCCGGCCCACGTCTTCCACGGTGTATAGGATTTGCCGGTGCAGATTGGTCGCCTCCAGCCGGTCGAACTCGCAAATGCCGATATGCCCCACGCCGGCGCCCGCCAGATACAGTAAGGCGGAACTGCCCAGGCCGCCAGCGCCCACCACCAGCACACGGGCCTGTTTCAGCCTGCGTTGCCCGTCCGGGCCGATTTGGGGCAGTACGGTCTGCCGCTGGTAATAATCCGCCTCTGCAATCAGGGGAGGCATTTTCGCGGACGCATTCCGGTCGTTATGGTTGCCAGTTCCCGGCAAGCTCAATATGGCCTTTGCCTCAACGGGCGGATTGACGAAAGGCAAATCAACCGCCGGAAGCGGCTTCGGCTCATGCCTATGGGCGCATTGCTGGCAATTGACCCAGACCGGCTCCTGATCCTTGTAGTATTCCTTTTTCCAGATGGGCAGGCGGCTCTTGATGCGGTCGATAATAAACCGGGAAGCCTGAAAGGCCGCGTCCCGGTGGGCGGCGGTGACGCCCACCCAAACCGCGCAATCGCCAATAATCAACCGCCCGGTGCGATGGACGCACAGGGCGTCGAAAATCCCGAACCGGGCCAGGGCTTCCTGAATAATGGCCTCGCCCTCTTTTTCGGCCAGCGTCTCGAACGCCTCATAATCCAGCCGTTCAACGGGCTTGCCATCGTTGTGGTTGCGCACCCACCCTTCAAACGTGACCAACGCGCCAGCCTTCTGGTTTTCCAAGTCTTGTTTGAGCTTTTTAATGTCCAGCTTGCTTTCGGACAGCGAAAACCCGGACAGTGAAAATTCGTTTGCGGAAAAAGCCGACATCGTCGCTAGCCTCCCGCCACCGGGGGGATAAACACCACCGAATCCCCGGCGCGCAAGGGATGCTCCCACTCGGCGAACGCGTCGTTAATGGCCACGTTCAGGCGCTCGGCGGGCAGGCTGAACCCGTACCGCAGCTTCAGCAGCTCGTACAGCTCGCGCGGGGTGGCGGCTTCGGTGGACAGGGTCTCAACGGAAAGGCCGCGCTCTTCGCGCAACAGGGCATAATACTGGATTTGCACGTCTTTTGGGGGAAGGGGCAGATTCGGCAAATGGGGGGGAAGGTTGGAAGATTGGCCGCTCACGGTGGAATTCCTGCGTTAAATCGTACCTGCTGGCCCATTATCGCATAAGCCATTTCGACGTGTCACGGCAAAAGGAACCGCCGGGCTTCATCGGGCGTATTGGCCCCTTGCAACGCGGTTTGCCCGCCCCGTAACGCTTCTTCGGGGAAAATCACCGACAGGCGGCCTTTTTGCTCAAAATCGGCGAGCAAGGCTTGCAGCCCCATGCGACCCTCCCGAACGGCGGCATGAAACGCGGGAATACAAACCGGCTCATAAATGGCGCACAATGGCTCAAAGGCGGATTGATCCGAGTCGGGCGCGGCGCTTTTAAAAACGGTCGCCCATTTTGCCGAATCCCGCCTGGAAAGCAGCGCACCCATCACCGCATCGTCCACCAGAGGCATATCACAGGCCAGCGCCAGCCAAGCCGTCTGTGGGCGCGTTTCCATGGCGCTCAGCAAGCCAGCCATCGGGCCTATATCGCCATAGGCATCCAAAATCAGCGGCATGCCTCGGAAGGTTTCCGCAAAGGCAGGCTTCCCAAGCTGCTCCGCCCGGCAGGAGAGAAACACCCGTTCACACACTGCGGACAATCGCTCAAACGCCACCAGCCCCTGCGGGCGGCCATGATAATCCATCAACGCCTTTTCCTGGCCCATGCGGCTGCTACGGCCGCCCAGCAGAACCAGACCGCATATGGGGTGCGGCGCATCGGGCTTTACAATCCATGGTTCAGATGGATTGGGCATATGGCGTGTACAACGTATTCAAAGACTTATTCGGAGGCTGCTTCCAGTTCCTTATCATATCCATTCCCCGCCGGTTTGCCATCCCGTTGTCATTTCCATCTTGAAAATGCAAGCCATCCGCATTGTGAAATGAACGCCGCTTCACTATACTGGGAGGGCTATGCCTAAACCACGCGTTGATGCCGCAGGCGGTCTGGCCGCCATGATGTATGTCTTTAAAAAAGCCCATGAGGCGGGCGGCCTCTGGAAGCTTTACAGCAGGCTGCGCTCCAAAAACGCCTGCAAAACCTGCGCGGTGGGCATGGGTGGCCTGAAGGGCGGCATGGTGAACGAAACCGGGCATTTTCCGGAAGTCTGCAAAAAATCCGTGCAGGCCCAGGCCGGGGATATGGCCGGAGCCATTACCGAGGACTTCTTCGCCAAAACGCCCCTCCGGGTGTTGGAGCACTACACGCCGGAGCAACTGGAAAAACTGGGCCGACTGACCTTCCCGCTGATTGCGGAACCCGGCGACACCCATTACCGGCGCACCTCCTGGGAGGAAGCCCTGGATAAAACCGGCGCGGCCTTTAAAAACACCAGCCCCGAACGGACTTTTTTCTACGCTTCAGGCCGGGCCAGCAACGAGGCGGCGTTCCTGCTGCAACTGATCGGCAGGGCGTACGGCACGGCCAACATCCACAACTGCTCCTTTTACTGCCATCAGGCGTCCGGTGTGGCCCTGAACCAGATTTACGGCTCCGGCACCGCATCCATTACCCTGGATGACCTAGGAAAAACCGACCTGGTGGTGATTGCGGGAGCCAACCCGGCCAGCAACCATCCCCGGCTGATTACCCAACTGATGCACTTGCGCCGCCGGGGCGGCAAGGTGATCATCATCAACCCGCTGAAAGAGCTGGGCCTGCTGCGGTTCCGAATCCCGTCAGACTGGCGCAGCATGCTGTTTGGCACCCAGGTGTCGGATTTATACCTGCAACCCAAGGTGGGCAGCGATATTTCCCTGTTCAAGGCGCTGTTGAAAGGCGTGATTGAGCAAGGCGGGGTGGATCATGCCTTTACCACCCATTACAGCGAAGGCTGGCCGCAAGTGAAGGCGGATATTGAAGCCGCCGACTGGCAAACCCTGCTGGATGACTGCGGGCTTTCCCGCGCGCAAATCGACGAAACGGCGACTCTTTTGGTAAAAGCCAATCGGGGCGTGTTCATGTGGGCCATGGGCCTTACCCACCACACGCACGGAGTGGATAACATCCTGGCGTTTGCCAACATCGCCCTGGCCAGGGGGTGGCTGGGCAAGCCGGGCAGCGGCCTGCTGCCGATTCGGGGCCATTCCAACGTGCAAGGGGTCGGCTCGGTAGGTGTGGCGCCCACGCTTAAGAAGGCATTGGCGAAAAAACTGGAGGAAATTTACGGCATTAAAGTCCCGGCCCAGGGCGGGCAGGACACCTACGCCTCTATGGTAGCCGCGCATGAAGGCGATATTGACGCCGCGCTGCTGCTGGGCGGGAACCTGTACGGCAGCAACCCCGATAGCAACTGGACACGCGAGGCCATGCAGCGAATTCCGCTGACCACGTACGCCAGCACCAAGCTGAATGAAGGGCATTTCCACGGACGCGGGCAAACCAGCATTATATTGCCGGTGCTGGCCCGCGATGAAGAGCCGCAGCCCACCACGCAGGAATCCATGTTCAATTACGTGCGCATGTCCGAAGGCGGCAAACCCGCGGTTCAAGGTGAGATGCGCTCTGAAGTGGACATTATGGCCAGCGTGGCGGAGCGAATTTTGCCCGAAAACCGCTTCGACTGGTCTGAGTTCCGTTCCCACCGCAAGCTGCGCGAGTCCATTGCCAAGGTGGTGCCCGGCTTTGAGGAACTGGCCCAAATTGATGATACCGGCAAGGAATTCCAGATTCCGGGCCGCACGTTCCATGAATTCCCGTTCGCCACGGAAGACGGCAAGGCCCATTTCCATGTGACCCCACTGCCGGAATTGAACCTTGCACCGGACGAGTTCCGGCTGATGACCCTGCGCTCGGAAGGGCAGTTCAACTCGGTGGTGTACGACGAGGAAGATTTATACCGGGGCAACGATCGGCGGGACGTGGTGATGATGTCCGCGCGGGATGCCGAAAGCCTGAAATTGAGCGAAGGCGACCGTGTGCGCGTGGAAACCGAAACAGGGGCCATGAACGTGTCTGTTTCCATTGTGGATCTTGCCCCCGGCAGTCTGGCCATGTACTACCCGGAAGCCAATGTGCTGATTCCCCGCAAGCTGGACCCGCGCTCCAAAACACCTGGCTTCAAGTGCGCGGCGGCCCGGATTCACGTTTCATAGTCGATTGAATCAAAATCAGGCCCGACATGTGGAAATCTTTTGTTACACGGTATCGAGCCTGACATCTTTTTTAGCTAAATATTGAATTAGCGTTGCCTAAAATGGTTGCGGGCTAATGCGACAAGGGCCATTTTGTGGCCTTGTACTTTCCCAACCGTGAACTTCAATATACCTTGCCTGAAATAGAAACCAAACACATGAAAAAACAAAGCGGCTCAGCTTTTAGGGTTAACCGGCGGCCCGATGGCGTTTTCTTCCTGTAGAACCAGCAGCGCCTCCAACAACACAGCCGGGCCGAATTCATCGATGGCTTTCCATGCCTTGAGCCGTTCAATGGAGACAGCTGTATGTTCACACTTCCCTAAACGTTCCAGCATATCATCGGACAACACCCGACCGGCGCGTTTATAAGCGCGGTATTGGGCTGGGTCTATACCGGCTTCCAGAAGAATCCGGTGCTTTTTCAGTCCAGTTCGCTTTTCCATCTCTAAAAAAAGAGCTTCAAGCCTGTCAAACAGAGTCATTGTTTGTGAACAACCCTATATTATTTCCTTTTGCGACTGTAAATAGTTGAATCTTGAGACATTATGGCCTGCTAATACGCGAAAAACGAGGTCAGTACTGGACAGGATAACGATATCCCCTTAGAATATAAGGACTATTTTTACCTGTTAACGCTGTCCTTTAAGAGGAACTTTTGCTATAATCCAGTCGGTTGTAGATGACGGTAAAATGGCTATCCGGAAAGCATTAAGCATCTTCCAACGGGCAAAACTCATATATAAAAGAACGACGTTTATAGACCTGAATAGGGGATTATACCAATTTATATTATCCACTATTTTCTTTCAAAAGAAACATTACCCGACTAGGTTATATAAAGTAAACACTTTTTACCTCCACCCCTTCTGTATCAGGGATTTTATAGACTTAGCCCGGCTTTCGCTTATTGTGTATACAGGGTACCCAATTAAAATATTTTTTGATTTATCAAAAATATCAATACTTTTCATCTACTAAAATTGTATTTTTCACCGCAAGAGAGCCTCCATGACCCATTACAAAATTGGATACTATAAACCCACTTTTGAATTTACCCGTATTTCCGAATTTATGGCCATTCTGGATGAAAGCGGCAATCCGGTCGGACTGACCGGCCCGGCCACCAGCCGCCAGGCCGCCTTGGACGCCCGATTGTTCGCCGCTTCGCCGGATCTGCTGTTTTCTCTCAAGACGCTCTGCATTTTGCTGGAACAACTTCAGGCAAACACGGGCAACCTGTCTCCAGCCTTGCTAAGCGAGTTAAAAATGGAAGACGCGCTGGAACGGGCGCAAAGCGTGATTCACCAGGTGGAAAACGGAAACCGCTAGCGCTTGGGGATGATCCTGCCGCAGGGATAGGCAACTCACCTCTACAGCCTGGCTTATTGTTTTTGGGCATTTGCAATCCCTGATTTTTACCTAAGATAGTGCTGATGGATTGGACGAAGGGGATTTTTCGATATGCCCACACGAGAAATGGAAACGGCGCTTCTGCCCCAGCAGGAATTCATGAGGCAATCGGTTGACGAGCGTTTAAGCCAAAACACGCCGGCCAATCCGGCAGAGATTGTATTGCCCCTGTTTCAGGACGTTTCGGCGAATGTACCGGCCTATCAGGATTTTTTGTCCCGCCATGGAATCGACCCGAAAACCGTTGAGACCTTCGAAGATTTTCAGAAACTACCCCTGCTGACCAAGGAAAACTATCTCCGCCGTTACAATCTGCCGGAACTGTGCCGACACGGCCAACTGGACGCTTGCGATATGATCGCCGTGTCTTCCGGCTCTACCGGCCAGCCCGCCTTCTGGCCCCGCCGCCAGCAGGATGAGTTGCTGATTGCCCGCCGCTTCGAGCAGGTGTTTCGGGACAGCTTCAACGCGCAGAATCGCAGCACCCTGGCCGTGGTCTGCTTTGCGCTTGGAAACTGGGTGGGGGGCATGTATACCGCCCAATGCTGTCGTTATCTCCAGCTCAAGGGGTACCGCATCACCCTGGTGACGCCCGGCAACCAGAAGGATGAGATTTTCCGGATCATTGACGCCCTGGGGCCGTATTTTGAGCAAGTCGTGCTGCTGGGCTACCCGCCTTTCCTCAAGGATGTAGTGGATCGGGGATTGCAGCGCGGAATCGACTGGAGCAGCCTACATACCAGGCTGGTGATGGCCGGGGAGGTTTTCAGCGAAGAATGGCGCGCCTTAATGGCCGAGCGCATCGGCTCAAAGCACCCCTGCTTTGATTTCGCCTCGCTGTACGGCACGGCCGACGCGGGAGTGCTGGGCAATGAAACGCCGCTCAGCATCCACATCCGGCGCTTTCTGGCGGAGCATCCGGAGGCGGCCGGCCAGCTATTCGGGGAATCCCGCCTGCCCACCTTGCTGCAATACGATCCGAGCAGCCGCTTTTTTGAAACGCATGAAGGCACCCTGCTGTTTACGGGCGATAACGGCATCCCGCTCATTCGCTACCATATCGCGGATACCGGCGGAATCATCCAGTACGATGAAATGCTGGGCTTTTTACAAACGCACGGGTTTAACCCGCTGGCGAGTTTGCAAACGCCCTGGGCTACCGAAAGCGGCTCCCAGGCCCGCAGTTACCCGCTGCCGTTTGTGTACGTGTTCGGGCGCTCCAATTTCACTATCTCCTTTTTCGGGGCCAATATATACCCCGAAAATATTTCCGTCGGGCTGGAGCAAGCGCCGGTCAAGGAGTGGGTTACCGGCAAGTTTGTAATGGAAAACCGGGAATCGACGGATCAGGATCGGGAATTGTGCATCGCCGTGGAACTGGCGCCGGGCATCACCGCAACCGGGGCAATGCGCCAAGAGGCCACCAGTTCCATCCTCACGCAACTCAAACGGCTCAACAGCGAATTTACCCATTACGTCCCGACCGATCACCAGACGCCAAACATTGAATTGCTGCCTTTTGAAAACCCGGATTATTTCCCGCCAGGGGTCAAGCACCGCTACACACGGGGCCGCTAGGGCCAAATACAGGTAGGCAGCCCAGCCGGAATTCCCACGCGCATTTCCTGAACCCATTACCCGTCCGGTGAATAGGAAACAGCCCACAAAATGGGCTATACTGGCCTTGTTGTCCATTGCCCCTATCCCGAAAACCATCGAAAACCTCGCCATGCTGAACGCTTTTTCCCTGATGGCCTATTTCATAGTCGCCCTGACGCTGGTCAATATGCTGATTTTGCTGGTCCTTTCCCCCGATCGCAAAATCAAGGCCGGTTACGGGCTGATGATGGCAAGCTATTTGTGGTGGAGCCGGTTTCTGGGCGTATATCCCGCAATCAGCGGCTCCTTTTGGCTTTACACGCTGCCTGCCGTCTGGCTGATTTTACTCCTGCGGTTCGGTTTTCCCCACACACGCCGTTACGAGTTCCCTTCCCAAACCCCCGAGCCCCGATATACGCAAGAATACCTCAGAGGGCCATCCGCAAGACAGGAAGCCTTGATTTTCTATTTCCTGCTGATGCTGATTGGCCTGATTATCCTACAGGTCATGCTGCTGTTATCCGGCTCGCTGCCAATGGGCTGAAGGTGACGTAAAACGTCTGGCCATCCCTATCCCCCCTTCTTGCGCATCCCACCCACCTTCAGGTCATACACGCCAAAACTCTGCTACACTAATATTCGAGGCGGACGGTATCATCGACGAATCGAAAGGGGAACCGTGAAACGCATTCGCGCTTTACAGGTGCTGGGAAGCTTGGCGTTTGCGATCCTGCTTTCCGCAGCCCATGCCGCCCCTGGCCCGGAAGCGGTCAATGACTTGCAGGCATGGCAGGTCATTACCCTGCGAACCTCTCTGGGGGCGGGTCATCGTATTCTGGCTTATATGGAAGCGCAACCGCGCGAAGGCAACCTGGACGGCAGCGGGAGCCGAAAAGACGATTTCAGCGCGTTGCTACTTCGCCCGGCATTGGGGTACCGCGTTAACCGCCATGTGTCCATATGGCAAGGGTATGCCTGGTATAGTTTTTTTACGCCCGCCTCTTTCCACGAAAACAGGCTGTTTCAGCAGTTGCTGATTGAAAACGACTTTAAAAAACTGAGCATGGTCAACCGCACCCGCCTGGAGGAGCGCTTTATTGAAGGCCGCGACCGCACTGCGGTACGGCTGCGGCATATGCTGCGGCTGGCCTACCCCATTGGTAAAAGCAAAAAATGGTCGATTGTGGGGTACGATGAATTTTTCGTCAACCTGAACTCGGTGAATCCAAGCCCTTCGGCAGGTTTTGACCAGAACCGGGCCTTTCTGGGCATTAACCGAAAATTCAACAATCACGTCAATGCTGAACTCGGTTATCAAAATCAATACGTGGGGGTGGATAACCCGTTTCCCGACCGGATCAACCACATCATCCTGTTTGCGCTCAACATCAGCCGTTAGCGTTTGATTTTACGTTGAGTCAAAACCCGCTGCAAACCGCCGACAGACAAAACAGCCGGTATTTTAACACCGGCTGTTTTTAAGTTTTGAAAAAATATCGTTTTTTTATTTCTTGGGCGTCAAGGCGCTGATTTTTTGAGGCTGTTCCGTGGGTTTTTCGGAAATTTCCTTCAGCATCTTCACCACCACATCGCTGGCTTGCAGCCTGCCATCCTTGATTTTCTCAAGCAAAGCGGTCGCTACTTCATTATCCACGCCCGAGCGTTGCAGCAATTCCTTGGCTTCTTCGCTGGCCTGACCGGACTGGCGGCCAATGGCCAGCAGGCGGTTATACTCTCTCAGCGCCAGGTTCAGGATTTCCTGGGTAACGGAGGTGTAGGTTTTGGCCAGGAACATTTTGCTTTGGCCCAATGCAATCATGAGCGGCGGAACCTGACGGTTGACCGGCTCGTTGAATACCGGCCGCTTATCCTGAAAGAGTCCCAGCAGGTTGGGCGTAATGGTAGTCGGCGGGGTTGGGTCCGTCGGATCTTCCGGATCGCCCGGCGGGTTGCCAGGGGCGTCGCAACCGCTGGTGCACATCGGCTCTTCAGGTTGCACGTAACCAATCAGGCCCGCTTCGCCGGGGTTGCCCGCAAAGCCGTTCTGGGCTTCCTGGGCGGTCGCGGTTCCACCTTGCCCGCCGTTGCCGCCGTTCACGTTCAGGTGCGCATTACCCAAATCATTGTAATTGGTGGGAATCACAGGGCCAATAAAGCCAATCAGGCCGCCATAACCACCATCGCCACCGTTGCCGCCCTGGGCGGTGTTTACATCCGCAGCATTTGACGTGGCGTTGCCACCCTTACCGCCGTTGCCGCCTTTGGCTTCCACCACGCCGTCATTGGTCATGGTTTTGCCGTATTCAAAAATAATGCCGCCGCCGTCACCGCCAACGCCACCGGCCTGACCCACCGAATTCTGCTCGGTATGGGTTTTGGCCGCGATTTCGTAGGTGCCGTCCTTCACGATGAAATTCACATCGGAAGTGTCCCCGCAGTCACAACCGTGAGAACGAGCCGCAATTTCCACTGTACGGGTGTACTGGATGGTTGCGCCGTTATAATTACTTGTGAAAGTCAAGGTACCGGAGTAGGTTCCTTCCCCGTTAGCAAAGGTGATACCATTCGCGCCAACCGTTGCGGTTCCGCCAGTAGTCGTAGGCGTCAGGTACTGTTGGGTAACTGGATCATAAAAACGAACCGTCACTGTACCATCCTGATTGTAAGTGGTTTGAGCCTGAATCGAGGACAAAGTACTGCCGTTGCTGTTGTTATCCAAGGTTACGTTTTGAGAATCGCCGGGCTTTAACTCAGGGCTTGTAGAGGCCGTAGTTTTGTCTAATATGCCCTGCTGAGCGGGCGCATCTTCAACCAGAACCACATTGCCTTGGGTGGCGGAGGCGTCCCCGCCATTGCCGCCGTTGGCCTGAATCAATCCCTGGTTGTTAATGCCGCATTTTGCCAGCAGGTAAATCAGGCCGCCGTAACCGCCATCTTTACCGGCCAGCCCATTGGCTCCGTTCGCCAGAATTTGCCCCTGGCTACCGATGGAAATCCAGCCGTCCAGGCTGCTGCGCAAGTCCGCATCACGGGCCAGCAGGCTATCTTTCACATCGCTCATAAAGGAAGTCTGGTTCAGCATATCGGAATCCAGGCCGGTGGTATGCCCATTGGCAATCAGCAAGATGCCGCCGCCATCGGTCGCGTTACCTTCACCGTCCTGAATGCCGTTGGCCATCAGAATGCCATTCATGTTGATCAGACCGCCCTGAATGGTGATCAGATTGGTGTCGTACTCGCCGATCACCTTGCCGGAAGTGTCCACAATCGCCCCGTGCTGGATGTCAATTGCACCGGAACCGCCACCCAGGGTCACCACGCCACCGTTGCCAGTCGCGCCGTTGGCGAAAATCGCGGCAGCCGGCCCCATCGTTAAGCTGCCCACGTTGAACTGGACATGGCCGCCGTTGATGCCGCTGGCGTAAATCTGGCCATTCTGATCGAGGTAGGCTGCGTTTACAGTGACCGTTCCACCATTACCGATATAAGCGCCACTGCCGTTTTGCAGGGCGTTAACATCAATTCGCCCGTCGATCCGAACCACTTGGCCGGGGGCGTCAAACAGCAGGTTACCACCGTTCCCGGTCATGCTGCCCGCAGGGTTGGAAGAATCGCTGACCTCGCGCCCTGTCACCACGGTGGACGGACTAATATAAAGCCCCGTTCCGGCGGAGTTGGTAAAGGTGCTGTGGTTGCCAGCCGTGTTGTAATAGGTTCCTCCCGGCACGTTCTGGGCATCGGTCGTGCCGTTCACATCGCCCGGATCGGCAAAAGCCAGCGGAGAAAAACTGGAAAGCCCCACGCTCAGGGCCAAAAACGCAGGCGTCAACAGACGCATGAAATGACAACGGGGAACCATAGGATATCGCAACCTCCTTTTAGAAGAGTGGATTAGCAGACTTCAGTGACATGGCGCAGGTCGCTAGCTGCAATTAAGCATGTTTGCTTTTTTTTGTAAGAAGCGCTTTTGCTGCGGTAAGGCCAGAACCTCTGACAGTCAGTTTATATAAAGCCAGGAACACTATTGTTTGATAGCGCCAGCTTTAACCACTAACCGTTCTTTTAATAGAGACAGCCCAAAATAACTCAACTTTTTAACTCAACCATTAGTACGGCCTTTACTTTATCTCAAAATGGCAAAAAATCCAGTATTAAAATCGAAAAAAGTTTATAGATCTTTTTCCTAGACGCATCGCCTATCTTTCTGTTAAAAGAGATTCATCAAATGGTTGCGTGGCTAGCTGTTGTTTTTAGATTAGTTGCGATTTTCTGTTGTAAGCCAAATCACACTTTACCTTAATAACTCAATCGTACAACTCGACTTACATAATCCTCAAGCAAGCATTGCCAGCAGTTGAAATACGCAGTTGGATTATTTCAGGCTGTTGAGCGCTTGTTTCAGTCAAAAAAATATTAATCAAAGATATAGGTAGAAGATTGACAGTATGAAAACCTTCAATCCCACAGGTCGTTTCACGCTTTCATTGTTAGCGGGCCTTGGCTTGGCCTTCAGCGCCAGTATTCCCGCCTTCGCCCAGGTCGGCCCGGAAATCAGCCAGGTGCCAGATCAATCCAATCCCGGCTTGCTGACGCCGAACCCCGCCAATATTCCGTTGGGGGAACAGCTTAAAAAACAGGAACAAAACATTACCACCAAGGAACCCAAGAGCGAAATCAACTTGGATGTGCCGGAACCGCCAGCCATTGTGCAGTTGGACGGTAACCAGTTCCATGTGGATAAAATCGAGGTTCAGGGCAATACCCTGATTGGGAATAGCGTTCTGGGGCCGATTATAGCCGCTTACCAGGGCAAGGAATTGACCCTGAACGACCTGGGGCAGTTGGTGGATAAAATTAACGAGCAATACCGCAAAAAAGGCTACCTCACCTCGCTGGCCTACATCCCGCCGCAGGATGTCACCCAGGGCAGCGTCGTCATCAAAGTTCTGGAAGGCCAGGTGGGCGATATTTCCATTGCCGGGAACAAATACTACCGTACCGGCATCGTGGCCCGGTACCTGGATCAGGGAACCGGCGATCCGTTGAACATTCCCAAGCTGGAAAAAAACCTGCGCCGCATTAACCGCCAGGGGGACTTCCGGGTGCGCGCCACCTTGTCTCCCAACGTGGCCGCCGGGAAAACTGATATTAAATTGGACGTGGAAGAGCGCCAGCCTTGGCAAATCGGCTTGACCTTCGACAACCAGGGCCGTCCCACCATCGGTACGCTGCGCTGGGGAACCGAACTGATTAATCGCAACGTCAGCGGTATTGGCGATCGGTTTACCGCCCGCTGGATTGGCGCTGCCGGAACGCAGACCGCGTTGGGTTCCTACTTTGTGCCCATCAATCGCTTCGGCACGGAAGTCGGGGCAACATTCGGCTTTACCCGCGTTAACGTTGACCTGCCCAAGGTAAAAGACAACAACTCTATCATCGGGGAGGCGTTCAACTATGGCCTGATGGTTTCCCAGCCGCTGGATCGCGAGCATATGTTCGTGGCAGATGCCGCGCTGAACTTCCGGCGGATCAATTCCTTCCTGAATGACAGCCGCACCAGCCAGGACGATATTCGCAGCCTGCAATTCGGCCTGAACTTCGATAAATTCGATCGTTGGGGCCGCACGTTCGCACGGGCGCAAACCTCGGTCGGCACAACCTGGTTTGGCGGAAACCGCCAGTTCTGGAAAGCGGAAACCATGATGAACCGCATTGTCCGCCTGCCCAAGGGCAACTTCCTGATTGTGCGCAGCTACGCGCAATACACGCCGGACGCATTGCCTTCCGCCGAACAATTCCAGTTGGGGGGCGCATACAGCGTTCGCGGTTACACCGAAGGTTTGCTGAGAGGCGATCGCGGCTACCAGTTCTCGGTGGAGCATCGCTGGCCGGTACCCGGTCTGCATAAGGTGAACCCCTGGCTGGGCGATCGAATCCAGGGCGCCACGTTCTTCGATTACGGACGTGCATGGTTGGATAACAGTAACGTCCGCCGGAACACGGAAACCACCCTCGCCAGCGCCGGACTGGGCGTCCGGGCGCGTTTGAGCCAATATATGCAAGGCTTCGTGGATTTCGGGTTTGGCATGATGAACCGTACCGATATTGAACCGAATGCGCAACCGACCGCGCGGGTTCACTTCGGGGTTCGTTCCGAGCTGCTGCCGGATAGCTACCGCGCCTGGGGCAAGGACACCACGCGGGTCAGCGTGAAGCCGCACCACAAGCAAAGCGCAAAGAAAATAGAGGAAGCCAGGAAACAGATCCAGGTATCCACGGCACAGCCAAAAACCGTAAAGTCCGTGGCCGACGCTTCCGTCAAAACCCAAAAAGCCTCCCGTAAAACGGCTGAAAAAACCGTCAAATAATCGGTTATCCAATTGATTCGACAGCAGGGTTCCTTTTCAGGCATCCTGCTGTTTTGCATTAAAAGTATTTGAATAGCCCAATGGTGGGATTGCCCGTTTTTCACGATGCCCAATGGTGTTGGTAAGTCCTAGGTTAGGCGGGGGATGCAGCGGCTCGGAATTATATGGTTATCTGAAACAGGAATTAAAGTAGTCGCAAGATTGGTCGAAAAATCGGAGAGTAGGTAGTTTTGCTATCCGGGAGTGTTTGAATGCGCCTTAAAGCGGGAATCCATGCCGGAATTCTATCATTCAGCCTTTTTGTAGCCGTATTGGGCAATAGTATCGGGACTATCGCCCAAGCGCAGGAATTGAACACGCAAGTGGCGGAAGCGACTGATTTTTTCAGCAAGCTGGCCAGCAATTCCAACAACCCATGGATTGCCAGCCTGGCAAAGGAAAACCTGTCGAGGCTTCAGCAAAAGTCGCATCCAGCCAGGCAGGTGGTGGTGCCGCTGATGGAACAGCCTGACACCAGCTTGGTCGTTCCGACCATGATTGAAGACAAGATTATGGCCACCTTCCTGGTGGATACGGGTTCCAGCTACACGGTGATTACGCCGCGCATGGCCAAGAAACTGGGCATCGCCATTACTGCGGACACGCCGCGCATTTCCCTGATTACAGCCAACGGGGCCATTAAAGCGCCGCTGGTCAAGCTGAAAAACATGGCTATCGGACAGGTGCGGGTGCCGGAAGTGAATGCCGTGGTGCAGGAATTAGGCAATGGGGATGACATGTTGCTAAGCGGATTGTTAGGCATGAACTTTTTCCAGGGGATGGATCTCACCGTAAAAGAGGATAGCCTGATTATCGGCATCCGTGACGAAGGGCATTAAAGCCGCTTGGCTTAATGGAGTCATTAACATTTATTAAATATTCACAGTTAAGATATCAATCCCGCCAAATGATTGCTTATATATCTTATAAGATTTGAAAGAAAACGGACTGACAGAACCGTTCCTTCAATCTTTCAAAAACCTCCTCGACAGCGCGACGAAAAGCATGAAAATTCGCACCGCCAACGGCGAGGTGGTTCTGGACGGCGTGGCCCCCGTGGGCGATTTCGCAAGCAAAAAAGGACAATCAACAGTTCTACCTGAACGCCCTCGGTTTAGGGACGGCTTACACCTTCCCCAAGGATGACATGGCCTCCACCCGCACCGTGGTGGACAACAGTCTGACGTTTACCTTCTATTAACCCGTCGCCCTAGAATTCTGTGTGTAGATACGCCACCTTGTTTCGACGGGTCGGGCAACCCTTGGAACAGAGCGCAACTTTTGGCGCGAACGGTTTTTATGCGTATACTGGTTTTAATCGTCACCGGGCCGTGTTGGCTTTTACGCCCCCAATCGCGCCAAGCGGCAAGGCTTGGCAGGCATCACCGCTCAAGGACAATTCAAGTTTACCACCCTGACCGGAGCTTCGTCTTATTATGTCGGACTACAAAAGCATTCTGGAAAAAATCCGCCTGGCGTTTCCCACCCCCACCACGGACAAGGTGCATGAGGCGTACTTCATCCACACCATTCTAAGGGCGCTGGATCAGGTGGACGAACTGAAAAGTAGCGCCCCGGTGCTGGGCTACCGCGACGGCGGCGAATCGGGCTGCCAACCCTGGGAACAGATCCCGGAGCATTTTTCCAACGTGGAATGGTCGATTCACCAGGTCATCGATTACCTTAGCGGCATGACGGTCTGGGGCCATCCGAACGCGCAAACCAACGTGGTGCCGCCCACCACCATTCCCTCCATTGTGGGCAACCTGATCGGGGCCATTTACAACCCGAACATGGTCGGCATCGAATACAGCAGTAAGGTGGGCTTGGCGGAACAGGAAGTATCCCGCATTTGCGCCAACCTGATTGGCTACAGCCCCACGGAAAGCGTGGGCCTGTTTACCTTCGGGGGAACCGGCACCAATTTTTACGGCACCAAAATCGGCCTTGAAAAAGCCTGCCCCGGCACCCTGCAAACCGGCATTCGGGAACGCGCGGTGGTCATCGCCTCGGAAACCGCCCACTACTGCAAGCTCAGCATTTCAGCCTGGCTGGGCATCGGGATGGACAACGTGATCATCATCCCCACCAATGAAAACAACAGCATGGATATCGCGATTTTCGAGCAAAAGCTGCGGGAGGCCATTGAATCCGGGGCCAAGGTCGCGGCGATTGTGGCCACCATGGGCACCACCGATTCCTTCGGCATTGATCCTCTGCCCGAAATCGTGGAAATCCGCGATCGGTGCGTCAGCGACTACCAGCTTGCCTATACCCCGCACGTGCATGCCGATTCGGTCATCGGCTGGATCTGGAGCGTGTTCAACGACTATGATTTCGCCAAAAACAGCCTGAATTTCTCGGTGCGCACCCTGCGCCGCCTGTCCGATTCCGCCCGGCGCATCAAGCAATTGCACCTGGCCGATTCCATCGGCATTGATTTCCACAAAACCGGCTTTACGCCCTACACATCCAGTCTGTTCCTGCTCAAAAAGCGTCCCGATTTGGAATTAATCAACCGCTCGGAAGAGTCCATTCCCTACATCAAGCAAGATGCCCAGTATTGTCCGGGCATCTACACCCTGGAAGCCTCACGCGGCGGAGCCGCCCCGCTGGCGGCGCTGGCGAACCTGCTGTTGTTCGGGAAAGAAGGCTACCAGGTACTGCTGGGGCATCTGGTGGAAATGGCCGAGCAACTCAGGGAATCGCTACAGGTGTTTCCCAACATTACCTGCGTGAATACCTACAACCACGGCTCAGTCACCTTGTTTCGGGTCTACCCGGAGGGCGTGGACGCAGAAAGCGCCTTCCGCAACGAAATGTGCAATCCCGCCTACGCGGACGAACTGGAAAAACACAACGAGCTGAACCGCCGGGTGCAGGAATATCTTTACAAAGAAGCGCTGGAAGGCCGTGGCGCCACCCTGTCGCTCACCGAAAACTACCGTTCCAGCGATTACGGAAAACCCATCGTGGCGATTAAATCCTACATCATGTCCCCGTTCTGCACACTGGACACCGTGGAGGCCATCCCCGCCAAGATCCAGGAAGCCTTGGGCGTTACCATGAAAGCCCTGCAAGCCTCCGGCGACTCGGTGCGAACCGGGGGATAGGTTGTAGATTTCATAATCAATATCATCGAATGCCTCTGTTTTCAATGATGGAAGCAGGGGCATTCAGCAGGCAATGATTGACGCAAAGGCAGGCAAAAACCATAGCTGCAAAAAAGCGTACACGCTGAATAATGCATGAGTATAACGGTGGTTCAGTCTACTGGCATCAATTTAAGAAAATGTGCCTGGCGATGCCCACAAAAATTTTTTATCGATCGTAGTTAAAAGGCCTGGCTGACTGAATTAATCTCTTATCATTATCGAAGCGCCCAGTTATAGTCATATGAATCCGGGGTCGTTGGTTATGTTGTTTTTTATTATTTAACAACTTGGGCAATAAAAGTTTTCGCCGGAAATTTTTTAGGTTGTTAAAAATATCGATCCTCGTGTATGCTTTCCATGCGAAGTTTATCTTTCCCTCTGGGGCCAACTCGCAGTTTTAAAGCAATGTTCTCTTAGTTTCTATTTAAAAATTTATTTCATGTTGTTTTGCTGACTATTTCAGTCAATTTGCCTTGGCTTGCATCCTGTTTCCAGTGATTCAGCTTTGCGCGAAGATACGAAAGTAGTAGGTTTATTTTGTCATTCGTTCATGATTCTTCCTTCAATCGGCAACCCCGTTTCAATACCCGGCAGCACAAAGTTTTAGCGCCCCTCCCCCAGGTGCGGTTCGGCAGGATGGCTGTCACGGATTCCAGCGAATTAAAGCCTCGTTTTTGGCCTGGCGATCCATACGACTCCTACCACTACCAGTCTATTAAGCAAAGGCAGGCCAAAACCCTTGCCCAAGAAGTTTACCACCCGGAGGACAAAGACGAGGAGCAACCTCCTGATAAAAAGCCCTCATTGCAAAAAGTCAAAGAGCAAATTAATCATGAAGCGCCGCGCGGCTTCTTGATGAACATTCCGCCAGGCATCGCCAACACCGGCGATGTGGTCGGCAACATTACACTGGATTTATACCGGTTGCTCACGTTGCCAGTCAGCTTGCCGCTCAGCCTGGTTTCCTGGAGCGGCCAAAAACTCTATCGCGCCGCCAAAGGCCCGGTTACCCCAGCGGAACAGCGACAACAACAACGCAATGCCCAGAATCAAGCATTGAGGCTCGTGCAGCAGATTGAGAAGCGGGTGGATTTGGATAACCTGAAAACCGAGGACGATGAAAAAATTCCCGAACTGGATGCCAAGGCAAGACTTTTTGTGGCGTTGGCGCAGCAGCCCGAATTCAGGTACCTGGCCTCGGCGGCATTGCCGAGCAGCGCGGGGGACATTGTGGCCGCGCCGTTTAAATGGTTCTACAAAGCGCCCCCGCATTTACCCACGCTGGTGGAAAAACTGGTGAACCTGGACTTCAGCGAAAAAGAAACGCCGGACAGCCAACCTGCATCTCTAATTAACGATGACCTGGAAGGCGGCGAAAACCCGGTTTTACAAAGGGCAAGGCAATTGGATCTGGATGTGGGGCACTCCGAAACCCAAAGCGTCTGTCATGAACTGGAGGCCTCCGGCTCCATTCCTTCCTGGGTAGGGCGGGGCGTTGCCTACGCCACGGCAAAAGGGATTGCTTACCCGACAACCATCGACGTCCGAAAATGGCTGCAATCCCAAAGCTGGCATCAGCCGCTTGATCAGCGAGAGATGAGCGAGGCGGATTTCGCGCAAGCCATTAAAAAGGGAAAGGTTCCGCCCACCAAAGACCCGCATCGATTTGCGGTTCTCACCAAAAAGGAGTCCGAAATCAACGTGTACCCCAAAGGGGTTTGGCAAAGCATTAAAAATCTGGCCACCTGGAGTACTCCCGCCCCGTTGCATACGCAAAAAATACCGTTACAGGTTCACAGCGCCAATGGCAACCTTAAAATGCTGCTGGCCATGATGACCAAGGGCAAAGAGGCCGATATCCCCGACTTTGCGCCGGATACGGTGGTCAGCGTCAAGGTGAGGAACACCAGGAAGTTTAAGGAAAAAGTGCTTCAGCCGCTGGTCGATACCTTCCGGGTTACGGACAAGGTCAGGCTGAAAAACGGAAAAATGGTAGAAATCAAGGAAGCCTGTTTATGGCCCTTTATTGAAGCCGTGCTGACCGAAGGCGAAAACGGCCTGGGGCCGAACTGTACGGTGAAGGGAACCGATCAGAAGTGCTTTGACCTGCTGGCCGACGCCAAGGTCTTTAAATTCAAATGCTCCGACAAAAAGCTGGAAAAATTCCTGAACGAGCGTTTACGCGACAAAACCGATCCGGTCATGCGGGAGCTTCGGGCAAAGCTGGCGGTTATCCAGGTAATCAGCATGCAGTACGCCGAGCAGGTTGACATTAAAGAAACCGTTGCAGCCTTGGCCAAAGGCGCCGTGGTGGGCATCGGCGGCGAAACGATGATTGAGCATCTGATACCGCACCCCAAAGAGGGCGAGCACATTATGACCCAGGGCAGTTACTGGGCGAACTGGGCGCTGATGAGCCTGGTGGACGCCTACGATAACTGGCAGGGGGAACAAGGTTCGCTGGAAGCGGATTTGAAAGGCATGGGCCTGAAAAACACACCCAAAGACGTCTTTGGGCAGGATCAAAAACCAACCATCGGCCAGCGCCTCAAGCTATTCTTCAAGCGGGACGCCGACGGCCCCGCGGGAATGTCGGTGGGTACCGCGCAATTCTCTGCGGTGCAAGGCGCGGCGTTGGGCGGCCTGTTCTCGCTGGGCACGGCAATCCCGTTCAGCAAAAGAGACACCCCGACCTGGGAACTGGGAATCGCCTCAGGCGCCACCGCACTGGGCACCGCGCTTTCCATCCCGCTCAATTACGGCTATACCAAGCCGAGAGTCATGATGTCCTACAACGAGGCGTTAAAAGCAGGCCGACTAAAGCTACCCGCCGATATCGACCCGAACGACGAAAAAGCGGTGAAGGCGCATATCGACAGAATGGCCACCCAGGACATGATGGCGCGTATTGGCCTTCAGGCATCCGCCAAGGCTTACACGATCGTCGGCCCCGCCATGGGTTCCCTGTGGGCGCTACGGGCAGCGGGATTCTCCAGAGAAACCGTACAGGCGCTTGCGTTCGGCTTGACCCCAGGCGCCGAAAACGCGAGCAGGGGCCTGTTGACTGCGGCAAAACTATACAAGCTGCCTATTGCCCACCAGTTAAACCCCTGGTATACCACTTTCCACGAAAACATTGACGATACCGAGCGAATGACCCTGCTTTCCATGCTTCAGGGCAACGAACACGCCGCGCCTTACCGAAACGAGATACGACAAGGATTTAACGATTTCTGGTCTCGTCGCAGCGCCGGACTGATGGACTTTATGACGAACTGGCTGCCTTTGCCGGTGCCAATTCAGCCGGTGCTGACCCATAAACGGAAAATTGATTATGTGAAACCCGAACAGGCAACGGGACAAGAGGAGCAAGCAGGCTGGCTTAAGCGTTTATTGCCGTTGAGGCTATTCAGCTAAGCGACACCGGCTTTGGGCGGTTCCGGTTCGGCTTGCATTATTTATGGCGCTTCAATAATTTGATTAAATCGGTATCATAAGCCGGAATCGCCAAAAACTGCGGGCCGGATTTAAAATTATTCAGCTCGTAGTGAAAGTTGGTAAATTCCACGCCATCCGGGCAAATTTTACCCACAATATAACCGCGCTCATTGAAAAAGTTGTAAAAATCCTTCATCAGGAAATAGGCATCCGAGTTTTGGTAGCCGTATTCAAACTGCACACAACGGATTTTCCTGGCCTTCAGCATCTCGTCGAATCCCAGCACAACCAGATGTTCGGCGCCTTCCACATCGATTTTAAGGTAATCAATCGATTCCACTTGGCAGGTGGCGCAATAAGCATCCCCGGTGGTCACGTTTGCGCTGATGTCTTTGGCGGCGAGGTAATATTCATAAAAGGTGGCGTTGTTGAGCAAGGTGTTAAAGGCGCTGTCCGGCTCGTAGTCTTTATAGTTTGCCCAGGTGGTGGTATTGGCCAAACCAAAATTATTGAGGATAAAATTTTCACCCTGCAAATGCTGCTGGGTGATTGGGAATGTGGTCGGGGAAAGCTCAAAGGCATGAATTTTGGCTTGCGGGAAGTAATTCCTGGCCGCAAGCGCCCAGTTGCCGGTATAGGTTCCCACATCAAAAACCGTAGTGAAATTCAGGCCGGATAATAATTGCAGTAAACGAAACTCGCCATTTTTATTGGGGTCGGGGGAAAAGCCGTTGGCAGCGTCCAAAAACCGGGTGGCCAAACCTTTCAACGCCTCGGACAATTCATTGTTTTTGCGGGACGCATGCCCGATAAAGTCTTCTTTTGAAGCGATGTACTGAAGGATATCAACCAAATCTTTCAGAATGGGATCGTTGCTAGACATAGAAGCAGTCCTTAATAAGCTTGGGAAATAAGCTTGGCGTGAATCCAACCCGGCGATTGACGACCGCCTTCCTTAGTAGATTTTAGAGAGTAAAGCGGCAAAAGGTATCGTACAAATACTGGAGATGACAAACGCCGCCTATGCTTCGTATACCGGCGAACCATGCGGCGCCAACTTCCTCAACGGATCCAGTTTCATCAGGATGCCTTGTGCCACCAGTTGCTCCATCAGTTCCGGCGGTGGGATCAGGCGGTTAAAAAACGCTTCCGCCTCAGTGAAATCTCCGGTTTTAACGCATTGCTGGTATACATCCCGTGAAGCCATGTAAAACGTAATCGTGTTGGGCTTGTTCGGATCGGAAAACCAGAAGTCGCTAAAAACCCCCAGGTTTTCGTATTTCCGCTTCCAGAGATCGAAGGTGCAGTTGGGATAATGCAATACAAACGGCTTGGGGAGATATTTCAAGGTCTCTCCCTTAATATTGCCGAACTGGTGCGGCCCTATGGAACATAACCCCGGATGCACGCGCCCGGCCCCCTTGCCGTTGACATAAGCCAGAAAAAACCAGGGATCATGGCTCCACCGGTTATGCTGGCCGTTCACCTTAAAGTAACGGCAATCCTCAAACACGTTATCCGATGCCCATACCGGAATCGCCTCATGGTTGGTGAATAGCACCTGGCCTACCGCCGGGTTGCAGAATAACACCTCAAGCTCCAGGCGGGTGGCGCACATAAGCTCATCCATATCAATGTGAATCAGCCAGTCAATACCCATATCAAGGCAGGCTTTAACGGTTTGCTGGATATTCTCGTCCTGTCGCACCATATTGTTGTCAATGGGTGAATCGTACAGCCTGGTTTGGGAACCTGGGAAATAATGAATATTCGAAGCCTTTGGCAGAAAGGGCAACTGAAGCTCCACATGGTTATCGCAAAATACAAAAAGTTGATCCACCAGGGTCAGGTGGTACTGAACCCAGGTGTTAAATGAAGAATCCAGGTTCTTGACCGTGGTAGAAATAGCAATTTTCATGGGGAATCCAATTCCTGGGCTATAGGCGGCTTTGTAAACAAAGGGCTATGAGTCTCCAAAACGCGACATGCTCAGCCTCATACAAACCTGCGTGTGCGGTCGTACCACCAATGTCAAGAGATTCTCTTGTACCATAACGGCTCATGGCACAATGCGCTTCCGCTGTATGGTGTAGATAGCGCAACAGGGCCAGCAGGCGCATTTGCCTCGGCGGTAACGGCATCCAGCATTCCAGGCGGGGCGTTCTATAACTCTGTGTAAGTTTGTAAATAGGAAAGCATTTTCCATTTTTTAATTGTTTTTATTCTATTAAAGATTGGAAACTTTGGTTTTATTTTTTTGGGCATTAAAATTGGAGGGCGACCGAATGCCAGCAAAAGTTTGCGAAGAAATTGCTATATGTCCCAGAATTACGCTTCTTGAAGGCTTTTTGTCGCCGGAAGAATGCCAGCACCTGATTCATTTGGGAGAGGGCTTATTGGCGCCCTCCCAGGTATATCCGGACGGGGATGGCGCGTTGCACACCAATTCCCGCCTGCGGGACAGCTCAAGCTCCTTTTTGCCGATTGGCCAAACCCCTATGCTGGCGGATATTGAACGTCGAATCGCGGCCCTGGTCAATCTGCCTACCCTGCATGGGGAATCCATGCAACTCCTTAATTATCAGGTGGGCCAGTACTATAGCCCCCACATCGACTTTTTCGCCCCCACCAACCCCAGTTGCAAGGACACCTTGGCCTATGGCGGGCAACGGATCGCCACCTGCCTGCTGTACCTGAACACGCCCAAATCAGGCGGCGAAACGCACTTTGTGAAGCATGGCATTAAAATCGTACCCATCCAGGGGAATGCCGTCCTGTTTTACAACGTGTTGCCCAACGGGGAAGAGGACTGGAGCAGCTTGCATGCCTCCATCGCGGTCACAGAGGGCGAAAAATGGGTCGCCACCAAATGGATTCGGGAAAAGCCCCAGCGCTAGGAACCCGATCAATCAATTCAAACGCGACAGCCGGGCAATTGAGTCCGGCTGTCGCGTTTCAGTCCGCATTCAAGCGAACGGGCTATGGTTTATAAACTTTCTTAAAGAAATCCCGAGGCGATTATAAGGCTATTTTGGCAGAATGCTTTATTTGAGCGACCTAAAATGTTATTGTGCTATAGACAATAATATTGTTGTAAATTTCACACCTTGGGATCAGTTTTAGGATGTTCGGTTAGGAAGTACGGATGAACCACCAGGCTTTCTCTTGGGGACTATACAAACCTGAATTTGAACGGGACAGTTGCGGTTTCGGCCTGATGGCGCACCTGGAAAACCAGCCATCGCACTGGTTGGTGCAAACCTCCATTCAATCCCTGGCTCGCCTGGCGCATCGCGGCGCGGTGGCCCCGGACGGCAAGACGGGCGACGGCTGCGGCCTGTTGCTCGGCATGCCGCAACGCTTCTTTCGGGAAGTGGCGGCGGAACAAGGCATGGCGCTGGCCGAACGCTTCGCCGTTGGACAACTGTTCCTGAACCCAAACCCGGAGCAGGCCGCCCGCTCCCTGGACTTGCTGATCCAGTCCATCCAGGCGGAAGGATGCAGCGTGGCCGGTGTGCGGGATGTCCCGGTGAACCCCGAAGTATGCGGCGTCCAGGCGCTGGAAACGCTGCCGCGAATCGTGCAGGTGTTCATCAACGCGCCGGAATCGATGGATTCATCCCCGGAATTTGAGCGCCGCCTGTTTATGGCCCGTCGCCGGGTGGAAAAAGCCCTGGAGGCCGAGGATAAAGCGTTTTACGTGTGCAGCCTGTCCAGCCGCACCATTATTTACAAGGGCATGATCCTGCCTGCGAACCTGCCCGTGTTTTACCCGGACTTGATGGATACCCGCTTTGAATCTGCCTTGTGCTTGTACCACCAGCGGTTTTCCACCAACACCTGGCCGGAATGGCGGCTGGCGCAACCGTTTAGATATATTGCCCATAACGGGGAAATTAACACCATCAACGGCAACCAGAACTGGGCGGTTTCCAGAAGCAGCCTGTTCGCCTCCGAACTGATACCGGATTTTCAGGACGCCCTTCCGCTGGGAACCACGCATGGCTCCGATTCCATGATTCTGGACAACATGCTGGAAGGCCTGGTGGCGGGCGGAATGGATCTTCGCCTGGCGATTCGGGTGTTGGTGCCTTCCGCATGGCAGAACCGGGACGCCATGGATCCCGAATTGCGGGCCATGTACGAGTATTATTCCCTGTTTATGGACCCTTGGGACGGCCCCGCCGGGTTGGTAATCACCGATGGCCGCCACGCGCTTTGCACCATGGATCGCAACGGCCTGCGCCCCGCCCGGTACGTAATAACCCGCGACGGCCACCTGACCGTCGCCTCTGAAATCGGGGTATACGACTATCAGCCCGAAGACGTGATCCGCAAAGGTCGCCTGGGGCCGGGCGACATGCTCTGCCTGGATCTGGAAACCGGCATCCTGCAAGAAACGGATGAGATCGATCGGCAACTCAAGGTGAGAAAACCGTATCGGCAATGGTTAAGCGAGCATGCCCGCTACCTCAACACCCAAATGGACCAGGAGGATCTCAGCGCCGTTTCGGTGCCTGCCACCCAGTTAGCCACCTACCAGAAGGAGTTCCTGGTCACGCACGAGGAACTGGATCAGGTGCTTCGGGTTCTGGCGGAAACCGCCCAGGAGGCGGTGGGTTCCATGGGAGACGACACGGCGTTGCCGGTGCTTTCCAGGCAGGTGCGCTCCCTCTATGAGTATTTCCGGCAGCAATTCGCGCAAGTCACCAACCCGCCGATCGATTCGCTGCGGGAAAAAACGGTCATGTCCCTTCGCACCTGCTTTGGCCGGGAGTACAACCCCCTGGCCGAGCGCCCGGAATTCGCTTCGCGCATCGATATTTATTCGCCCGTGCTGTCCCACAGCATGTTTCGGCAGCTTATGGCGATGGATGCCCCCGAATTTTCCCACCAGGTGATTGACATTACCTACCCCCTGTCCGGCAACCTGCGGGAGGCCATCCAGCGCATCGCCGATGAAGCGGAAGCGGCGGCCCGGCAAGGGCGCGTAATCCTGATCCTCTCCGATCGCAATATCGCCGCCGATCGCATTCCCGTGCATGCAGCCCTGGCCACCGGCGCGGCGCATCACCGGCTGGGGCAGGCAGGCTTGCGCTGTTCCGCCAACTTGGTGGTTGAAACCGCCACCGCGCGGGATCCGCACCATTTCGCCGTACTCATTGGCTTTGGGGCGACTGCGGTGTACCCATACCTGGCGTATCAATGCCTGGCCGGGCTGATTGAACAGAAACAAGTGGCTCAACGCTCGGCGGCGCAACTCATGCATGCCTATCGCAAGGGCATCAACAAGGGTCTGTTTAAAATTCTTTCCAAAATGGGGATTTCCACCATCAACAGCTACCGGGGCGCGCAATTGTTCGAGGCCATCGGGCTGCATGAAGAAGTGGTGGACACCTGTTTTCCGGGCTTGACCAGCCGGATTCAGGGCGCGACCTTTGACGATTTGGAAGCCGATCAGCGGCAACTGCATGCTACCGCCTGGAACCCGGCCAAGCCTATCCTGCCTGGTGGGCTGCTGAAGTTTTTGCCCAAGTCGGAATACCATGCCTTTAACCCGGAGGTGGTCACAGCACTTCAAGCGGCGGTTAAAAGCGGGGATACGAGCGACTACCAGCGTTACGCCAACCTGGTGAACCATCGCCCGCCCACGGTGATTCGGGATTTGCTGCAACTGTCGCCAGCGAAGGCCCAAATTGCGCTGGACGAAGTGGAACCGGCTGAAAATATTATGCGCCGGTTCGATACCGCCGCCATGTCACTGGGATCGTTATCCCCAGAGGCGCATGAAACCCTGGCGCTGGCCATGAACCGCATCGGGGGGCGCTCCAACTCCGGCGAGGGCGGCGAGGACAGCGCCCGTTACGGAACCGATAAAGTCTCCCGCATCAAGCAAATCGCGTCCGGTCGGTTCGGGGTAACGCCCGCCTACCTGGTGAACGCCGATGTGTTGCAGATCAAGATGGCCCAGGGCGCAAAGCCCGGCGAGGGCGGGCAGCTTCCGGCGCATAAGGTGACCGAGCTGATTGCGCGCCTGCGTTGCACGTTGCCCGGTACGCCATTGATTTCCCCGCCGCCGCACCATGATATTTATTCCATTGAGGACTTGGCCCAGTTGATTTTTGACCTCAAGCAGGTCAACCCGCAGGCGCTGGTATCCGTCAAGCTAGTGTCTGAACCGGGCGTTGGGACGGTGGCCGCAGGCGTGGCCAAAACCTACGCCGACCTGATTACAATTGCCGGTTACGATGGCGGCACGGGGGCCAGCCCGCTGACTTCCGTAAAATACGCCGGTAGCCCGTGGGAACTGGGATTGGCGGAAACCCACCAGGTGTTGCGCGCCAACAACTTGCGGGATAAAGTCCGCTTGCAGGCCGATGGCGGTTTCAAGACCGGGCTGGACGTGATTAAGGCGGCCATCCTGGGCGCGGAGAGCTTCGGTTTTGGCACCGCTCCCTTAATTGCGCTGGGCTGCAAATACCTGCGCATTTGCCACCTGAACAATTGCGCCACCGGCGTGGCGACCCAGAACACGCAGCTCAGAATGCACCATTTTCAGGGCGACGTGGAGCGGGTGGTTCATTATTTCCGATTCGTGGCGGAAGAGGTACGACAATGGCTGGCCTTTCTGGGCGCGACCCGGCTGGAAGACATCATCGGCCATACAGAACTGCTGACAACGCTAGAAGGGCAAACGGACAAGCAACGGCATCTGGATTTATCGCCCTTGCTGGCGCGGCCCGACATGCTGGCGGATAAGCCCCAGTACTGCACCCAGCCGCATAACAACCCGCCGGAAGAAGCGCCGCTCACCCCAAAAATGCTTCAAGATGTATTGCCGTCCATCGAAAATCGCACCGGCGGCATTTTCTCCTACACGGTGCAGAACATCCACCGCTCGGTGGGCGCGGGTATTTCCGGCGAGATTGCCCGGCGCTACGGCGATGCGGGATTGAAAGACAGCCCGATTACCATTCACCTGAGCGGTACGGCCGGGCAAAGCTTCGGGGCATGGAACATCCAGGGTCTGCACATGATTTTGAAGGGCGACGCCAACGATTATGTGGGCAAGGGCATGGCGGGCGGCAAACTGGTTATTTACCCGGATCGGGCCAGCCGGTTCAACAGCCAGGAAACGCCCATTATCGGCAACACCTGCCTGTACGGGGCCACGGGCGGTCGCCTGTACGCGGCGGGCATTGCGGGCGAGCGTTTCGCGGTGCGCAATTCCGGCGCCATTGCGGTGGTGGAAGGCACTGGCAACCACGGCTGCGAATATATGACCGGCGGCGTGGTGGCTGTGCTAGGCTCTACCGGCTATAATTTCGGCGCGGGGATGACCGGAGGGTTCGCCTACGTGCTGGATCTCGACGATCGCTTCGTGGATCGCTACAACCACGAGCTGGTAGACATCCACCGCATCCACACCGAGGATCGCGAGGAGTGGAACAGCCACCTGTACAAATTAATCCAGACGTTCGTTTCGGAAACATGCAGCCCCTGGGGACAGACCATTCTCCACAACTTCCCGGCGTATGTGGATAAGTTCTGGCTGGTGAAACCGAAGGCGACCGAAATGGAAACCCTGCTCGGCCTGATCAACATCGCCGCCTGATTGCCAAAGGAGACCCAATGCCCACCAAGAACGCCCACCATTACCTGGAAGTCCCCCGGCAAGAGCCGGTAAAAAAGCGGCATGACCTGCGGATTCAAAGTTTCGGCGAAATTTACACGCAGTACGAAAACAACATGGCCGTTTCCCAGGCCAATCGGTGCCTGGGCTGCGGGGTGCCTTATTGCAAATGGCAATGCCCCGTCACCAACCATATTCCCGAATGGCTCAAACTGCTTTCGGAAGGCAATGTAATCGCCGCCGCCGAACTCTCCAACCAGACCAACAGCCTGCCGGAAATTTGCGGCCGCATTTGCCCGCAAGATCGTTTGTGCGAAGGCGCTTGCACCCTGCATGACGGGTTTGGCGCGGTCACCATCGGCTCCATAGAGCAATTCATCAGCGAAGAGGCCTTTCGCCAAGGATGGCGTCCTACGGTCAACGTTCCGCCCACCGGCAAGCGCGTGGCAGTGGTGGGGGCTGGCCCCGCTGGATTAGCCTGCGCGGATATTCTGGTGCGAAACGGCGTTCACCCGGTGGTGTACGATCAGCAACCCGAAATCGGCGGGTTGCTCACCTTCGGCATTCCGCCCTTCAAGCTGGAAAAAGAGGTGGTGTTGCGCCGTCGGGCGATGCTGGAGGAAATGGGCGTTACGTTTATCCTGAATCACCGGGTGGGGAAAGATACGTCCCTGGGCCAGTTAATTGAGGCGTATGACGCCGTGTTCCTGGGCTTGGGAACCTACGCCATGCGGCGCGGGAATTTCCCCGGCGAGGCATTGCCGGGTGTGCATCAGGCGTTGCCTTACCTGGTTTCCAATATCCGACACCACATGGGCTGGATGCCGGACGGGCAGGAATGGGTTCAATTCAAGGATCAGGACGTGGTTGTTCTGGGCGGCGGCGACACGGCCATGGACTGCGTCCGCACCGCCATTCGGCAAGGAGCCTCCAGCGTTACGTGCATCTACCGGCGGGATGAGGCCAATATGCCCGGTTCCCGGCGAGAGGTGGCCAACGCCAAGGAGGAGGGAGTACAATTCATCTGGAACGCCCAGCCCGAAGCGATTTTAGGGGGAACCGCCGTCACCGGGGTGCGGGTTGTCTCCACGGAAATGGGCCAGCCGGACGCCAAGGGGCGCCGGACGCCGCAAGTGGTTCCAGGCTCAGAACAAACCATTCCCGCCGATGCGGTGGTGCTGGCCTTCGGCTTCCAGCCCAATCCGGCTCCCTGGTTCACGCAATACGGCATTGATACCGATGAAACCGGCCGGGTGCTGGCCCCTGCGGAAAGTCAATTCCCCTACCAGACTACCAACCCGGCCGTGTTTGCGGGTGGGGACATGGTGCGAGGCTCGGATTTGGTTGTGACCGCCGTTTATGAAGGCAGGCAAGCCGCCGAAGGCATTTTGCAATATTTACAGGCAGGAATCTCCCAACCAGCAGCCTATGGCAACCTTTCGGGCGAAAGCTCGCCTTGCATTCGGTAAGCACACAGAGGCGTGTTAACCCACGGGCAACCGTCCACAACTATTAAAGACGTTTCAGCAAGTCTTTTGCGCCTTTAGCCCACCCACTCCACGGCCCTTTTCCCTTGGAAGCGGACTTGACTTGGCTTGGCAGGTCAGAGGTGGAATAATTCTTGGGCCGATGGGATGAGGATGGATGGCGCTTGGAGGAGGAACTTCCATTGCCAGTATTGTAAACAAAAGCGGTTGGCTGGGCTACGGAGCGGGAATGGTGATGCCCGGACGATGACCTGGTATCCTTCCTGGGAGTTTTTTCTTTTTCTCGTTTTTTGTCTCGCCCAGCCTTTTGAATGGCGCGCATGGTCGCTTCATTCATTTCAGTTGGATCGATTGGCCGACGCCCTTCTCCTCCTGTGGTGGTAAAAACACTGTTGGCAGGGCCGATTAGCTTATCTCCATAAGTCTTGGGAATATCCCTTGGTGCTTTGCCATGTTTAAAATCACCTTTCCTCGGATCAAAAAAGACGCCATCCTGCCCTCTGTTGGTCGCGCGTGAAAACCCCGTGCGCCCCACCTCTTCACGCTTGGCCTTTCGGCTGTATACATTCGGCTCAGGAGGCGCATTAATACCCAAAGGCTCGTCTGGCGGGTGTTGACGACGATGTTCCACCCATTCCTGGTGGCGTCGACGGCGCTCCATATCTTGCATCACAAGCTCGGGAGGCGGAGGGGCAAACATCATTCCTGGAGGCGGGGGACCGAACATTCCGGGAGGCGGCGGGCCGGGGAATAACACAGGCACTGGTGCAGGGGTGATGACAACTGGCGGACGGGAACCGGTAGAGTAGATCGTCACCGAATCCGATGCATAAATGGGAGTGGTGGCATATGAGTGGGCACCATAACTACTGAACGAACGGCTTCTAGAGCGAGAGGTCATACCGAATAACAAGGGGGATAAGTGGGAGTGCAGTCTCATTGCGTCACCATTTCCATTTGAGTTTTGGTCATTGGGGGGAGGAAATTATGCCGTCCACAACCGGGCGGGAAGGGCTTATAGCAGGCTCCAAGGCAAAACCGGCCCGGCCAAAAAACAGTCAAAAGATAATTCAATTCAGGCTTGATCCCTATTCTTGATCAACGGCTCCCCACGTCAATAGCCAACGAGCGATTCGGGTAAAATTGCATTTTCAATTTAAGTAAGCGTTAAAATCAGCCCATCCGAATAATGGGCAATTGAAACCGCACCAATACCAGCATAACGCAGAGGCTTGCCAAAGCGCCAAGCTTAACCCGCCTCTTCCGGCTTTTTCCGCTTTGAAACCGTTTTGAGTCTAAACGAGTATTATTCCAAGCTGGGTTGGTTCAGCTTGGCGTTAAAAGCCTGGGATGGCGCCTGGGACAGCATGGAGGATTGCCAGGCAGGGGGCTGTAGACTGGAAATCTCGTTACCCTGCTGCTGCGGTTGCGCTTGAACCGGCAGATAAACAAAAAACGTAGCGCCCTGCCCTTCCTGGCTGGTGGCGGTCAACTGCCCACCATGCCGCTCCACGATGCGCTGGCAAATGGATAAGCCGATGCCCGTGCCGGGATAGACATTGGCCGAATGCAGGCGCTGAAAGGGCTGAAAAATGGTTTTACAGTCCTTTTCAGAGAAGCCAATCCCGTTGTCCTGGATCGAAATCTGGCAAAACCCGTTCAGCAGGGCTTCTCCCTTAATGCGAATCAGGCAGGCCTCATTTTGCTTTTTAAACTTCAGGCTGTTGGTTAAAAGGTTCTGGAAAAGCTGTTCCAACTGAACGGGATCTCCCTGCACCATGCCCAGGTAGCCCACGTTAACAGTGGCGTTCTGCTCCTGAATGGCCGTTTCCAAGGTGCCTAACACATTTTCAACCACATTGTCCAGTGAAACGGCCTGGAAAGTGCGGCCTTTACGATGCACCTGGGACAGGGAGAGCAAATCGGTTATCAACTGCTGCATTTTAAAAATGGTCGTCTGGATGCGCTGTCGGGTATCCTCGGCGTCTTCGCCATCCTGGGTCATCAGCATCTCGGAAAACACCTGGATTTTCCGCAGCGGCGCTTGCAAGTCATGCGAAGCGATCATCGCGAACTGCTCCAGATCCTTATTGCTCTGCTCCAGCCGGGCAGTATAATACTGCAGGGTTTCCTCGGCATGAACGCGGGCCGTGATATCCCGCACCGTTCCCAAAATGCCTTGCGGTTTGCCGAACTGATCTTTGAACACCCCTTTCACAGCCAGGAAAGCCCGTTTCTGGCCGTCCATGGTGCTGAGTTTATCTTCCACCGTATGCGTTTCGCCGGTTTCCAGCACTTTCTGGTCGCTTTGACAGATTCTTTCGGCGGCTTCCGGCGGAAAAACGTCCCGATCCGTCTTGCCCAGGATCTCATGCACCGGCCTGCCCAGGAACCTGGCCCCTGCCGGGTTAATCAACAGATAACGGCCCGCGGTGTTCTTCACCCAAATGGCGTCGCTGGATTCCTTCAGGAACGATTCCAGGATCTCGGCGCTGTACAAGGGGCGCGGATCCCGGGACTGATTAAGCTGGGCGTTTTGCAGCAAATGCACCAGCGGCATTAAATGGTGTTTTTGAACGAAGGTGGTAATGCCCAGCCCCAACGCCGAAGCCATGACGGATTCTTCCGGCCCATCCAGCAACAGGCAAAAGGTTCCCGAAAAATGCACCGACTGGGCATATTCGAACACGCCCTGAAACGGCAAGGCCATCGAAGCGGAGTCCGACAGCAGAAAATGGATCGGCTGGCCGCTGTTTTGCTCAAACAGGGCGTCCCAGTTCGTCGCCCGAATGACATGCACCGGCGCTTGCTGCGCGCGAAGGTACTGAGCCAACCAGTGGTGCGTCTCGTCAAACTCGGAAGCCAATAATAGATTGAAAGTCGTCATAGGTGTAACGCGCTTTTTTTTTGAATGGAATTGGATGCAAATGGGTACTCGATTTCCATTATACATACATTTCTCAAAATTCTCAGCCTATGATTTACACCATGCCTTCCATTAGCGCGATACGCAACCTGTAAGTACCGGCTGAGCCTTGTTTGAAGGCATTGATATATATGCCGTTCAGAACAATCAAAAAGTATGACTGTCCACCGATTTGGTTTTCAGGCCACATTTTTAATGCCTTGAACCTGTCACAGGCATTAAAACATCCTTTTAAAATAGGCATATAGCCTGTTAAATTCCATTTTAAAAGAATTATAGACTCTACCGGCTTTCTTATAGATGTTCACGCAGGCAAACTGACTAGCCTTTAGAAAGGCTCTATCAGCGCAATATCGGCTAAAAACAGTTCACTTCGATTGGCAAAACAAACAGGAGCCTTTTTCCCTGTCAGCGCGTTGCAGCGCTATTTACCCTGCCCTAACCCTTCGCGCCAAACACTGCCCAATTGGCGCGTAAAGCTTTAATTGCCAAGTTTTACCGCCTCGGAACTTCTGACAAAAACATCGCGGCCCTGTTTCTTGAGCTCTTCCTGGGCTTTTTTCATTTCGCTTTCAAATTGCCGCTTTTTTTCGGCCAGCAATTTTTCCTCTTCGCTTTGAGCGGGTGGTTGCATTGGCTGCTGAGGTTGCCTGAAAGGGCTATTTCCGAATGACATTGACTAAACTTCCACTATGTCTTGATGTATAACGTCTTATATATGATTACAACTTGAATTTGAACATCACCTGCTATCTGTCTAAGAATTAATCACACCTTCAAATACGTAGTCAATTACCAATACAAAATGTAAACCTGTTTTTCTAAAATAAATAACCCATCCTTTTAAATTGGGTCAATGGACGTTCAGCCATTGAATTGCCATCTTCAAAAACTAAAAACAATCGGAAAGAAAAATTGCGGGCTTACCCATTTAATGGCCCAATCGCCGTGCCGGGCGATTCCCCCCCATTCTGGCGAATCTAAAAAATCACCAAAATTACAAAGCCCAACACGGTTGAACCAGACTGAAACAACGCCCCACAATGCGCTTTGCAACTTCCACTTGCCACATGGCATTGAGGGGTTATAATCCTTTATCACAATCCTCTAGAAATATTTTCTATCTCCATTTTTGATACACGCAGTGGGTGCAGGGGCCAATATTCAGGTTTTAGTGGGTTTCTAGTTTTCCCAGTGGCAAGCTACGGCGCTGTAACCGTTGCCAGATTCTATAAACTGAAAGTGTGGGTTTATGCTCAAACTGCTTCCGTTCACCTGGCGGCAACCCAGAATTGCGCCTCAAGCGCCGGGGCGCGCAGCGTCAATCAATACGCATGAAAGGGGATTTCAAGCCGCCCCGGTCGCCGGAGGCCGCATCCTGATTGTGAGCGAAACCTGGAACCAGGTAAACGGGGTTTCCACCGCCATCCACAACCTGACCAGAGAACTGGAGGAACGCCAATACCGGGTGGAAGTGTTGCATCCAGCGCTGTTTCCCACCATGCCCACCAATTACCCGGATATGCGGATCAGCCACCCAGTGGGGCTGAAAAAACGGATGGCCAAAAAAATCGAGGCGCTTCAGCCTGAACGAATTTTCATTATGACCGAAGGTCCGTTGGGCTGGGCCACCAAGCACTACTGCCTGAAAAATGGCATTCCTTTTACCACCAGCTACAGCATTAAGTGGGATGAGTATCTGAAGCGGCACTTTGGCCTGCCCCTTGCCTGGACCCGCAAATTGCTTAAAAACTTCCACAGGGCGCCGTGCTGGTGATTACCCCGTCGCTATTAGAAGATTTGAAAAAGAACGGCTTCCGCAACATGGTGCTATGGAAGCAGGTGGTGGACGCCAATCGCTTCCGGCTGTTTTCCGAGCGGGAGCGGCAGGATTTCTTGAAAAGCCAGCGCCTTGAAAATCGTCCACGCCCTTTTTACCTGTTTGTGGGGCGGGTATCTTCCGAAAAGAACATCGAAGCCTTCCTGAAGGCCGGTTTACCCGGCACCAAGCTGGTGGTGGGGCCGGAAGGCGCGGGGCTTTCCCTGGCGAAGCTGAAAAGGAAATATCCCCAGGTTATGTTTACCGGCCCGCGTTACGGCGATGAACTGGGCGGCTACTATGCCAGCAGCGATGTGTTCATGTTTCCCAGTAAGGCCGACACCCTGGGATTGGTTATGCTGGAAGCCATGGCGTCCGGCTTGCCGGTGGTGGGTTTTAACGTCACCGGCCCCAAAGACGTGATTGAGCCGGGCGGGCAAACCGGCTTTCTGGCCGAAAACGATGCCGACCTGAAAGAGAAGGCTGTGCAAGCCTGGGAGAACTTGCAAAGCGGCAATATCACCCGGCAGGCTTGCCGGGACGCGGCCCTGAAAGCGTCCTGGTCGCAATGCGTCAGCACCTTGCTGGAAAACCTGAAAATCCACGTGTGGCCGCCATCGCAAAACCCGCCCGCAAACGCTAAAAAACACACGGAAATGGAAGCGAGTTACTCAGGACACTGCTTTTAACGGGGCATTTCTGAATCAATTTCCTTTTTATGCGTTCTTGTCCACGATGGTTTGGGCAATCTCCTTCTGACAAGCCATGGCGTCCAAGGGCGAAATGCGCATGATTCATAGAAAGTCCGGACTCTATGCCGCTTAAAGCTCCGAAGGGATAAGGCAAAAATCCGTTTCTTCTCAAAAAATTGCAGCACCGCCCCCATTGGGGCAATTTTGTGGGAATACCATACCTCAAGCAACGACAATAAATTTTCAATATATTGTTTTTATTACTTTTAGTCTAATGCGAGATACAAAAACTTTTTCTGTGCGAGTTTGTTCAAAAGTAAAAGATTTTGTATCTGTGCAACGTAACTTCTTCAGCGAAGCAGTATTAAAAATACTCCAAAAGGTTCTCAAGTGCCGGTATCTGATAGCAATATTAGTACTGAAGACATTAATTGATCCAAACTATTCACCCGCTGACATGAGAGGCGCTGTCAAATTTCTGGTGAATTCTGGTGTTTGGGATGAGATCAATGGCTCAGATAGTAAGGCGACATTCAAGGAAATTAAAGACTACAGGGCAAAAGCATGTGCAATTGCTGAAAACGGATTAGAACTATCCATCTACATTAGAGGAGGACTATCCTTGCTGAACGAGTTGCCGGATTCATTTTCCGAGTTAGAAGATTGGAAAATGATCCGGCTGCACATCGCCGAGATTCCAAACCAAGTAATGATATAATGAGGGTGTTGAGTTTGTAGGGGGGTGGGGTAGAGATGGAGCGTCCTTTTTGTCCTTTTTGTCGACATGTTGCGGTTGTAAAGAATGGGTTTGCCAGAGGCAAGCAGCGCTGGAAGTGCAAATCCTGCACGCATCAATTCACCCGCCTGGAGTCCAAGGGCAAGCCGTTACCTTTGAAGCTACTG